>JACQUQ010000086.1 GCA_016210175.1 Chloroflexota bacterium | reverse complement strand
TGTGCTAGGATCGTGCCTAGCTTGGGTGAAAATCCAGCGGAAGTACTTCTATTTTCAGCTTGTGGCCGCTTCCGAACTGGCAACCGACGGACGCGAAATCCGTACGTCCCGTGAACGGACGTGCTTCTAATCCGTAGGCTAAGGGTTCGAATCCCTTCGGGGCTACCATCCCTATGATTCTACCTCGTTTCTGCCAAGCATTTTGCCGCGGATCCCTGTTACACAAACCCAATTTCATAAATATCTGTTGCATTTTACCAATAATAATCGCATGCACGTGCACGTCACGCGCTGGTCACATGGCGTGCACGTGCATGCGACGCCCACGCGCTATGCCATCGAAGCCAATCCTCCCCCCGGTCACGGAATGAACCGGGAATCTTGCGGTCCGAAGAATATATGCTCACACAGCGTGATCGTATTTAACCATTGGTGCTAGCAATGACTTGGGTTTACGACGATGATTAGGCACAAGAGGACTTTGATCGGGGAAATACCGCAACTAATGTGGGACGGCCCCGGGCAACCCCGGCCCGGTTGTGCATGAGTTGGACGGTCAACGGGGCCAGTCCTTTAGCAAAAGTCCCCGATAGCTTACGCTGAAAGGCAGGTTATTGGCCGGATAATTGCCGGTCATCGCTAGCACCAATGGTTATTTAAATCATGGTTAAGTGCTACTGGCTAAGTGTACGTTCGCATTCTACTGAGAGAGAGGCAAGGTGAACGCTTGAGCGCGCCCAGCAGGGATGCTTACAGCGATTGTCGAAATACATGCTTCATCACGAGTGTGAAGAATGGAATCGCCTGCCTGATGTTGAGCTGCCCGGTTGGCGCTCCTGCCAGCGGAGGGTGATGCTGGGGTCGTCCGCCAACTCCATCTGCGTGCCAAACGGGCTTCCCAGCCGATTCAGCAGATGGCAAAGCCACGTCGCATCCGCCTCCGCGGCGCGCTGGAGCCGAAACTGCCTGACCTGCAGGGGGACCAACTGTGCCCCCACGAGCCGGCCCTGGCGAGGATCCACCCGGATCAGATATATCAGTCGCAGGTCGTTGCGAAACGCCTCATATCCGCCGATCCCCTCGTAGTCGTCGAGGGAATCACCGCAGCCGTAGAGGATCAGGCGCTCGCGGTAGACCTCGATCGCCTTCACATGATGGGACGAATGGCCGTGCACGATAGCAACGCCTTCCTCGACCAGGCGATGGGCGAAAGCGATCTGCTCGTCAGGGATGGCGTAGCCCCAGTTGGGGCCCCAGTGGATCGAGGCCACGATCACGTCGCCGGGCCGCGCGGTCTGGCGCATGCGGCGCCCGACCGTTCGGGCGGTGGCTTCCGACAGGTCCGGCAGCAGATTCACGCCCGGCCGGTCGTTGGTCGCGCCCCACTCTCGGGGGATGCCGCCGGTGGTTGCGCCGAACGAGCAGACCACCACCCGGCCTTTCCCGGCCACGTCCAGCACGGCCGGCGCCACGGCCGCCGCGGCATTGCCCCCAGCGCCAGCGTGAGCCACGCCGGCTGCGTCCAGCGTCTGGAGCGTGTCCGCCATGCCCGCGTAGCCCCAGTCCAACACGTGGTTGTTTGCCAGACAGCAACAGTCGATGCCGGCCGCCGTGAGGCAGCCGATGTTGCGGGGGTGCATGCGGTAGTGAATCCCCTTGCCGGGCCAGGCCTCCTCGCTGGCGGTGATGCTGGTCTCCAGGTTGATGATGCGCACATCCGTTCCCGCACGCTGGAGTGCTTCCAGCGCATCGCCCCAGAGGTACGCACCCTCCACCGGCTGCGGGATCGGACCGTTGACCCGCTCGGCCAGCCGCACATACTCGCGGGCATCGCGGACAGACGACTCGTACAACACCGGGTTCCCAGGACACGGTAAGGCCTGATCGATGCCTCTGCCCGTCATCACGTCACCGCAGAGGAACACGCAAATCGGCTCCGCTCGGTCCAGCGTCATCGGTCGCCCCCTCAGCCCACGTCATGATGCTCCCCCGCCGTGTCCATCAGGAGGCGCTGGAGGGTCTGGGCGTCCTCGATGGCGTCGGCGTGGGCATCGTTATTGAAGTAGGCATAGACGTCCTGGACGCCGGCCTCGCCGCCTCGGAGGGCATCGGCCCAGCGACGCAGGGCGGCCTCGCCGTACCGGCCACCGTAGTACCCGGTCGGTCCGTGGAACCGGTAGTAGGCGAAGTCGGTGGTGGTGATGCGGGGACAGACCATCTGGCGCCAGTCATGCACGCACAAGGCGACGTGGTGGGTCCGCAGCAGATCAAAGACGGTGTCGTCAAACCAGGACCGGCTCCGGAACTCGATGGCGTACCGCAGATCCCGGGGCAGCAGAGCCAGGAAATCAGCCAGGAGCGGGTCATTGCGGGCGAGATCGGGCGGGAGCTGGAACAGGACTGGGCCGAGACGGTCGCCCAGGAGCCGCGCGCTGGCCAGGAAGGTCGCCAGCGCGTCGTCGTAGCCCTTGAGGCGCTGGGCGTGGGTGATGAGACGGCTGGCTTTGACCGCATAGCGGAAGCCCGCGGGCGCCCGCTCCCGCCAGCCTGCGATGGCCGCCTCCGTGGGCAGACGGTAGAACGGCGCGTTCAGCTCGAGCGACGAGAAGCGGCCGGTGTAGTACTCGAGCCACCGCGTTGGGGGCAAGTCCTCGGGGTAGAACCGGCCACGCCAGTGGCGGTACATCCAGCCGCTCGTGCCGACCCAGTACCGCACGGTGTTGGTCACGGCTGCCCCGCTCCATCACGTCTCAGTCGTTCTCCTCCACATTGCAGCGACCGCCTGCGGCCGGTCTACGCAGCCCGCTGCTGGACGTCGGTATCTTGGCCTGGCTCCACGATCCACCGCACAGGGTAGCGGTCTCCGGTCTGCTCCAAAAAGGCGTCGAGCTGGCGCAGCGCCAGCGGCCCCGGCAAAGGATAGCGCGCGGCGATCGTCCGTTGAAGGTCACGGTTGTAGCGCACGAAGGTGGCGAAATCTCGGGGGTACGCTGGCTCATCCATCCCCACGAAACTCCCCTGTACACGCGCCCGCCGGAGGAGCGACCGCCAGCGAGCGATGGGTGTGACACCGATCCCGTCGGTACCATGAGAGAAGAGCATCATCCGGATCTCGTCAAAAGGGTCGGTCTGCTCCAAGTACCGCTCCAAGCCATCCGCTGACGGCTGGGTGTTGAACACCATCCAGAAGGGCGCCGAAGCGGTTCGCAGCGCCCACCACGGTTCCATGACGATGAAGGACTCCACCAGCAGCCGGTTGGGATGCAGCCCGCGCTGCCGGTACCACCAGCGGTAGAGGTCGGCGACCAGGGGACTCAGATCCTCCGGCTGCTCGAAGATGATGCGCCGGATGCGATAGCCGCGCCGCCGCGCTAGGCGCTCCACGTCCTCCCGCAGCGTCGGCTCGAAGCCCCACTCCGCCTCGGGCCGGTCCCCATTGGGCGGCGGCGGGTCCCAGCGCCGCCGGTAGGACTGGTAGCGTCGGAGGTAGTCCTCCACACGGGGGCCGCCGCAGAAGTACTCCTGCGTAGTCGGCCCGCCGAGCGCACCGAACTGGAAGAGGTAGCGGTCATCAACCTGGGTCGTCGGCCAGCTAAGTCCACACTCTATCAGGAAGAGCGTGGCACCCGGCTCCAGGGTTTCCTCCAGGAACCGCTCATAGGTCTCTCCCAAATTGCGGCGTTTGATTCGGAAGTAGGTCATCCCTTGGATCGTCAGCCGGTCTTGACTGGGGTCGTGCATGTGATGCAGTTGGAGGTCCGGGTTAGCTGCCAGCAAGGCCCGCGCTGACCTGTCCATCAGCGCCAAGTCCTGTTGCGGCTCATCCGGGTGCACGCCGCTGCGCTGGACCGGAACGAGGAAGGTCTGCGGCAGCCAGGGAATCCCCAGCGCGGCGCACAGATGGATGCCGGCCCCGTTGGACGAACCAATCATCGCTGCGGGGTAGCGGCGCCGGGGGTACTCGCTCACCACCCAGCGGGAGAGCGCCTCCGCCCGGACCAGCCCCGTGTCCGCCTGCGGGATTCCCTCCCCCGCACTGCTCCGGATATAGATCGCCTCCCGGATGTGGTTGGGCAACGCGTTAATGGCCGCGGCGACCGGCTCCAGCATCGGGGCGATCCACCCGGGGAACAGACCCAGGACCGGGAAGTCGTGGCCGCGCAGGAAACGGCCGAGGGCGCGCAGCATGGCGGAGGCCGAGTCGAAACTGGCGACGTAGCGGGGGGCGATGCGCTGCGATGCCAGGAGCAGGTTGATGGTCGAGTTGGAGACCGGCGTTTTCATGCAATCTGCTCCCGTCTGGCAGTGGTGCAGCCCGCCCACAGGAAGGGAAGGGCCACCCGCGCCAGTTCCAAGGGCGCATCAGAGTTCACGGTGTGCGCCGCCCCTGGGATCACCACCAGCTTTCCGTGCGGCAGGAGGCGGGTCACCTCCTCCGCCCAACGCTGAGGTACGATGGCGTCATGGGAACCGCGGACGACCAGGGTCGGCGCCTGCACCAGGGGGAGCTTCTCCTCGATGTGGTCCTGGAGGCAGAACTGGAAGGTGCGCCACGCCCGGCGCAGGCCGCAGTCCCGGTAGTCCCGCAGGACGATGAGCGCCTGCGTCGCCGGCTCATAGGGGGTATTGATCAACCAGCGCCGGGCCTGCTCTCCGAACGTGCGTCCCTGCGGATCCACCGTCGGCCCGACCAGCACCGCCTGTTCGATGCGCTCCGGATGGCGCACCGCAAACTCGGCCACGACCTGACAGCCAAAGGAGTCCCCCAGCAAGGCCGCGCGGTCAAGCCCGGTGGCCTGCATCCAGTCAGCCAGCACGTCCGACAACTCACGGAGCGTGAGAGCGTGCGCCAGCTTGCCGCTCAGGCCGAAACCGGGGAGATCGGGCGCGTAGACCCGGCACGACGTTCCCAGCCGCTGCGCGGTAGGGATCATGTACCGGCTGGACACGCCGACGCCGTGCACCAGCACCACGACCGGACACCCGGCCGGGGCCGGCTCTACGGAAACGCGAGCGTGCATCGGCAGGTTGTGTACAGTGGTCCAGGAGCTTGCCAGCCGCCCCATCTGTTGGCTCACCGTGTCGTCCACCTGCAATTGTTTTCGAGAGTTGGCGCGTCGCTCCCGACGGCAGGAACTGCGTCCTCCGCCCGTTTTCGCCTACAACTGGACGTTGACGCGGGGGCGACGCGCGCTGATCAGCCCCAGCCCCCAGGCAGCCAATGCCGGGAGCCGGCCAAGGCCTTTCCGCCGCCGTCCGCGGAACGGCCAGGGTGGATTGAGCCCGGTCCGAGTGCGCTGCCAGGCCGCCACTGCGGCGGGGAATGCCGCCAGGCCAACGAGCGCCGCTCCTCCTAGCGCCCGTCCGGTGGGCGCCCTCCACCCGCCGCTCACACTCGTCCATTCCGGCATCGGCCGGAAGAGGTTGCCCGGCGTGGGCGGGGCCGACCGTTCCTGGAAATGGCTGCGGTCCACCTGGCGCGCCAGCAGCCGCTCCGCCAAACCGGGCGCCACACTGTGCAGCAGCCCCAGCAGCCGGCCGGCGTTCCCCACGAACACCTCGCGCTGCGGAGCCTCCGCGAGCCGGACAATAGCGGCCGCGACGTGATCCGCAGCATAGACCGGCGACATCGGCCGGACGGCGCGGCCCGTGTAGTTCGCCGCGTGCTGGAACAGCGGCGTGTCGATGGACGCCGGCAGCACGGTGCAGACGTGGATATCAGGAGCGTCGAGCGTCTCCATGCGCAGGGACGCGGAGAGTCCACGGATCGCAAACTTGCTCGCAACGTAGGCGCTGGTGTAGGGCTGGCCGATGACGCCGACGACGGACGCCACGTTGATGAGGATGCCGCTCCCCTGCTCCCGGAAATAAGGCAGGGCGGCACGGGCGCCGTGGATATAGCCGAAGAGGTTCGTCTCCAGCACGCGGCGGTAGGCGTCGGGCGGAGACTCCTCAAAGCGGGCGAAGAGCGTGACCGCCGCATTGTTCACCCACACATCAATGCGCCCGAAGTTCTCGATGGCGCGGCGCGCCAGTTCCTGAACACTTGGCTCATCCGCGGTGTCGGTTGGCGCCACGAGCGCCCGCCCGCCCAGGTTCTCACAGGCGGTCGCAACCTCCTGCAGCGGCAGTTCCCGCCGGGCAGCCGCCACGACCGTCGCGCCGTGGCGGGCAAAGGCCAGGGCGGCGGCGCGGCCAATGCCGCTCGACGCGCCGGTGATGACCACCACCGCATCCTCAAGCTTGCGTGGCATCCAACGCCTCCTCGTGACCGCTGGCTTGGGCGACGCTCGCCGTATCCTGTTCTAACGCAGCATGCCCGCGTGCGGCGGAGTGAACGGCGACGGGGGAGATGGGCGTCAGGAGGAACCGAGAGGCTGGGGAAAGAAGACTCGAGTGGAAGGCAGCGAATCCCATCCCGCCTCTCGGCTGGCGGAAATCCGAACAGTCCGTCGCGGTTATCTTGGCCGCGGAGCCTCACGTTGTAGCCTGTATGACTCTTACCAGGATCCGACCTGCCCGGGCCAGATGACGCTCTGGGCGTTCTACGGGAACCGCGGCAGGCAGGGAGGGTACAGATGGGCCGGGAGAACCCAAAGAAGCGCGAAGAACCTGTCCTCCGCAAGAAGGATCAGGAGCTCAAGTCAGAGGCGACGAAGCGGCTCACCCCTGAAGAGATGGAACAGGAAGGGATTGGTGAGCTTCCCAGGCAGGAGGATGTGTGACTCCGGCGTCGGTGCGAAGGCGGGATCCTGGCAGCGGATCGCGGAGGGCCGGGAGCTTCCGCCCCGGCCCTCACGCTCTGGCAGGGCGCTCTCTTGGGGCTAACGCCATACGCCTCGCAGCAGCGGCTCGACGGGATGTTGCTGCCGGTCCAAGCGCAGTTCCGTAAAGACATCGGCGGTGGCCGCGGTCTCGTGCTCGGGGTACAGTTCGATGCCAAGTTCCTGGGAGACGTCTTCGGCCGCGCCAATCAGCAACACCTCGGCCCCGGGGTAATCGAGAAGACGTGGCGGGTCCGCGTCAATGAAGTTCCGCCCCTCGAAGCGGCGCTGCAACTCCTCCGGGAAGTGCGCCCGCTGTTCCGGCGCCAGGCCGACGCCCGCCCGTGACCGCTGTTCCGGATTCTTGATGCTCAGCAGATAGCTGCCTTCCTTTTCGATATGCAGCGCCGCTTGCACCTCCCCCAACTGCTCCGGCAACTCCAGCGCATAGGCGAGATGCGTGTGGCCCTCGTGGCTGGCGATGGCGTAGACGCCCTCGCCAGCGGCGCGGGCTGCCGGCTGGTCACCGGCGCCGCGGAGATCGCGCTCCAGTTCCTCCGGGGTCTGGAAGACGTTCTCCACGAAGCCCCAGTACGGCCTGCGGGCGCCATTCTCCACTTCGGGGAGCTGTTTGTGGCCAATGATGAGCAGGCGGTAGCGGCCGGCAGGGCGCGGCTTGAGGATCAGATACAGCCGCTGGATATCCTTGAAGCCGTGTACCTGGAATTTGTCAACGCGCGGCCGGTAGGCGAAGTAGATATCGCCGCGCTCAAGGATCTCCGGCATACCGGTAGCCTCCTTCGGGAGAGACCTATGGACCAGGAGAGCCAGGCGCTGCGTCGGCAGAACGCTCTCGGCAGCGCGGCCAATGCCGCTCCACGCCCCCATGCTGACTGCAACCCACCTGGCCAGGCCAGAATGCGCCCCAGTGTCGTGACGTGATCGGGCTGCCCCCAGCGGTTCAGGCTGCGGGACGCTCGGCGCTGGGATGCTCCCACCTCATCTTGTTCACCTGATCGGCGGAAACGTCCAACACCAGCCGATCGGCCGCAATATCCGCCACGTCGTCAATGGGCACGTAGAGATTGCTTCCCAGCGGCCGGATAACGAGCAAATCCTGCGCGCGAACCTCCTTCACCGTGCCGACTTTCACCCCATCCGAACTCATGACCCCCAGGCCTTCCCGCAACTGTGCACGCATGGCGCCACACCTCTTTGCTCACAGGTACTTCGAGATACAACGTCGCCTCACTCCTCACGGTTGGTCGTCTGCTATGGCAGTTTAGCTTACCGCTAGGTGTCCGAATTCGTTAATTTTACGCGACGGCATTTTTACTTATAGCCATGTTGGTGACGGTATTCCGCACTTCACCCGGGGGGTACGGAATGGTCACGGGCCATCGCTCCGAGGCCCTCCCGGCCTCCCGCGCATGGCTTTTCAGGCGCTGGCGCCTGGTCGCTGCTGGCCTGCTCTCAATCGAGTTCGGTATGTAAGAAGGAAGCGCGAAATGATCGTTACCCTGCGCGTCAACGGCGCCGACCACGCGCTCGCGGTGGAGCCGCGGCGCACCCTGCTGGGCGCGCTGCGCTATGATCTCCAGCTGACCGGGACGAAGAAAGCCTGCGACCGGGGCGACTGTGGGGCCTGCACCGTGCTGGTGGATGGCCGGGCCATGTACGCGTGCCTCATGCTTGCCGTGGATTGCTGGGGACACGAGATCGTCACGATCGAGGGATTGGCCGGCTCCGACGGCGCGCTTGACGGCCTGGATCCGGTGCAGCGCGCCTTCCTTGAGGCCGATGCCTTCCAGTGCGGCTTCTGCACACCGGGGCAGATCATGAGCATCCGGGCGCTGCTGGACCAGACCCCCACGCCCAACGATGCGCAGATCCTGCGGGCGATCAGCGGCAACCTCTGCCGTTGCGGCGCCTACCAGAACATCCTCCGGGCCGGCCGGTTGGCGGCCGAGTTGCACGCCCAGCGCGGAGCATAATCCATGCCGAACCAGCGCAATCGGCAACGGCGCAGCCAAAACGGCAACGAGCGCTACCGGGTGGCCGAAGACGCCGCTCTGCCCGCCTGGGCCGCCGATGCCGCCCTCTCCATTGTCGGCCGCGCCCACCCGCGCGCCGGGGGCAGTGAAAAGGTCACCGGCCGCGCCCGCTATGCCGGCGACCTCCGGCTCCCGCGCCAACTCTGCGTGCGTGTGCTCCGCAGCCCCCATCCCCACGCCCGTATCCGGCGTATCGATACGGCACGCGCCGCGGCGCTGCCGGGCGTCCACGCCGTGATCAGCGCGGCCAACGCGCCAGAGATGCCGTGGTTCGAAGACAGCCTGCTCTTCGATCGCACGGTGCGGTTCGTCGGCGAAGAGGTCGCGGCTGTCGCGGCCGAGACCGAGGAACTGGCCGAGGACGCCCTGCGGCTGATTGCCGTCGAGTATGACCCGCTCCCCTTCGTGCCGGACCTCGCCGCGGCCCTCCGCGCTGACGCGCCGCGGCTCCGGCCTTCCGGCAACATCGCCAGTCAGCAGCGTCAGGGACGCGGCGATATCGAGGCCGGCTTCCGCGATGCCGACGTCATCGTCGAGGGCGTCTATGCCACACCGGCGGCGCTCCACAACTGCCTGGAGCCGCACGGATGCACGGCCTGGTGGGAAGGCGATCAACTCACCCTCTGGACCTCAACCCAGGGGGTCTTCCGGGTGCGCAGCATCGTCGCCCAGAAGCTAGCGATCCCCGAAAACCGCGTGCGCGTGGTAGCGCAGCACGTGGGCGGCGCCTTCGGCAGCAAGCAGGGCGCTTGGAAGCTCGACCTGATCGCGGCGCTGCTCGCGCAGCGGACCGGGCGGCCGGTGCAACTGCTGCTGGATCGGGAGGCGGAGAACCTGGCCGCGGGGAACCGCAACGCCACGCGGCAATGGGTCCGGCTCGGCGCCCGGCGGGACGGCGCGCTGACCGCCATCCAGGCCGACCTGGCGCTGGAGACCGGCGCCTACCAAGTGGGCGGCGAAGCCAGCGACGTCGCCGGCGTCTACCTGAGCCTCTACCGTTGTCCGAACGTCGGCATGACGTTGACCGCGTGGTACACCAACACCGGCCCGGCCTGCGCGTTCCGGGCGCCGGGGTACGTCGAGGGCGCCTTTGCCCTTGAGCAGGCGATGGATGAGCTGGCCCAGCGACTGGGACTGGACCCGCTGGACCTGCGGCTCCGCAACTATGCCGAAGCAGACCAGCAGCGCGGCCGATCCTATTCCCGGCCTGAAAGCCTGCGCGCCTGCTACGAGCAGGCCGCGGCGGCCTTCGGCTGGCGCCAGCGCCGGCGCCCTCCCGCCGCCGGGCCGAAGCGGCGGGGCAGCGGCATCGCGGCCCACAACTGGGTGGGCGGCGCAGGCTCGCCGCCGGCCTATGCGTGGGTCAAGCTCAATGCCGACGGCAGCGCCGACGTGATCACCGGGACCCAGGACATCGGGACGGGCACGCGCACCGGCTTGGCGCAGGTCGCCGCCGAGGAGCTGGGGCTGCCGCTGGACCAGGTGCGCTTGCATTTAGGCGACACCGCCGCCGGTCCCTACGCGCCTCCAAGCTGGGGCAGCGCTACCCAGGCAGCGGTCGGCCCCGCCGTCCGCGCCGCCGCGGCGGAGGCGAAGCGGCAGTTACTGGAGATGGCGGCGCACGTCCTAGAGCAGCCGGCCGAGCGCCTGAGCGTGCGCGACGGCCAGATCTGGCTCGCCGGGCAGGATCGGGCCGTCTCCACCGTCGCGGCGATCACGGGCGAGATCGCGCCGCACATGATCCTCGGGCAGGGCGCACGCGGTCCCAATCCGCGTGCGCTACCCTCCCAGGCACGAACCCCACGCCTGTGCCCTGCCCTGACAGCAGTTTGACA
>JACQUQ010000008.1 GCA_016210175.1 Chloroflexota bacterium | reverse complement strand
CGGCTACCTGCCGCCGGCAGAGTAAGAAGCCAGCAGCGGTGCTATACTCACCCCGGCCGGAGCCGGGACTCAATAAACGAATTCTCCATCAAACCCGGGGCGGTTCAGTACGGGCCGGTGATGTCTTGCCCCAGGTCCACTACCTTGAGATCCGCCAGCGCAGCCTTTGCCATACCGTGTACCCCCGTGCGGAGAGCGTTCGGGCGCCCCGGATTGCGGACCCAGCCCAGCCGGTGACGTATCGGACGGTAGTATAGCACAGCCACAGCGCAAAGCGGAGAGGCCCTGTGGCGTGCGTGTCGGTGGTACCCCGCCCTCGACACTGCCGCATGCAGCGTCTATAATCGGTACTCGCGGGAACCAAGGATACCGCAGCACGTTGCGCATGTCTTGTCCCCTTCTCCGCCCGGCCGCGTTGCCGGGATACGTTTGCGACCCTCTGCGGCCTGCCGCGGCGTCCGGGAGCAGGGACCAGAAGATAGGAGCCTTATGACCGCAGCCCCCGCCACGAAACTCACCGTGCTGGTCGGCATACGTTTGCCGGAGGCATTGCGGCAGCGCATCGCCGCCGTGGATCCGCGCCTGGACGTCATCGACGCCTCGGAAGGCTGGCGTGCCGACTTCGCCCGCCGCCGCCCGCTGAACCCCCAGGAGGAACGGGCGCTGGAGCTGTTCAACGAGCAACTGGAGCGGGCCGACATCTACTTCAACCTGGGCCCTCCCGACCACCTGCTGGCCCGTGCGCCCCGACTCAAGTGGGTCCATCTGGCAGCCACCGGCATCGACCAACTGTTGGGCACACCCTTGTTGGACAGCCCGCTCCTTATCACATATTCCCGCGGGGTCAACGCTCCCCAGGTGGCCGAGGCCGCGATGGGCCTCATCTTTATGCTGGCGAGCGGCGCCCGCCGCCTGGTAGAGCAGCAGCAGCGGCACGAATGGAGGACCTTCACGCGGGTGGTGCTGCACGGGAAGACGCTGGCGGTCGTCGGCATGGGGCATATCGGCGGGCGGGTGGCGCGCATGGCCCGGGCCGCCAGCATGCGCGTGATCGGGATGCGTCGCAGCGCCACTGAGCGCACCGCAGGCGACGAGGTAGCGGACGTCATTTTCCCGCCGTCCCAACTCCGGGAGATGCTGGCCCAGGCCGACGTGGTGCTGATCGCCGCCCCTCTGACCCCGGAGACCCAGGGGATGATCGGACGGGAGGAGCTGGCCGCCCTGAAGCCCACGGCCTTCCTGGTCAACATCGCCCGCGGGCAACTCGTGGACGAGCAGGCGCTGATCGACGCCCTGACGGCAGGCCGCCTGGCCGGCGCGGGGCTGGACGTGTTCACGACCGAGCCGCTGCCCGCGGACAGCCCCCTGTGGGATCTCCCCAACGTGATCATCTCTCCACACATCGCGGGGAGGACCGACGTCAGCGAAGAGCAGTCGGTTGATTTCTTTATCGGGAACCTGCGGCGGTTCCTCGAAGGACGGGAACTGCTCAACCGGGTAGACCGGTCGCGCTATTATTAGGGCCAGGTGTGGACAAGGAGCGGCATGGACCGAGAAGACATCGAACGCCTGCTGGACGAGTTCGCTGCGGACGGCGAGGAGACCATGTCCACGCTGCTGGACATGATACGGGAGCGGAACGGGAACGTCTCTCTGGTGCTGCGGGTGCTGGCCCGACGCCCTGACCTGGCGGTCCCCCATGTGTTGAAAGGGATGGGCCGCCACCGCGTGCTCGACCCCAAGACCAAGGAACTGGTGGGCGTAGCCGCGGCCGCCGCCCTGCGCTGTGAGTACTGTATTCAGGCCCACGCCGAGCGCGCCCTGCGCTTCGGCGCCACGGAGGAGGAGCTGTTCGAGACCCTGGTGGTGGCGGGGACGGTGGCCGAGTCGTCCACCCAGGCGGTGGCCTTCCGGGTCTTTGAGAAGCTCAGGGGGCGGCGGCGCCACCGCCAGGACGACGGCGGCGCGGACGCGGGCGGGCACGAGCACGGCACGCACCCGCACCTGGAATAGCCGGGCCCCGGCGCCCCCTCATGGGGAAGCAACACAAGAGGGGGTAGGGTTTGCAACCCTACCCCCTCCGACTATCTTGTTCGCACCGTCTTCCGCCGGGTGGTGCCCGTTACTTCCGCACCCGGTAGCCGTGAAAGCGGGGCTCCAGGCGGGCAGGGATCTTCCCGCGGATGACCGTACCAGCCTCATCGAAGGTCTGGCGGGTAACGTAGCCGTACTGCCGGAACAGGTTGACCAGGGTGGTGGCCGTGTAGGGGATGCGCACCGTGATGCCCTTGAGTTCGTCCCCGACTTTGGCCGTGATGACCTCCATGAGCCGGTAGAGGCCCCAGCCCCGTACCGCTGAGACCGCGAGCACCTCTTTGCCCGCGCCCAGGTCCTGACGGGCCTGGAGTTCCAGGTCGAGGGCCGCGGCCTCCCCAGCGCCGGGGGGCACCAGCAGGTCGATCTTGTTCGCAACCATGATGGTCGGCTTCTCTTCCAGGCCCAACTCCCGCAGCAAGTCCTCCACCGTTTGGGCCTGCTCCGCGGCCCGCGGGTGGGTGAGATCCACCACGTGCAGGAGCACGTCAGCCTGCTGCAACTCCTCCAGGGTGGCCCGGAAGGCCGCCACCAGCGTCGTGGGCAGCTTCTGAATGAAGCCCACAGTATCGGTCAGCAGCATTTCCTGCTTGTTGGGCATAGTCACGCGCCGGGTGGTCGGGTCCAGGGTGGCGAACAGCTTGGACTCGGCCAGCGTATCCGAGTGGCTGAGGGCATTGAACAGGGTGCTCT
>JACQUQ010000084.1 GCA_016210175.1 Chloroflexota bacterium | reverse complement strand
TTCACGGCGGCAGTCGCACCCATCAGTTTATGCCTGACAGAACACTAGCAGGGAAGGCGAGGACACGTGGGGATAGTGGTGGCGCTGCGCAAGGGCCAGGTGTTGCCGTTCGGGATCTTTGCGCCCGAACCCTGGCCGGACCCGCAGAACATAATGCGCACGACCAACCTTCAATTCGGAACCCTACCCTTGTGAGAGCGAGGGGGTGAAGTCAAAAACGTAAAGACCCTGACGGAGCAGCAGCATAGTAGCGGGAGGCAGGCCGTTCCAGTATACTGGAGTACACGGTATAGTCGGTCCAGGTTGGGGCCGCGCCGCGACGCAGGGCAGGGCCACACTGGAGCCGGTGTCGCAGAGAGGAGCAGGGGACAACGTTATGGGAACACCGGCTTTCTCTTCCCGTCGGCCTGCGAACGCAGCGCAGCCCGGTGCCGGCACGGCGGCTCTCACCGACGCCCTGCACCGGCCCCTGCGCGATCTGCGGATCTCGGTCACCGACCGGTGCAACTTCCGCTGTACCTATTGCATGCCCAGGGAAGTCTTCGGACCCGGCTTTGCGTTCCTGCCGCACCGGGAGGTCCTGACGTTTGAGGAAATCACCCGCCTGGCCCGCATCTTTGTGGCCCACGGCGTGGAGAAGATCCGCATTACGGGCGGGGAGCCGCTGGTCCGGCGCGACATCGAAAAGCTCGTCGCCATGTTGTCCGCTGTCCCCGGTCTGCACGACCTCACCCTGACCACCAACGGCGCCCTGTTGAAGAAGAAGGCCCGCGCCCTCAAAGAAGCCGGGCTGCAACGCATCACCGTGAGCCTGGACTCCCTCCGGGACGAGGTATTCATGGCGATGAACGACGTGAACTTCCCGGTCCGGGGCGTCCTGGAGGGCATCGAGGCGGCCGCAGCGGCAGGCTTGCACCCCATCAAGATCAACATGGTCGTCAAGCGGGGTGTCAACGACGACGATGTGGTCGCCATGGCGCGCTTTTTCCAGGGGACCGGCCATATCGTGCGCTTCATCGAATACATGGATGTCGGCACCACCAATGGCTGGCGCATGAGCGATGTGGTGCCCGCGGCGGAGATCGTGCGGCGGATCGCGGCGGAACTGCCGCTGGAGCCGGTGGAGCCAGACTATTACGGTGAGGTTGCCAACCGCTACCGGTACCAGGACGGCAGCGGGGAGATCGGGATCATTGCTTCAGTGACGATCCCCTTCTGCCGCGACTGCACCCGCGCCCGGCTCTCCGCCGAAGGCAAGCTCTACACCTGCCTGTTCACCGACGTCGGCCACGACTTCCGGGCGCTGCTGCGCAACGGAGGCACCGATGCGCAGCTTGCCGCCTTCCTCCAGTCGGTCTGGCGCGTCCGGGACGACCGCTACTCCGAGATCCGAACACAGGAGACGGCCCACGTGCGGCCGAAAGTGGAGATGTCCCACATCGGCGGCTAGTGGTCTGTCACCCGTGATTTGCGGGATACGGCTCGGTAGGGGCGGGTTTCAAACCCGCCCCTACAACCCAGCATCTCACCCGTGACAGAGCACGAAAAGGCGTTTGCTCCCGTGCGCTGCGGCACATGTGGGCGAAAGATGAGGGTGTATGGAACGACAGTTGAGCCACGTGGACGCCAGCGGGCGCGCCCGCATGGTGGATGTCTCGCAGAAAGGGGAAACGGAGCGCGTGGCGGTGGCCCGGGGCATGGTGGTCATGCAGCCGGAAACCCTGGCCCTCATCCAGCAGAACGCCCTGGCCAAGGGGGACGTGCTGACCGTTGCCCAGGTGGCCGGCATCATGGCTGCCAAGCGCACGGCGGAACTCATCCCCATGTGTCATCCCCTCATGCTGACCAACGTCGCGGTGGAGTTGGCGCCCGATCCTGAGCGCCACGCTGTCGTGATCACCGCGACCGTGCGGACCACAGGCAAGACCGGTGTGGAAATGGAGGCCATGACCGCCGTCAGCGTGGCTGCCCTGACCATCTACGACATGGCCAAGGCGGTAGACCGGGCCATGCGCATCGAAGGGGTGCGGCTAGTACGCAAAAGCGGGGGCCAGAGCGGCGACATCGTCCTTGAAGACTGAACCCCTTGCACTTCAGCCGTGGTTTGCGGGATAGCCCTGGAGCATGACACCCCCCGCCTGGTGCTGCCGCTACCGCCTCGGTGCTGCGCTCATCGCGCCCTGGAACACGCACACCCCGTCTTTCCACGGTTGCCCATGAAAATTCGGGGTGTGTCATGCTTGCCCTTGCCCAGGCCAGCGACGTCACGTCCGGCGGCGGAACAGGTGCGCTGCGGTCAGCCCCGCTGCCGCCAGCAGGCTCACCACGATCAGCCCCACACCCACCAGCATGAACGCGCCAGCGGGGTTGGATGCGGCAACGCCGGCGGCCTCTCCCACACCCGGCTCGCTCTGGGCCGGGCTTCCCGGCGACTGGGGCATGGTCATGGGGGGGACGCTCGGGACGGCAATGGGCGTTGGGGCGCTGAAGTCGTACTGGCGCGGCGGGGCCCCCACGCTCTCCCGCCACCTGGCATCCAGGCTGTCCTGCTCCAGGCCGTAGACCTGCTGCAAGGCTGCGTCGATCGCCTGCCCTTCCTTGATGGCTTGCAGCAGCGAGCGCATCTTGTCCGGCCCGTGGGTATCAATGAGATACGTCACTACGCTGTACGCCTGGCCGTAGCCCGCAATGTTGTCCGCGGGCCGCCCCGGCAGGCTTGCCAGGCCGCGCAACGGGGGGAGCCGGTTCTGACGGATGGCCGTCTCCAGAAACGACAGGTAGCTCCCCTCCACCGAGGGCTGTCCGTAGACCGCCAGCCCTTCGTTCAGCCAGGCGGGCACCAGGTTCCCGGCAGCCGAGTTCACCAGCAGGTGGGTGAACTCGTGGGCCGCCGTCCCGGCCACATCCCCAAACGCGGGGTCCGCGAGGACCAGCACCAGGTCATGGTCGGCGTGGGCGGTGCCCAGGAGAATCAGCTCCCGCTCCTGGGTCTCGCTCCGGGTATTCTGGGCGTCCCGCCAGTGCTCGCGGGTATTGTAGAGGATCAGCTTGAAGGGCCGGGCGATGGTCAGTCCCGCCCGCTCCAGCTTGCGGGTGGCGTCTTCCACCGCTTTCAGCGAGGTCCGCGCCATCCCTGCCCCATTCCCGTAGTACCAGGCGGTGGCGGGCGCGCTGCTGCTCTTCAGGAAGTCCCAGGTGAACCGCGGATCCAGGTACATCATCCGGGCCGTGGGGGTCGTGAGCCGGTTGCCCGCGGCATCCACAATCTCAAAGGCGTACTCGATGTCAGTGCCCGGCGGCACGTACGAGGTGCCGCGGGTCCGCATAACGTACTCGCCCTGGACCGTCCGCCCCGGCTCGAACGCCACCCTCCCCCGCTGGGAAGAACTCCCGCTGCCCACCTGGAGCAGCACCGTGATCTCGGTAATCGTTGCCGCCTCGCTGCTGGCCGTGATCTGGAAGGCCAACTCCCGTGGCCAGCGGTTATCCACCGCGGCCGTTTGGACGCGGATGGCCTCTTGCGCGCTGCCCGAGGAGGCGAGCAGCGCCAGGAGCGCGCCCGCCATGACCAGGAACGGCAGCAAGCGGAAGAGCAGGAACCGGGCTTGGGGGCCAAGCCGTTCGGCCAGGCGGCTGGTCGGGGATACCAGGGGACTGAGGGCTGCGGACTGCGCAGGGCGCGCGGCACTGCGGGGGGGCGCAGCCCTCAGGACGTTCCCCTCTGCCCTCTGGTGCGGTCGGGTGCGCCTGCTCATGCCTTGGGTTCTCCCAGGGTGGATTTGAGATACGCCTGGATCACCTCGCCGAGCTCGCCATTGAGCACGGCATCGGTGTTCGCGGTCTCGTACCCGGTGCGCAGGTCCTTGACCATCCGGTAGGGATGGAGCACATAGCTCCGAATCTGGTTGCCCCACCCGGCGCTGACGTGCTGCCCCTTGAGCCGGGCTTGCTCCTCGGCCCGCTTCTGAAGCTCCAGTTCCACGATCCGGGCCTTGAGAATGCGCAGCGCCACTTCCTTGTTCTGGATCTGCGAGCGCTCGTTCTGGCAACTCACCACGATCCCGGTTGGCAGGTGCGTCAGGCGCACCGCGGTGCTGGTCTTCTGGACGTTCTGGCCGCCGGCCCCCGCCGACCGGTACACGTCAATACGGAGGTCTTCGAGCTTGATCTCCACCGCCACGTCGTCCTCCACCTCCGGCATGACCTCCACCAGGGCGAAGGAGGTATGGCGAGCGTGGTCGGCGTCGTACGGGGAGATGCGGACCAGCCGATGGACGCCCTTCTCCGACTTCAGGTAGCCGTAGGCGGAGGAGCCGCTGATCTCCACCGTGGCGCTCTTGATGCCGGCTTCCTCTCCCGGCGACAGGTCCACCACCTCGGCGTGCCACCCCCGTAGCTCAGCGTAGCGCAGGTACATGCGGAGCAGCATTTGTGCCCAGTCCTGGGCCTCCGTGCCACCGGCCCCGGCGTGGATCGCCAGCACCGCGTTGCTCCGGTCGTACTCACCGCTCAGGGCAAGCTGAAGCTCCAGGTCATCCACCCGCCGGGCCAGCGCTTCCCCCTGCGCTTCGAGGTCCTGCTCCAGGGAGACATCCCCCTCTTGCACCGCCAGGTCGGCGAGGTCGGCCAACTCCGCGCTCTCCCGGTCCACCGCCTGCCAGGGCTCCACCTGGGCACGGATGTCGGCGATGCGGCGCATCACCCGTTGTGCTTCCTGGGGATCGTCCCAGAAGTCGGGCCGCGCGGCCTGCGCTTCTAGCTGGGCGATCGCCTGCTCTTTGCCAGGGACGTCAAAGACGCACCAGCAGGTCAGCGATACGCATCCGCAACTCTTCCAGGCGAGTGTGTACTTCTACCATCGGCATAGGAAACCAACTCCTTCATCGCGCATGATCTACTCTCTTGGTGTAACGCTCTGGGGCGTCTTTGCGTCGGCCGGCACACCCTGGCTGAAGGAAGGGGGAGTGCCGTTCCTGTCTCCACGGCATGCTCTGCTGCTACCACTGTAACAGTTTCCTCTCCCCCGCAGCAAGCCGGGCCAGGTGTGACCCAGGACTGGTGCCAGGTGGGAGGTGAGGACGGAACTCTCCCCGCCCGCCTGCGACGGGCTGCCCCTCCCCGGCGCGGGAAGGGGCGCGGGGTGCTCCCCCTTCCCTTGGGGGGAAGGGGGCCAGGGAGTGAGGTGTTTCCCAGCGCCCTCTTATGCCAGCCTGCTCACAGTTCCAGCCCCTTCAGGTACTCCCGCAGGTCTTTCCCCAGGTCCGGGCGCTGGAGGCCCAGCGCGATGCTCGCCTTCAGCAGGCCTAGCGGGGTACCCGTGTCATAGCGCTCCCCGGTGAACTCACAGGCGTACACGCCCTCCCGGTGGGCCAGCCGCTGCAGGGCGTCGGTAATCTGGATCTCGCCGCCCTTCCCTTTCGGCGTGGCCCGGATGGCATCGAAGATGCTGGGCGTCAGCACGTAGCGCCCCACGATCCCCAGGTCTGACGGCGCTTCCTCGGGTTCGGGCTTCTCTACTAAGTTGCGCGCCCGGTAGACCCGCTCTCCCAGTGGGGCGACATCCACGATGCCGTAGCGCCGGATCTGGTCGCTGGGCACCCGTTCCACCGCCACCACCGATCCCCCCTGTTGCTCGTAGACGCTCACGAGTTCGCCGATGGCCGGGCCTTGCCCGCCCACGATGATGTCGTCGGGGAAGACCAGGGCAAAAGGCTCCTCGCCGACGAAGGGTTCGGCGGTCAGGACGGCGTGGCCGATGCCCAGTTGCTCCCGCTGGCGCACGTAGGAGATCTGGGCCAGCCCGGTCGGACTCTGGGCCAGGCGCAGCAGGTCGGTCTGGTTCCGCTCCGCCAGCACGCGCTCGAGCTCCGCCGCCCGGTCAAAGTAGTTCTCCACCGCGTGCTTGCCCTGGGCCGTCACCAGGATGATGATGGTGATGCCCGCGGCAACGATCTCCTCCATGACGTAGTGGACGACCGGCTTGTCCACCACCGGCAGCAGCTCTTTGGGCACGGCTTTGGTCACTGGAAGAAAGCGCGTTCCCCACCCTGCCGCCAACACCACGGCCTTACGGACCTTCATACCACCTCCTGCTCCCGGCACCGGCGCGGGCAGCACAGCGCCGACGCGGCGTGTGGGCGCCACACGCCGGCCGCGGGGTGGTCCCGCTCACGGCGTGGCCGGCCCACTGGGCGCAGGGGTGCTCTGGCTGCCGGATGCGAGGACCTCCGGCTCGTCCAACGCCGGGATCTCCTCCGCCAGCGCGGGTGCGTGGAGCGCTTTGCCCGTGAGTTGCTCGTAGATGAAAACGGCCATGGAGTTCAGGACCGCCGCCACCGGCACCGCGAACACCAGTCCCCAGAAGCCGGCCTCGCGGGCCCCCAGCAGGATGGCCAGGAAAATCACCAGGGGGTGGATGCCCAGGCTGTCGCCCATGACCTTGGGCTGCACCACGTTCAAGATGATCTGCTGGAACACCAGCGAGACCACCAGCACGATGACCAGGGTCCCCAGGGAGCCCTTGAAGGCCGCGATGGCCACCGGCGGCAGGAAGGCCAGGATGCCCCCGACCAGCGGGATCGCCATGAACGCGCCCGCCATCGCGCTGACCGGCATCACATACGAGAGGCCCTGCGAGGTCATCAGGAGCGCGATGCCGACGCCGTAGATGGCGGACACCACGGCGGCCCCCCGCACATAGCCGCCAAAGCTGCGGTCAATGCTGTGGGCCAGGTGGTGCAGCACCTGGTGGTAGCGAGCGGGCAGCACGTCCAGGACACGGTGGGCGATACGGTCCCCATCCAGCATGATGTAAAAGGAGAGGAACAGCACCATCACCGCGTTAAAGGTCAGCGTGGCTACCGCCTGGGCCAGGACCAGGGCGTTCTCAGCCGCGATACTCCCCACACGCCGGCTGAGGTCCAGCAGTTCCTGGCTCTGGGCAATGTCTTCCAGGTTGACGTGGATGTCCCGCTCGGCCAGGAGCGCTTCCAGGTCGGCGATGTAGCGGGGGAACTCCTGGAGATAGCCGGGCAAGGCGTCGGCCAACTGCTGGAACTGGCTGACGGTTGCCGGCAAGAGCAAGGAGATGCCCAGGATGAAGACCACGAACAATCCGAGGTAGACGGCCGCCACCGCTGCGGTCCACGGCAGGCCCCAAACGGCCAGGACGCGGGCGACCGGGCGCAGCACAAAGGCCAGGAACCAGGCCAGCAGGAACAGGAGGATAGTGTCGGCAAAGCGGTTCCCGATCTGCCAGACCATCCCTCCCAGGTACAGCCCGGCGATGAGCACCAGCAGGATGATGAGCGCCTTGGCCCAGGGGTTGGTGTCCAGCATGGCGTTGGGCTCGCTTCCTCCACATGGGGCACCCAGCGCACCATCGGCGCGTGCGCTGGGTGCGGGCGCCTGGTGCCCTCCTGCCCGTGGTTCCACGGTCACGCTCAGCGCCCGTGACCGCACCGCGTGCGGGGCAACGGACCCTGGCGTTACACTCGCTCGATGTAGCTCCCATCTCGGGTATCCACGCGGATAGTGTCGCCCTCGTTGACAAAGAGGGGAACGTTGACCACCAGGCCGGTCTCCAACGTGGCGGGCTTGGTGCCGCCCTGGGCGGTGTCGCCCCGGAAGCCGGGCGTCGTCTCGACCACCTTGAGGGTGACGTTCAGGGGGAGTTCCACGCCGATAGGCTCATCGTTGTACAGCAGAACTTCGGCCGTCATGCCATCCACCAGGTAGCTGCTGGTGTCACCCACCTGGCTCTCGTGCAGCTCGAACTGCTCGTAGTTTTCCTGGTCCATAAAATGGAAGCTCTCACCGTCCCGGTACAGGAACTGGACGGGGCGCCGGTCTAACCGAGCGCGGGGCCACTTCTCACTGGCCTGGAAGGTGCGCTCAATGATGTGACCCTCTTTGACGTCCTTCAGGCGCAGCCGTATCTGGGCGGAGCCACGGCCCATCTTGATATGCTGGTAGTCGAGGACCTGGTAGGGCGTACCGTCTAACTCGATAGTAATACCTTTTTTGAGATCTCCGGGACTAATCATCTGCCCTCCCTCCACGCAACATCGCTGCGCACACCTGCTCGTGCGTTGCGTAGCGCTTCTAGGATAGCACATCTGCCGTCGCGCTGTCGCCGTCGGCCCAATAGTGCTCGACCGCCGGATCCGGCAACTTCCCTCTTGATCCGTCGCGCGCGTTGTCACCGCGCGCGACAGCGGTTGAGTATGCTATCATCCGTCTTGCTGTTCCACTGTTGATTCTGGTCATGCTCCGTAGCGGATGGTGGAGCAGGTCACCGAGGAGGAGTTGACGCACGAAGTGTCCCAACTGCGCTGGGCAGAGCTCATCAGAGCAGAAGTTTTGCCTCAAATGCGGTCTCTTCTTGCGCGGGCCGCAAGCCAGGGACTACCTCACTTCAGCCAGGCGTCCAGGGCACGGTTGGCGAGCGCGTCGGCCTCCCGGTTCTGCTCGCGGGGCACGTGGGCGACCTCCACGTGCGCAAAGTGGGTCAGTAGCCGCCGCACCTGCTCGTTCAGCGGGATCAAGCCGGGATGCCGGACCCGGTACCGGCCCTGAAGCTGCCGCACCACCAGTTCGGAGTCCATGCGGATGGCGATCTCCTGGGCTCCCAGGTGGGCCGCGGCCTCCAGTCCGGCGATGAGCGCCCGGTACTCGGCCTGATTGTTGGTTCCCACCCCAATGGCCTGGGAGACTTCGGCGAGGACGTTCCCCGCGCCATTGCGGATGACCGCACCGATAGCGGCGGGACCGGGGTTCCCTCGCGCGGCGCCATCCGCATACAGGTACACTTTGTCCGGTGTAGCGTTATGGCTGGTTGTGCTCAAGCGGGTCTCGTACCTCCGTTTCCCAATGATCATCGAAGACTACCACCCGTTGCACCAGCCCCTGCAACACCGCTCGCTGGGCTCCGGGGCTGGCGCCAAGCCAGGGGGGCAGCCCCGCATCGCCCGGCGGCTCCGGGCGAGAAGGCGTCGGGTGGGCGGCAGCGCGTTCGGCGGCGCGCGCCGTGCTGAGCAATTCGCCCGCCACCTGGCGCAGCGCGTCGCCCTCCATGCGGCCCGCCAGCGCATCCTTCACGCGAGCCAGCAGGCCATCCCGCAGCGCCCGCGCGCGGGCGAGGTGGAACCGCGCTGCGGTCGCCGCCTCCGGACCGGCCAGGTACGCGGCCACGTCCCCCGCCACCGCGGCCTCCAGGTCATCGGCCCGGTGGGTGTGGTAGCCGCAGACGCTCTGGTTCACCCGCGAGCCACAGCGGTAGTAGCGGTACACGGCCCGTACCTGGGTGCGGTCTTTGCGGAGCCAGGCCTGGCGACGGGTCGCGCCGACCATGCGGCTACCGCAGTATCCGCAGTACACCAGGCCCGATAAGGCAAAGTGGACCTCCACGGCGGGCTGCCGCTCCGGCGTCGCCGCCTTGCGCCGCTCCTGGGCACGCCGGAAGGTTTCGCGGGAGACGAGAGGCGGATGGCTCCCGGAGACCAGCACCCCGAACCGGCTATAGGTCCCCTGGTACACCGGGTTGCGGAGGATATCCCGCACCGTTACCACGCTCCAGCGCGCCCCGCGGCGGGTGGTCAAGCCCCGCTCGTTGAGGTGCCCGGCGATCAGCCGCAGCCCCATGCGCTCCTGGAGGTACAGCCGATAGATAAGCTGCACCATCGTCGCTTCCTCCGGCACCACCGCGAAGCGGCTATCGGGGCCGATGCGGTAGCCGAAGGGGGGCTTGCCCAGCCCGTGGGCCTGCATCGCCTTCTGCTGGAGCTGCTGGCGGGCTTTGTCTTGCCGGACGGCCGGCTTGCGGGCGCTGCCGGCGACCAGGAGCGCTGTGAGGGGATCGGCGAGATCATCGTCGATGGCGTGCAGCCGAGCGCCCAGGGTCTCGATCTCCAGGAGGCGGCCGGCGATCTCCAGCGGGGAGCCACCCAGGCGCTCCAGACACGTCAGCGCCACGGTGATGCCGGGTTTCGCGCGCTCCAGGAACCGCACCAGGCGGGTGAAGCCGGGGCGCGGCTCCGGTCCCTGGTCGGAGAAGGTGGCCAGGGGCCGCAACCCGGCGGTATCACAGTACCGGTAGAAGCAGGCTTCCTGGGAGCGGAGGCCCGCCACGTCGGGGACGGCAGCGACGGAGAAGTAGCCCACGGCGTCCACACGCTACCCCACATACAGGATGCGCTGGCAGCTCGTACACTGCACCAGTTCCCCGGCCCGTGCCCGCTGCAAGAGGCTGGAGGGCTGGCTGATGCGGCATCCCAGGCAGGTGCCCCGCTCCGCCCGTGCCATCGCACGCCCCTGCCTGGCCTGGGCCACGGCCTGGTATAGGGCCAGGTCTTGCGGGCGGACCTGCGCTGCGGCCGCCTCCCGCCGGGCGCTGAGCGCGGCGAGGGCCGCGGTCAACGCGGCCTGCTCCCGCGTCAGACGCTCCTGGAGGTCCTGCCACTCCCGCTCGGCGGCCTGCACCTCGGCCGCCTGGACCCGCACCGTTGCCTGGAGCGCCTCCGCTGCGGCCATCACCTCCAGCAACCGGTCCTCGATGCGTCCCAGGGCGCCCCGCAACTGGTCCAGGTCCTGTTGCAGGTCCACCAGTTCCCGGGGGTTGGTCACCGCACCGCTGTAGAGCTTCTTCTCAACGCCCGCGACGTGCTCCCGCTGCTCCCGCGCCTGGAGATCGAGGTCCCGCTGTGTGGCTTCCAGTTCCTCCAGGCGCGCCTGGTTCGCCTCCCATTCGGCGCGCCGCGCGGCCACCTCCGCACTGGCCCCCATCTGGGCCTCGATGCGCTCCAGGGCGGCGCGCTGGTCCGCGATCTCCAGATCGATCTCTTGGAGGGCGTACAGGTCGCTCACTCGGTTCACGCGGCCGTCTCCCGAAGTCGGTGTAGGACCAGTAGGCGGTCAAGGTCGCAATGTAATAATGGAACCCATCGCCGCCGTGAACGACGGGCCTGGGCTTCCCCCGGAAGGCCTGGGCTTCCGGCCGGCAGTCAGCCATGCACGAATGACAGAGCACCAGGGCTGGGCGATGCGGGCTAAGGAGCGTGTGGGGCGGCGGGGGCGCACCTCAGCCCGCTGCGCTCAGTCGGTCTCCTGCCAGGAGTAGCGCTCCTCGGTCCAGGGGTCGCCGTGGTTGTGGTAGCCGTAGCGCTCCCAGAAACCCCGCACATCCTGGGCCAGGAACTCCAGGCCCCGCACCCACTAGGCGCTCTTCCAGGC
>JACQUQ010000083.1 GCA_016210175.1 Chloroflexota bacterium | reverse complement strand
GCCCGTGAATGCCTCTGCTTTGCTAGTATACCGCGACGATGCAAGCCCCTGGGAAAAGGCCCTCTACGCCTTCCTGTCCGAGAAGCACAAACGGTCCGGCTCCCTGCGGACCGTCCAGGGCTACTCCGGAATGCTCACCCACTTCTTCGGCTCCCTTGGCAAGCCCCCGGACCGGGTCATCAGCAGCGAGGTGTTCACCTGGGCCCACTCACCCGGCCTCTCCGGCAAGGCTCCCTCCAGCACCACCGTCGGTGCCCGCATCGCCTGCCTCTCCTCTTTCTATCGCTTCCTCATCCGCATGGACCTGGTGCACACCAACCCCTGCGACCGGCTGGAACGCCCCAAGGCGCGGGAGAGCACGCCCAGGGGCCTTACCGGCGAGGACGTGAAGCAACTCCTGGCAGTGGTCCCGGAGACCAAGGCGGGCCTGCGGGACCGGGCCATCATCCTCACCCTGGTGTTCACCGGACGGCGGCGGACCGAGGTGCTGAGCCTGAAGGCCGGCGACCTGGACCGCGAGGGCGGGACGGTCTTCTACCGCTACTGCGGCAAAGGCGGGAAGACCGGCAGGCGCGAACTCCCGCGTCCGGCCGTGGAGGCCATCGAGCGCATGCTCGGCGCCTGGGGTCGGAGGTTCGAAGACCTGACGCCGGAGGCACCGCTCTGGCCCAGCCACAGCGGGACCAAGGGACTGACCAGCGGAACCTTCTACGGCAACCTGCGCAAGTACCTGCGGGCGGCCGGGCTCCCCCTCAGCGGGGTCCACGTGTTCCGTCACACCGCGGCCAAGCTGCGGCGGGACGCAGGAGAGAGCGTGGAGGAGGTGTCCCGGTTCCTGGACCACAGCAACCTTGGGGTCACGACGGTGTACCTGCGCCGCCTGGAGGGTCAGCAGGACCGGAGTTGGGACAAGGTGGCCGCAGCAATCGGGCTGTAGACGGGGAACGCACGAATGTTCAACGCGGCGTCGCGGCCTTGGCCCTCCGGCGCCGTGGTCATAGAGCCGTGGAGCGGTGCTGAGGAATGTGGCCTCAAGTTTCGGCTAGCCCCCTTCCCCCTTATTCGGAAGACGGCGAAGACCCAATTCCATCCCACAATTGCCGGGCGTGGAATTACCATATCTGGCACTGCCGGACGCATAGCCCCCTACATCTGGCCCAATTCTGGTCTGGACAAGCGTAACCGCTGTTGCATATAATCGTTTGTGGCTACTTATCCCCGTGCATCGCGACGCACCATGTCCCTAGAAGGTACTGCCTAGGGCCTACCACCGCAGCCACTGCCTGATGTGACGGGCGCGCCCAGCTTCTCCCCTGTGCCCGGCGCCGTCTGCTCTCAGCGCTCGGCGTGCCCCCGACTCTCCGGCATCGTCCGCCACGGCTGCTGACTTCTACACGCTCAGTCCCAGACGTCTTGAACTTCGGTAGCCCGACTGCGGGTCCCTTCCGGGAGGTGACATGGCTCCCCAGTACGCGCCCAAGTACTTTCTTCGCTTCGTCTCCAATGCTCTCCTGCAGCAGTACTTCCAGCAGCGGGGGATGCTGGCGGATTTCCCCTTCTGGGACCGGGCGGAGACCGACGTTGACGACTTGTACGCTGCCATCCAGGGGCCGCCACCAGAACAACGCAGCCGAGTGGAGACCGATTTCCAAGCCATTACCGAGCTCGCCTGCAGGGGAGGCCAGCAGATCGCTCTGCAGGAGACCCCAGACCTGATGGCCATCTTTGCCCTGATGGGCGGGTACCACGACCGGGCTTGCTGGCTCTTCTTGGAGCGCCCCGAACTCTTCCAAGCATGTCTCCATTTCCTACAGGCCGACCAGCTGTCCGAGCGCTACTGGATCCGCACCCGAGACCTCCCCCTCGCGGCTCCCGACCTGAGCCCCGCACGTCTCGAGGACCTGCGCATGGCCGTCCAGTCCTATTTCCTCCAGACGGAAGGAAGAGGCCAATCCTGCGTTGTTGAGCATTCCCAGCGCTCGGGGAGGCACTACTGGTTCGCCTACATCGAAGACTACGGCACGGCTGACCTGGAGTTCAGCGACTCCGGCATGTACCGGCGCGTGCGCCGACCAGCGTTTGAGGTCGTGTTCGTCCACACGCCATCCCAGGGGGCACTGGACGTCTACTACCATGGGCCGAAGCAGGCCATCCATGAGCTCCAACACCGCTTCGCATTCGTGATCCTTGGGCTTGACCTCCAGTTGGATGAGCGCGGGCGGGTGTACCAGCTCGACCTCCTGAAGCGCCGGACCTTCCAGTTTGTGTACGACCCCTCGTGGGGTATCCGCGACGTGGTGGTGAAATCCCTGCGGCTATCTGCCGCGACCGGCACCAAGCGCCACCTGATATTCAGTGCCGACACCAGCCACAGGCCCCATGCGATGTACGACTTCCTGGAGCAGGTACTGGAGACCAGCGCTGCGGGCGACCCGCCCGGGCTGTCGGATGAGCAGCGGAAAGTCTCACTCCAGGAGTTCCACGTCACCCAGGCAGAGATCCAGGTCCGCTTCGAGCGGATGGGACGCTCTGGGCCGCGCCCGAGGACCTTCCGCCTGACGTATCCCAACGGCTGCAACCTGGATCACGAGGGCGTGGACGCGCTCCTGCGCCAAATGCTGCTGGCCTCTGGACTGGAACGTCGGTCGGACACGGCCTCGGCGGCATGACCCTCACCGACGTCCTGTTGGACCTGCTGCAGCGTGCTGATGCGCGGGACGAGGAAGCCTCGCTGGTCGACCAGGATGAGGTAGCGGCCTGGCCGTCGGGGGCCCTCGAGTTGGTGACGGAGTGTGGCCTCCTGGCGTCCGCAGCTCCGGCTACATCCGTCCACTGCGACGCCTGCGACGACGACCACTGGGAACTGCCCATTTGGGCTTCCGCCGAGAACGGAGGCGAGCCACGGGCGTACATCCGGTGCCCGACCTTCGGTCTGCAGCGTGTGATGCCAGCACGGCTCAGGCGCTACCAGGTAAGCCTGGTCGGTCTGGCCGGAGCCCTGGCACGACTACCGCGAACGGAGGTAACGCCTCGGGAGCTCACTCAGGGCCGCATCTGGCATCTGGGCCAAGTGGATCTCCAGGGCGAGTCCGGCGCACTGCTGTTGGTGCGGGGCATCGCCTGGGGTGACGGGGCCGACCTGCTGCGCCAGCTCGGCCTAGCAGTCGCAGTGGGTGATGCATGGGCCCTGTCGCTCTCGCCACCTCCCGTGCGGGACGCGACTTGGCCAGTGCCAACGATGCACTTGCCAGCCGTCCTTTCGTTGGGTGATGCCGGACTTGCGATCAGGCGCGATGCACTCCGCGGAGGACCTGCGGCGTCAGTACCCGCCGGTCATGAGGACGCTAAGTGCATCATGCGCCGTTCGGGCGGGGCCTGGTTCATCCGCTACGACGGTGTCGAGGATACGATTCCGCACCTCGTCGGCCTGGGGTACCTCGCCGTTCTGCTCCGTAATCCGATGCATACCTTCCGCCCCGAAGAATTGGTATCGCTCGCGGGAGCAGAAATCGCAGAGACCGTGACCGGAAGCGAAGCGAGCGCGGCAGGCTTGCGCACCTGGCACGAAGCGGAGGGACCCGTGCTGGATGAGGAAGCCGTGAAGCAGATCCAGCAGCGCATCGCGGTCCTCCAGAGCAAACGTTCCTGGGGTACGCTCAATAGCTCCGAACTTGCCGAGCTGCAGGCGCTCCAGCGCCACCTACGTTCAGCGATGGGTCTGGGAAAGCAACCCAGGCGCATGACGTCCGAGCACGGAAAACTGCGGGCGAGCGTCGCTAAGGCTATCTCCTACGCCCGGAACAAGATTGGCGAACACAACCCGGTCTTGGCGCTCTTCCTTGAGCACGCCGTCAAGACCCGCGGTGGCTTCACCTACGAGCCCGACCGCCCGATTTCTTGGCTCCCCTGACCGCTACGGCACCTTCGCGAGAACGATTCTCCCAAAGTCCGAAATTTTCTCGCGCCCTACCAGGCGAAGACCACTGAGGTCCGGCCTGGGAAGGCACTACCCTGAGGCTCCCCTCCGCTGCCACAGCGAAGGAATCGCAACCTCCGGGGACTGGTCTGCCAGGACCGGCCTCCCCGGAGGTTTTTGTTATGCACCAGCAGGGCGGCGGCAGGCAGACACAGGCACGTAGGCGACTTGACTACTCCCCGCCGGTAGAGCGTGTATACGCACCTGACCGGGATGCTATGGTCGCCGCCCTCCGGGTGGCGATGGGAATCCCCGGACCAAGAAAGTACTGGAAGGAGGAGTAATCAGTGGACGGGCAGGAAGTACGCCTGCGGCGAGTGGCCACCTACGAGCGGGTGAGTTCAGAGGATCAGCGGGAGCGCCAGACGATCAAGACCCAGCGGGGGGCGCTGGAGCGGCGCCTGGAGGCCGAGCCGAATGTCGTGCTGGTGGAACGGTACGTCGACGACGGCGTCTCCGGCACCATCCCCATGACGCAGCGCCCCGCAGGGCACCAGCTCATGCGGGATGCCGCGCAGGGCCGCTTCGATGAGGTCTGGGTCTACCGCTACGACCGCCTGGGGCGGGATGAGGTCGATCCCCTAGTCATCTGGAAGAGCTTCGAGCGCCTGGGCATTACCGTATTCTCCGTGACCGAGGGCAACACGGACCTCTTCATGTACTCCATCCACGTCGTCATGAATGCCCAAGAGCGCCGCACCTTTCTGGCCCGCTCGGCTGACGGCATGAACCGTGCGGCCCAGGAGGGACGTTACTGCGGCGGCATCGTCCCCCGCGGCTACCGGGTCGAGGGCCGCAAGCAGACCGCCCGCCTAGTCCCCAACGACCAGCAGGTCATCTGGGGCGCCTGGACCGAAGCGGGCCTCATCCGCCAGATCTACCACTGGCTGGCCTATGAGGGCTGGAGCTGCCGACGCATCGCTCACCACCTCAACGACTTGGGGGTGCCCACCGCCTACCAGCGGGATGGCCGGGGCATCCGGGGCAAACACACTCAGGGGCTGTGGCGTCCCGGTCACGTCCGCAATCTGGTGACCAACCCCGTCTACCGCGGCGAGTTGCAGTACGGGCGGCGCTCGACCAAGAAAGGCCGGGAAGTCATCTCTGCTCCGGTCGATCCCTTGGTCTCCCAGGAGGTGTGGCAGGCAGCCCAGGATACGCTGAGGGCCCACCGCCTCATCACTCGGGAAGCGAAGCACCCGCACCTCCTGCGGGGCATCATTGTGTGCGGCATCTGCGGCCTGCACTACTGCTCGGCCGGCGAAATCTGGTACCGGTGCAACGGGCAGATTGTGGAGCGCGGACCGGTGCAGGGTCCTTGCCCCAGCAAGTCCATCAAACGGCAGTGGCTGGAGCCGCTGGTGTGGGGCGACGTGGAACGCTGGCTGCGGGACCCGGGCGCCCTGGTCCTGGAGTTGGACGGCATGCAGGACCAGAAAGACGCGGTGGCCGAGGCTGAGCGGACGGCCCTGGAGCAGCTGCTCGTCGAACTGCCCCAGGAGCGGCAGCGGGTGCTGGACCTGCATATCAAGGGCCGCATCGAGGAGGGCGAACTGGACGCCTTCCTGGCCGACATCGACCGGCGACGGACGGCGGCCGCAAAGCGGCTGGCGGACCTGCGGGCGGAGGATGAGAACGACGGGCCACCGGTGACGGCGGACCTGCTGGAGGAGTTGCAGCGGCGGCTGGACGCCGGGCTCAGCTTCGAGCAGCGGCGGGAGATCGTGCGCCTGCTGGTCAAGCGCATCGTGGTCCATACCACAGTGGACGAGCACGGGAAGAAGACGGCCAAGGTGGTTATCGAGTACCGCTTTCCGAATCTGAGTGTAGTCCTGACTGGCACGGACACCCGTGCGTGGGCCAACACCTAACCATTTCGACCCTCCATCGCTGAAGTTGGCCGGGAATTCGCCCCCTTTTTCGGCCCCATTTGGGCCTCTGAGGGCACTGCCCACGGCCGCAAACTGAAATTTTGCGGAAACTTTTTCGGCCCGCCCACTCGACTGAACTGAAGCTTGAATCGCGGGATGGGCGACGACGTGCAAGTCCAACGCACCCGGCCGCACGACCACCCGATTCAGGCAACTCGCCAGAAGTCGGCGCCGATCGGTAGTGTCCTCCAGCTCGTCGTAGACGTCGCCCAAGTGTCGCAGGCTACCAAGCGTCCCTTCCAGGTCGATGGCCGAGGCTGCGGCCGCCGCAACCTCATTGTCAATCGTCGCCAACTCGCCATCCAAGCGAGTAAGTTCATCCTGCAAGCGCACCCGTCGTTCGGCGAACTCCCGTTTGCTGATCAGGCGATCCTCGGCAAGCTCCATGAGTGCATCGAGCCTTGCTCGCACGTGCTGAACCGCTCCGGGAAAAGTGGAGGCTATAATCCTTGAGAGAGGGGGCGGCCATGACACGACCGGGACGGTATCCGACGGAGGTACGAGAGCGAGCGGTGCGGTTGGTGTTGGAGCACCAAGCGGAGT
>JACQUQ010000077.1 GCA_016210175.1 Chloroflexota bacterium | reverse complement strand
GTGGTAGGGGCGCATGGCCATGCGCCCCTACCGGTTGCCCATGTCGAAGAGGTCTCCTGGTCCGGTACTAGGCTGCGGGACGCTCCTCTTCCCCCTGGGTGGGGCGCTGCTCTTTTGGTCGCGGCCGCTCGGTCCGCTCCGGCGCGTGGGCAACGTAGGGCTCCCCGATCGTGGGCTTGTCTTCCCACTCCTCCCACTCCCTGGCCGCCTCACGCGCTTCAGGGCCAACGAGCAGGTCCCGCGCCAGCACCTCTTCCACGGCCTCGGCTTCCTCCGGGCGGAGGTGAGCCTCCTTGTGGCGCCGCTCCGGGATCCGGCCGCCGGTCACGACCTGCTCGGTCAACTGCGGCGCGGTAATGAGGCCCAGGTAGCGGCCCTGCGCATCGACCACCGGCACCGCCAGGTTCCCAGCGCGGGCCAGGGCATGGGCTACCTCCTCCACCGGGGTATCAGGCCGCACGGTCGGAGCCTCGCGGTCCATCAGGTCGCCGGCCCGCCGTTCCCGCAGGCGGTAGCCGGGCTGCTCCCAGGAGGGCCGCAGGCCCCAGAACTCGCACAGCGTGCGCTCATACTCCCGGGTGAACGGAGGCGGCTGGGACGGGCTGAAGGACGGCGCATCCTTGAGCCGCGCACGGGGCGCCTGCACCTGGGCCCGGTCCGCGCCGATGGTCAACACCTCGAAAGGAATGGCGAAGAGCCTATCCTGGATGCCAAGAGCGGCCAGGGCGCCGCCCGTGCTGGCTACGACATAGCGGATACCGCCGTCGTCGGGATCGACGACCACATCAACGATGTTCCCGACCCGCTCGTTCTCTCGGTCATAGAGGTCCATGCCCTTCAAGCGCTCGACGGATAGCACGGCCATGATGACACCCCCGCGTGGGTGAAAAATCTGACACCAGCTATAACGCCGCAGTACGAGCGCAGGTCAGGGGGTCTGGAAACTCCAGGTCTCGGACCAGGCCACCGGCACGCCGTCGCCCTGGACGCGGGGGCGGACCCGCCAGGAGTAGCGCGTCGCAGGCTCCAGGGCGAAGGCCGCGGGCACGGTGTAGGTATTCAGCGGCGTGGTCTCACCGCCGTGGACCAGGTTCCAGTACACCGGCATGGTTCCCCGGACGGGATGGGTCTCAAAGGTGGGGTCCCGGCTCACCTGGACCTCGTAGTAGAAGATGGCCGGGTTCAGGTTGTCCCAGGTCAGCGCGGGGGTCAGTCCGCTGACCTGGGCGCCGTTCGCGGGGCTGACCGGCCGGATGGTCGCGCTGGTGGGCGGGCCGGTGCGGAAGGCGCGGCTCTCCCAGGCACTCCAGCCGGGGGCGTGCTCTTCCAGGCGCGTGGTCAGGGTGGTGGTCCGCACGCGCCAGGTGTAGGTCATGCCCGGCAGCAGGATGTAGTTGCCCTGGCCCATGACCGGCGCGGGCACCGGGAAGGCGGTTTCCGCGTTGCGGATGAGGTTGATGGCCGGGCCATCCAGGTTGAAGGGCAGGACCTGGATCTGGTACTGGGTCGCGCCCGGAGGGTTGCTCCAGGCCAGCCGCGGCGCCAGGTCAACGAAGAGCGCGCCATCATCGGGGCGGGTGAGCCGGGGCCGCGGGATGACGGCGAGCACGGTGAACTTGGTCAGGTGCCCCACCTCTGCGCCAACGGTGCGCGCCGCCCCATCGGCCGTGGTCGGCACGCGCTGCCACTGCCCCGTCGCCGGGTCCAGGACGCCCATGACCACGTTCTCGGCGACGCCGCCAGCCGCGGCCAGGTCGCTGTCCGTATAGCGGACGCTGAGCCGGATGGGGCGGGCGAGCTGCGTGATGCTCGTGCCCCCAGCGCCCTGGAGGGTGAGGTCAAAGGCGGTGCTGCCGATGACCATACCCTCCGGCGACGGCAGCACCGGGGTGAAGAGCGCCAACTGGACCGTGACCTGGGTCTCGCCTGAGACGACGTCGGGCGGGAGCGTGACCGTCACGTTGCCGAGGCGGACCTCGCCGCCGGTGGCGACGGGCACGACCGCCGTGACCGGCGGGGTCGTCGGCGTCGGCGTCGCCGAGGGGCTGGGCGCGGGGGGCGGTGTGGGTGTGGGTGAGGGAGTGGGGGACGGCGTGGGCGTCGGGGTGGGGACGCCAGAGGTCTGCGCCGCGCGCACCGCGGCCAGCGCGTCGATGCGGCCCGCCCCGAACAGCGGGTCTTTCCCCGGCACGCCGAGGTCTACCGCCGTGCGCTCCAGGATGCCCTGTACCTGCACTGCCGTGAGCCGGGGAGCGACCGACCACACCAGCGCGCCCAGTCCGGCGACGTGGGGCGCGGCCTGGGAGGTCCCGGCCAGCGCGTAGTACCCATTGGAGGAGATGCCCCGCAGATAGGTGCTCAGGATCCAACTGCGGCCGTCGGTATCGCCCGCACTCTTGGGGTCGCCGCCAGGGGCCATCAGGTCCAGGTAGTCCCCCGTCCCGGAGTAGGAAGCGCGCTGGTCGGTGCTGGTGGTAGCGCCCACCGCCACCACCTGGTCGTAGGCGGCGGGGTACATCACCGGGTTGCGCTGGCCGCCGCAGCCCTCACCGCCGCTGTAGCAGTTGCCCGCCGCGGCCACCAGCAGTGCCCCGCGGCCCGCCGCGTACTCGATGGCCTCCCGCAGCACCGCCGAGTTCTCCGGACCGCCCAGGCTCATGTTGATGATCCTGGCCCCCCGGTCCGCGGCGTGCCGGATGGCGCTGGCGAGCACACTGTCGCTGGTGGCCCCAAAGCGGTCCGTGACCTTCAGCGGCATGATCCGGGCGCCCCAGGAGACGCCAGCGATGCCCGCCTGGTTGTTGGCGGCCGCGGCCGCGATGCCCGCCACGTGGGTGCCGTGGCCGTTGTCGTCGGCGGGGAGGCCGGTGTTCTGGACGAAGTTATGGCCGTCCACCAGCTTGTCTTTCAGGTCGGGGTGTCCCAGGTCCACCCCCGAATCCAGGATGGCGATAATCACCTCGCTGCTGCCGGTGGTAATATCCCAGGCCGCGGGCGCATTGATCTTGCTTAGCGCCCATTGTGCGCCTATCATGGGATCGTTGGGTAATACGCTCAAGCGCCGCACGTAGTCAGGCTCGGCGCTCGCCACCAGGGGCAGCTGGCGCAGGGCGGCGGCGGTGGCCTCTTCGCTGCCGATGGGCACCGTGAGCAGGTGCGTGGTGGCGTTGCCGAGGGGGCAGTGGGCGCGAACGCCCGGCACCTGGAGGAGTTCGGGCACGCGTCCTGCGGCCTCCGGGTGGAGCTTGACGGTGACGACGCCGGGCACGAAGCGCTGGGGCTGCGGGTTGGCGGAGAGGATGCGGAAGGAACTGGCCGGAGGAGCGCATACCGCGGGTGGGAGGGGATCGGCGTCGGTAGATGGTGGGGGCAGGGGGCTGCCGACCGCTGCGACGGCGTGAGCGAGGCCAAGCGCCAGGCTGAGCGCAACCGCCAGGGGGAGGAACCGCGCCACACCACCCTCCTCGCACAGGATCAGCCGAGCAAAACGCCCGGGCTGACCCGGCTGTTACAGGCGCCATCATAGCCCGCCACCCAGGGGATGTAAAGGCAACGGGCGACCCACTAAGAGCTAGAGACGTCCGTACCGGGCAAAAAGTTCCCCGTACGCTATGCCGTTTCGCATACGGCAGCTCGCACAGCCGGGGAGTTTGGCGAGGAGCGACCTGGTAACGCCGCAACGGTTCTTTCGTAATTGCTCTGCTGACGCAGCCAGGGAGGTACTTGCTCGCAAGTTCGGCCCGCCGCGGAGCACGCGCGAGGGGGCTGAGACCTTCTACCACCCAAGGAGCCAGCGGTCGTACCATGTGCATGTGGATCGGACACATGGCCCACCTCCTGTCGATATCCGTCGTCGTGGGCCCTTCCTCGACCGCACATGCCGGCTCCGGGAAGATGAAAATGGCAAGGGCGGATGAGTTTGGGAAGCCGGACCGCGCGGGATTTGAAGCCTTGTTATTTGAACCTTTTCAGGAATACCGCGGCATGCTCTTCCGCAAGAGCGCTTTTGACCCGACGCTCATCGATCGCCGCCTGCAAACGCTGCCTCCCGAAGAGGTGCAGCGGGAGATCAACCATACCCACCTCTTCCTCTATGCGGCGGATATGCAGATACAGCGACAATGGACCCACGAGCTGGAGCAGTGCTGGTCGTCTCGACTGGCGGCCGAGTTCCCGTCGGTGCGGGTAAAGCTCCTCCGCGAGGAGCGGCCAGAAGAAATCATCGTGACCTTCTGGAAGGTCAGCATTTCCGCTGAGGCAACGGCGTAAATATCGGCAGGAAAGGAGTCCCTGAGATGACCCAGAACGGCACCCGCATCGAACGGGATACCATGGGGGAGATGCAGGTCCCCGCGACCGCCTACTACGGCGCGTCCACCCAGCGGGCAGCCCTCAATTTCCCCATCAGCGACCTGCGCTTCCCACGGCGCTTCATCCGGGCGCTGGCCCAAATCAAGCTGGCGGCGGCCCAGGTCAACCGGGAACTGGGCCTGCTGGACCCCGGCCTGGCGGACGCCATTGTGCAGGCGGCCCAGGAGGTGGCCGATGGCCGCTTCGATAGCGAGTTCGTAGTGGACATCTTCCAGACCGGCTCCGGCACCTCCACCAACATGAACGCCAATGAGGTCATCGCCAACCGGGCCAACGAGATCCTGGGCAACCCCCTGGGCTCCCGCAAGCCGGTCCACCCCAACGACCATGTGAACCTGGGCCAGTCCTCCAACGACGTGATCCCCACGGCCATGCACCTCTCAGCCCTCACCGCCATCCAGGAGGACCTGGCCCCCGCGCTGGAGCTCCTGCGCGAGACCCTGGCGGCCAAGGCTGAGGAGTTCCTGCCCATCATCAAGACCGGCCGCACCCACCTCCAGGACGCCACGCCCGTCCGCCTGGGCCAGGAGTTTCAGGGCTACGCCGGGCAGGTGGAGCGGGCGGTGCGGCGGCTGCGCCACGCCCAGGAAGAGCTGAGCGAAGTCGCGCTGGGGGGCACCGCGGTGGGCACGGGCGTGAACACCCACCCGGAGTTCGCGGACCGGGTGTGCCGCAAGCTGGCGGCCATGAACGGCGTGGAGGTGCGCGAGACCACCAACCACTTCCAGGCCCAGGCCACCCTGGACGGCGTGGTAGAGGCCAGCGGCGCGCTCAATACCATCAGCGTCAGCCTCATGAAGATCGCCAACGACATCCGCTGGATGGGCACGGGCCCGCGCGCCGGCCTCTTTGAGTTGCTGCTGCCCGAGGTGCAGCCCGGCTCCTCCATCATGCCGGGCAAGGTCAACCCGGTCATCCCGGAGTCCCTGATTCAGGTGTGCGCCCAGGTCATGGGCAACCACCTTACCGTGACGCTGTCCGGGCAGTGGGGCTTCTTCGAGTTGAACACCATGATGCCTGTGGCCGCCTATAACCTGCTCCAGTCTGTCGAGTTGCTGGCGGCGGCCTCCCGCAACTTCGCGGACCAGTGTGTGGCAGGGCTTCAGGCGACGGACCAGGGCCCGGCGATGGTGGAGAAGGGGCTGATGCTGGCGACGGCGCTGGCGCCGGTGGTGGGCTACGATACCGCAGCGGCTATCGCCAAGGAGGCGTTCAAGGTGGGCAAGACGGTGCGGGAGGTGGCGAAGGAGCGCACCAGCCTGTCTGACGCGGAGTTGGACCGTATCCTGAACCCGGAGGCCATGACCCAGCCCGGCCTGACCGGCATCGCCGCTGGCGGGTAGGGGGCGGTCACCCAGGGTGGGGGCGCGGTCGCCATTACGACCAGCGCCCCGCCAGGTCCCGCAGGTCGGCCAGGGTCTCCAGATCCCAGACGAGCCGGGCAATGGCGTCCACCTGCTCCGGGGGCAGGGCCGCGCCAGCCTGACCCCGGTACTTGGCTTCCAGGGCGGCGTCGCTCATGGGGTTGGCCTGGGTGCCCGTGGCATGCGGGATGTGGACCTCCAGCCGCCGCCCGTCCTTCAGGACCGCCGTCACGTAGGCCTCGGTCTCCCGGACCGTCGGGTGCAGGGTCACCCGGAAGCGCCGCCGGAGCGCGGCCACCTGGGGATCGCGCACCCGCGCATCGGTGAACTGGGCCGGAAGCGCCACCCCGTCCACCAGCCCCACCGCGGCGCAGTGGGCCAGGCTGAACTTCCCGGAGAGGCCGGTCTGGGGGTCGGGGTTGGCCGCCAACTGGGGAATGGGCGGGCGGTCGCTGGCGCGGACCTCGATGGCGTCCACCTGCTCCGGGCTGATGCCGTAGGTGTTGCGCAGGTGGATGGCCCCATCGATGATGGGGTGGTTGACCACGCCGCAGGCGTAGGGCTTGTAGCCGTTGGTGCAGATGAGGTAGTCCTGCCCCAGGCCGCGGGTCAGCACACCCAGGTCGGCCTCGGCGGCCATGGCGCGCAGGAACCCGTTGGGGCCTTCCAGGCTGGCCTCGGCTGCGGTAAAGCCACGCTGGGCCAGGAGGGTGGCCAGGAGTCCGTTGCCCGCCGCGCGGCCGGGGTGCAGGGCTTTGGTCATAGTCCCGAAGTGCTCCCGCAGGCCGGTGGGCTGGGTCGCCCCGATGCCCAGCGCCCAGAGCGTGCGCTGCGGGTCCAGCCCCAGCAGCCGGCTGGCCGCGGCCGCGGCGCCCACCGCACCCGCCGTGCCCGTGATGTGCCAGCCCGCTTCGTAGTGGGAGGGGAAAATGGCCTGGGCCAGGCGCGCTTCGACCTCAAAGCCCGCCACAAACGCGGTGATGAGGTCCCGGCCCGAGGCGCCGTCGCGCTCGGCCAGGGCGACGAGCGCGGGCATGACCGGAGAGGTGGGGTGCAGCACGGTATCGGTCAGCGTATCGTCGAAGTCCAGGACGTGGGAGAGGTAGCCGTTGAGCAGAGCGGCGTGGGTCAGGCTGGTGCGTATGCTCCGGCCCACCACACTCGCCTGGGGCGTGCCGCCCAACTCCTCCAGTGTGGCGAGCAGGAGGTCAACCGGCTCGTCGCGGCTGCCCCCCAGGGCGTTCCCGATCCAGTCCAGCAGGCAGCGCTTGGCCTCGTGGACCGCCGCCGGGGGCAGGTCGTCATAGTACAGCCCCGCTACAAAGCTCGCCAACTCCTGGGTGACACCCATGCCATGCTCCTCGCTTTCTGCGTTTGCGCCGACGTTCGCCGTCCTCGCTGCGCTTATGGGTACCAGGTACCAGCCCCGCTGTCAAGGGCGGCGTGGGCTTTGGCCTGATATACGATAGGATTCCCGGGGCGATGTACGCACGGGGGCACCATCATGGCACTTCCGACGACCATGCGCGCGCTGCTCCTTGAGGCGCCGGGGCAACCGCTACGCCCGGTCACACGGCCGGTCCCTGAGCCGGGGCCGGGCCAGGTGCTCATCCGGGTGCGCGCCTGCGGGGTCTGCCGGACCGACCTCCACATCGTTGATGGCGAGCTGCCACCGGTCCGCCTGCCCCTGGTTCCCGGCCATGAAATCGTGGGGACCGTGGTCGCGTGCGGCCGGGAGGCCCATCGGTTCGCGCCGAGCGACCGCGTCGGGGTGCCCTGGCTGGGCTTTACCTGCGGGACGTGCCGGTTTTGCCGCCGCGGGCAGGAGAACCTGTGCAACGCCGCCGGGTTCACGGGCTACTCGCTGGACGGCGGGTACGCCGAGTTCACCGTGGCCGATGAGCGCTACTGCTTTTTGCTGCCGGCGGGGTACGAGGATGCAACGGTGGCGCCGCTGCTCTGCGCGGGACTCATCGGGTATCGGTCGTACCGCCTGGCAGGAGCGGACGTCGAGCGCCTGGGGATCTACGGGTTCGGGGCGGCAGCGCACATCATCACCCAGATCGCGGTACACCAGGGGCAGCGGGTCTACGCCTTCACCCGGCCCGGCGATGACGCAGCGCAGGCGTTTGCCCGGCAACTGGGCGCGGTGTGGGCGGGCGGTTCCACCGAGCGCCCGCCGGAGCTCTTGGATGCGGCGCTCATCTTTGCGCCCGTTGGCGCACTGGTGCCCGCCGCGCTGGCGGCGCTGGAGAAAGGCGGGACGGTGGTCTGCGGCGGCATCCACATGAGTGACGTCCCCTCTTTTCCGTACCGTCTGCTGTGGGAAGAGCGCGTGGTGCGCTCCGTTGCCAACCTGACACGCCAGGACGGCGAGGAGTTGCTGCGGATCGCTCCCGAGGTGCCGGTAGCGACCAGGGTTGACGTCTTCCCGCTGACCGAGGCGAATGAGGCGCTGGCCCGGCTGCGCCGGGGGCACGTGCTGGGGGCGGCGGTGCTCGTCCCGTGACGTCTCCTGGAGGGTGAACGGGTGCGGCTGCCTGGGCCTGGCCCTGCCCGCCTGCGGGGGCTTGCAGAAGTACTGATCGCGAAGGTCAAAGCCGCCATGCGCGACGCGTAGGACCGACGCGATGTCGGTCCTACGCTGATGGTGGATCTACGGCCAGGGGACTCCCCCTGGCCGTAACGCGACGGGCAACCGTATCCTCAGCGGTGTTGCTTCCCGTTCGCGGCCTACTCTACGTCGTGCTGCCGGGGGCCGTGACGTCGGAGGTTGCCGGGGCACGCGTCGCCAGCGCGGTGAGCGTCCCGGCCAGCACGGCGACCAGGCCGGCGATGAACGTCGCCGGGGCCGGCAGGGCGATGCCCAGGGCCGCATCCAGGGAGTAGGCGCCCGGACCGGAGAGCGCCACCGCCGCCGCGGCCGTCAGGGCCACCAGCGGGTACTCCATACCGTTCTCCGTCACCCAGAGGCGTCCCCAGTGCAGCAGCAGGATGGCCATCAGCATGGCGGCGATGATGCCCAGCGGTCCCAGCGGGCTGAGCAGGCCCACCGCGAAGAGCAGGCCGCCGCCAAACTCGCTCAGGCCGGCCAGCGCCGTCCAGAGTCCTGCCGGCCGGAGCCGCAACGCGTTCCCCATGAAGCCGCGCGTCCCCGCGAAGCCGTAGCCGCCGAACCACCCGAACAGCTTCTGCGCGCCGTGCCCGATGAACAGTCCCCCGACGACCAGGCGCAGGACCAGCAGTGTCAGATCGATTGCCATGGTTGCTCTCTCCTTCCGCCGGCATGACCATGCCGGCCGTTCCCCGCGTGACGGGTAGCATCCCTTGTACTTTGTTGCAATCTCGTCCAGAATAGGACTAATTCCCTCACCTATAGCGCCATGGGATCCTCCTGGGGCGTAGAGCGCCCTGTGGGCCCGCCAGGGCGCGCATCCGTTAATATGGCTTCCATAGTGGCTTTGAAAACCGTAGCATAATTGCTACGGGATGTCAAGCGTTTGTGCTATACTGGGACCAAGGGGGGAGGTAGGAGCCATGAGTGAGGCCATCTGCCCCGTGGCCGAAGCGGCCAAGCTCCTGGGGGACAAGTGGACCCTCATTGTCCTGCGGGATCTGGCCGAGGGACCGCGCCGGTTCAAGGAGTTAGAGCGCTCCGGGGAGGGCATCAGCCCCAGTATCCTGGCGGCCCGGCTGCGCGAGCTGGAGCAGCAAGGTATCGTCACCCGGGCCAGTTATCATGAGATCCCGCCGCGGGTGGAGTACGCCCTCACGCCGAAGGGCCGCGATGCGCTGCCCGTGGTGGAGGCGCTGCGCACCTATGGGACGCGATGGCTCGTCCCTGAGGGGGCTGAGGTGGACTAGTGCTCTGTCACGGGTGAGATGCTGGGTTGTAGGGGCGGGTTTGAAACCCGCCCCTACCGAGCCGTATCCCGCAAATCAGGGGTGACAGACCACTAGGGCCTGTTTGCAAATCATCCATAGTGTGGAAAGATACGCTATGTCTGTCATTCTGAGCGCAGCGAAGAATCCGTACTCCTG
>JACQUQ010000075.1 GCA_016210175.1 Chloroflexota bacterium | reverse complement strand
GGATAGGCGAGCTCATCACAGAGAACGGCATCGGAAACGGGATCTCCGTCATTATTTTCGGCGGCATCGTGGCTTCCCTGCCCGAGATCATCGGCCAGGGGATGGTGGGCGCCACCGGCGGGAACTTCATGGGTATCGTGATCTTGGCCCTTCTCGGGCTCTTCATAGTGGCGGCCATTGTGTTCTTCCAGGAGGCGCAGCGGCGCATCCCGGTGCAGTACACCCGGAGCGTGTTCCGGGGCGGCCGGGTGTTCCGCCAGACGGGGGCCAGCCATATCCCGCTGCGGGTCAACTCGGCGGGCATGATCCCGCTGATCTTCGCTATGTCCATTATGCTGTTTCCGGGCACGGTAGCGAGCTACTTCACCGTGGGCGATCCCAACACCTGGGTCTACGCGGTGGCGGATTTCATCCGGCAGCTCTTCGATACCACCGGGTTCTTCTACTGGGCGCTCTACTTCTTGCTGGTGGTCGGGTTCACCTTCTTCTATACGATGGTGGTCTTCCAGCAGCAGAACATCGCGGAGACGCTCCAGAAGAACGGGGGCTTTGTCCCCGGCATTCGGCCCGGCCGCCCCACCGCGGAGTACTTCAACGGGGTGCTGACCCGCATTACCTGGGCGGGAGCGATGTTCCTGGGGGGCGTGGCGATTCTGCCCTACTTCGTCGAGGTGGGGACCAATTTCCGGACGATTCAGATCAGCAGCACCGGGCTGCTCATCGTGGTGGGTGTGGTCCTGGACACCATGAAGCAACTGGAAGCCCAGCTCCTCATGCGGCGCTATGAGGGCTTCATCCGGTAAGGAGCGCGGAGAACGGATAGGGCCCCGGGAGGCCGGGGGAACGATACCGGAGGGTCCCACCCGCCCGGCTGGGACGGGGCCGCCCGAGCTTCTCTGCCGCTGGCAGAGAAGCTCGGCCCTTGGCCTGGAGGTAGCTATTGACATAAAGAGGGAGAACGCTGTACGTTATACTTTTAGGAGCACCAGGTGCGGGGAAAGGCACCCAGGCGACGACCATCACCCAGGAGCTGGGGCTGGGCAACGTCGCGTCCGGTGATCTTTTCCGATCGGTACGCGAGCGCGACACCGAACTGGGTCGGCTCGTGCGGTCCTACTATGACCGGGGCGCACTGGTTCCCGACGAGGTGGCGATCCAGCTGATCCTGGACCGGCTGGCGCAGCCTGATGCGGCCCGTGGCGCGCTCCTGGATGGTTTCCCCCGGACCCTGGAACAGGCCCGCGCCCTGGATGCGGCCCTGGCCGAGCAGGGCAAGGCGCTGGACCGTGTCCTCTTTATCAACGTCTCCACGGACGAGTTGTTGAAGCGGCTGAGTGGTCGGTGGGTGTGCCGCCGGTGTCAGGCTCCCTACCATGCGGTGTTGTCCCCGCCCAAGGTGCCGGGCCGCTGCGATCTGTGCGGCGGGGAGTTGTACCAGCGTCCCGACGATACGCCGGAGACCGTGCGGAAGCGGATCGACGTATACTTCTCCCAGACTGCACCCCTCATCGAGTACTATCGGCGGCAGGGCAAGCTGGTGGAGGTCAACGGCGAGCAGCCAGTGGAGCAGGTCCGCCACGACGCGCTGGCGGCCCTGGCGGCGGGACGGAAGTAGGGAGACCGGGGAACGCCCGGCCCCCAGGTTGAGCACGGGTGAGGATAGCAAAACATTGGTCGTGGAACATCACGGTATTATTCTCAAATCCAAGCACGAGATTGCGCTGATGCGGACCTCCGGGCGCATCCTGGCGGAGATCCTGGCCGTCTTGCAGGAGAAGGTGGGTCCCGGCATGACCACCGGCGAGCTGGATGCGCTGGCGGAGCGAGAGATCCGGGCGCGGAAGGTGAAGCCGGCCTTCAAAGGCTACCGGGGCTTTCCGGCCTGTATCTGCGTCTCCGTCAACGATGAGGTGGTGCATGGCATCCCGGGAAGCCGGGTGCTGCACGACGGCGATGTGGTCAGCATTGATGCCGGGGTCATCTACCAGGGCTTCTACAGCGATGCCGCGGTGACGGTGGCCCTAGGGGCGGTCGCCGAGGACGTGCAGCGGCTCATCGCGACGACCCGTGATGCCCTGCTGTCGGGCATCGCGGTGGCGCGGCCGGGCAGCCGCATCGGGGATGTCTCAGCGACCATCCAGCGCGTGATCGAGGGCCAGGGCTTCGGCGTGGTGCGCAAGTACGTCGGCCACGGCATCGGGCGCCAACTGCACGAAGAACCCGCGGTCCCCAACTTCGGCACGCCGGGCCTGGGGCCGGTGCTGCGTCCGGGGCTGTGCTTGGCCATTGAGCCCATGGTGACCGTGGGTGACTGGCAGGTGCGCGAGGGGGCCGACGGGTGGACTATCTCGACAGTGGACGGCAGCCTGGCCGCCCACTTTGAGCACACGATCGCACTGACGGAGAACGGTCCCGAGGTCCTGACGGCGGGCTAGTGGTCTGTCAGCCATGCACTGATAGGTGAGACCGCCGCCGTGAACGGCGGACCGGGAACACCCCGGAAAGTCCGGCCTTCCGGCCGGCAGCCAGCACTCTGTGGATGACAGAGCCCGAGGTCTCGCTCCCGGCGTGAGGCGGGTCGTGGTGGGGCGTGGCAGGTGAGCCGCTCCGGGGGAGCGGAAACGCATGATGACGGAGCTTTATGGCAAAGAAACAGAAAGAAACCATTGAGGTAGAGGGTGTGGTGGCGGAGTCGCTGCCCAATGCCATGTTCCGGGTGGAGTTGGCCAACGGGCACCGCGTCCTGGCCCACGTCTCGGGCAAGATCCGCATGAACTTCATCCGCATCCTGCCCGGCGACCGGGTGCTGGTCGAGCTGTCGCCCTATGACCTGGCCCGGGGACGAATTACCTACCGCTTTAAATAGACCGGCATGGCGGGCTGGACCCGTAACGCCCGGACAGGGCTCTTGCGGGCGCGCCCACGGAGAGGCATGGCCCGGCCTGAGGAGGATCAGGGTGAAGGTACAGGCGTCCATTAAGGCCCGCTGTGAGAAATGTAAGATCATCAAGCGCAAGGGTGTCTTGCGGGTCATTTGTGCGAACCCCAAGCACAAGCAGCGACAAGGCTAACCGCAGTTCGTGACGGCGGGGGTGCCGACGGCTCCGGCACGTTGCCGGGCACGCACCCGCGACACCAAGGGAGGGACACATGGCCCGTGTGGCAGGGGTGGACATCCCCAATAACAAGCACATCGAGATCTCGCTCCGCTACATCTACGGCATCGGGCCGACCGTGGCCTCCCTGGTCTGCCGCGAGGCCGGGGTGGACCCCAATACCCGGGTCCGTGACCTCACGGAAGACGAGCTGAACCGGGTCCGGGAACTGGTGGACCGGGGGCTGGTGCATCTCAACGGTCGCACGGTAGAGTTCCGGGTCGAGGGCGACCTGCGGCGGGAAGTCCAGATGAATATCAAGCGGCTGGTGGAAATCGGCTGCTACCGCGGCATCCGGCATCGCCGGGGCCTCCCGGTCCACGGGCAGCGCACCCGCACCAACGCCCGCACCCGCAAGGGGCCGAAGAAGACGGTGGCCGGACGGCGCCGCTCGTCCGCCAAGAAGTAAGCGGCGGGGCGCGTGGCTGGCCCTGGGCGCGGCCGGCGCCCAGGATGACCGTATCAATTGCCGATTGCCGCTGCACGAAGGAGCACCATGGCAGAACGACGACGCCAGGCTGGCGGACGACGGCGGGAGCGTAAGGCCGTTCCGGTTGGCCGTGCCTATATCCAGTCAACGTTTAATAACACGGTCGTGACTCTCACGGACCCCAACGGCAACGTCCTGGCGTGGGGGAGCGCCGGGACGGCCGGGTTCAAGGGCTCCCGCAAGGGGACCCCCTTCGCGGCCCAGATGGCCGCCGAGCGCGCGGTGCGCGCCGCCATGGAACATGGGCTGCGCCAGGTGGATGTCTTTGTGCGGGGTGCGGGGAGTGGCCGGGAGGCGGCCATCCGCTCCCTCCAGGCCGCCGGGCTCAACGTCACCAGCATCCGCGATGTGACCCCCATCCCGCACAACGGCTGCCGCCCCCCCAAGCGGCGCCGGGTGTAGCGACGGGATCGCACACGCAGCGACGCGGAAGACCGTGCAAGAAAGAGGAGGAGACCACCTATGGCCCGAGAGATAGGGCCAGTGTGCCGCTTGTGTCGCCGCTCCGGTGAGAAGCTATTCCTCAAGGGGAGTAAGTGCTTCACCAACTGCACCCTGGAGCAGCGGAACAGCCCACCTGGGCAACATGGAGCCCGCCGGCGTAAGCTCTCGGAGCGCGGCGCGCAGCTGCGGGAGAAGCAAAAAGTTCGCTATATCTACGGCATATTGGAGCGCCAGTTCCGCCGCCACTATGCGGAGGCCGAGCGCCGCCCCGGCATCACCGGCGAGAACCTGTTGCAGTTCCTGGAACTGCGCCTGGATAACGTGGTCTATCGCCTGGGCTACGCCGATTCGCGCGCCCAGGCCCGCCACCTGGTCAACCACGGCCACATTACCCTGAACGGCCACAAGACCGATGCCCCGTCGGCCCGCGTCAAGGTCGGGTCGGTGGTGGGCTGGAACCCGGCCAGCCTGAACAGCGAATATTACAAGCTGATGGTGCGGGACATCCAGGGCAAGGCCGCCCCGCCGTGGCTGAGCCGGGACCCGCAGACCCTGAGCGGCCGGGTGCTCTACGTCCCAACGCGCGCGGAAATCGATACGAAGGTCAACGAACAGGCCATCGTCGAATACTATTCTCGCTAGACAGAACGGGCAGGTGCTACCCACGCCAAGCGGTGCCCGTTGCGGAGGAGCTTCCCTCCGGCGCTCCCCGCCCGGACGGCTCCGTATGGGTCTCCTTGGCGGTGGGTAGCCGTTCGTACCCGTGGGAGGACATCCCTTGGCACAAATGGTTACCCCCGAAATTCGTGCTGAGATTCTTACTGATGCTTATGGACGGTTTGTGGCCGAGCCGTTGGTCAGCGGCTACGGTACGACGCTGGGCAACGCCCTGCGCCGCGTGCTCCTCAGCTCCCTTTCGGGCGCCGCCGTCACCTGGGTCCGGATCGATGAGGTGCAGCATGAGTTCTCCACGGTGCCGCACATGCGGGAGGACGTCATCGAGTTCCTGCTGAACGTGAAAGAGCTGCGCCTGCGCTCTATCACCGATCGTCCGGGCAAGCTCTACCTGGAGGTGACGGGCGAGGGCCGGGTCACCGCGGCGGATATCAAGCCGTCGGCCGATTTCGAGATTGTCAACCCAGAGTTGCAGTTGGCGACCCTGGATGCCCCCGACGCCAGCCTCACGGTGGAGTTCAACGTGGAGCGGGGCGAGGGGTTCGTCTCCGCCGGCCTGACCAATGGTCAGCCCATTGGGGTCATCCCGGTGGATGCCGTCTTCACCCCGATCCGGCGGGTGAGCTATACCATCGAGAACACCCGCGTTGAGCAAGTCACCAACTTCGACCGGCTGGTGTTGGAGGTCTGGACCGACGGCACCATCGCCCCCCAGGAGGCGGTGAGCCGGAGCGCCGAGACCCTGATGGAGCAGTTGACCTTCTTCCGGACCCTGGGCCAGCCCCCGCGGCGCGAGGCCGCCAAGCCCAGCCTGCGGGCCTCGACGGTGCCGCCCGAGGTCTACGATATGCCCATCGAAGACCTCAACCTCTCGGTGCGGGCCTACAACGCGCTCAAGCGCAACAACATCACCAAGCTGGGGCAGATCCTGGAGAAGAGCGAGGAGGAACTGCTCCATATCCGCAACTTCGGCGATAAGTCCCTGGCCGAGCTGCGGGAGCGCCTCAGTGCGCTGGGGATCTCCATGCCAGAGGAAGCCGCCGAGGAGGCGGTGCCGGAGGAACTGCCGTCGCTCCTTACCGGGGCCAACGGCAGCCAGTTGCCCCAGGACCAGCTTGCCAAGCTCGCCCGCCTGCGTGAGGAGCTGTCCACCACGGCATCGGAAGAGGACGAGGAGCCGGGCGACCTGGGTGAGGAGGACGAGGAGTTCGACGACCTGGGTGAGAACGAAGACGACTCTGAGGAAGACGAGGGCTAACCCCCAGGACGGCCGACCCGCCCTCCGGGTCCCTCGCAGCGAGGAACGACCATGAGACACCGTGTCGCCGGGCGGAAGTTCAACCGCCCGACGGGCCACCGGCTGCTGATGTACCGCACGCTGGTGACCGACCTGCTGCGCCACGAGCGCATCCGCACCACGGAGCCCAAAGCCAAAGAGATCCGGGGCATGGCCGAGCACATGATTACGCTGGGCAAGCACGCGGCTGCCTTCCAGGCCCAGGGCAAGCCCGAGGCCGCGTTGCACCGCCGTCGGCAGGCCATTGCCTTCCTGACCGACGAGGCGGTGGTACGCAAGGTCTTCGACGTGCTGGCGCTGCGCTTTGCCAGCCGCCCCGGAGGCTACACCCGTATCACCAAGTTGGGCCCGCGCCTGGGGGATGCTGCCCCCATGGCCCAGATCGAGCTGATGCCCTAAGGGCGCGCTCGGAGGAGGGGCCGGGTGGGGCGCAAGCTGGCCCTGGTGCTGGAGTACGACGGCACCGCGTACGATGGTTTTCAGATCCAGGCCCACGCTCCGACCGTCCAGGGGAAGCTCCAGGAGGCCCTGGCCCGCTTGACCGGCGAGGCCGTACGGACGGTGGGCGCCGGCCGCACCGATGCCGGCGCCCACGCCCGGGGCCAGGTGGTGAGCTTCAGCACGGCCAGCGACCTCCCGTCGGACACCTTCGTCCGGGGCCTGAACGCCTACCTCCCGGAGGATATCGCGGTCCAGGCGTGCTGGGAGGTGGCCCCGGACTTCGATGCCCGGCGCAGCGCCGCCAGCCGGTGGTATCGCTATACACTGCTGCTGCGCCCGGTGCGGTCGCCCTTGTGGCGGCAGGGGACCTATCGGGTGGCGGCGCCCCTGGAGCATGCGGCGATGGCCGCGGCCTGCCGGGCGCTGGTGGGCCGCCATGACTTGGCATCCTTCACCACCCCGGAGTTCCGGGGGGCCAGCACCGTGCGCGAGGTGCTCCGGGCCGAGGTGCGGCGGGTCGGCGAGTTGCTCCTGCTCGACCTGGAAGCGACGGCCTTCCTGCCCCAGCAGGTGCGGCGTACCGTGACCGCCCTGCTCCAGGTCGGGATGGGGCGGGCCGCGCCGGGACATCTGGAGCAGCTCGTGCAGCGCCCGCGGCTGGGCGCGGCCGGGGCCGGTGTCCCGCCGGGGGGCCTCTGCCTGATGGCGGTGCGCTATCCGCCGCCCTATGCGTACCTGGCGCCGGTGGGCGCCCAACACACCTGGACGTTCCCGAGTGGGGCGCCCTTTGGGAGTACACCATGCGACCGCTGATAACCAAGACGTACAGCCCCAAGGCGGCTGAGCTGCACGCCGATTGGCACGTGCTGGATGCCGCCGGGCGCCCGCTGGGCCGGTTAGCTTCGGAGATAGCCCAGTTGCTGCGGGGCAAGCACAAGCCTACCTTCGCACCGCACCTGCTGGTCGGCGATTTCGTCATCGTGGTCAACGCCGACAAGGTTGTGGTAACCGGCAAGAAGGAAGCGCAGAAAACCTACTACCGCCATTCTCAGTACCCTGGCGGCCTCAAGGCCATCAACTACGCGCTGATGCGGCAGAAGCATCCCACCCGGGTCATCGAGCACGCGGTCAAGGGCATGCTGCCCCACAACCGTCTGGGCGCCGCGATGCTGCGGCGGCTCAAGGTCTACACCGGGCCGACGCATCCGCACGAGGCCCAAGTGCGCGCCGGGGCCAGCAAGGCCGCCGCGCCTGAGGCGCAGGGGTAAGGGAGGAGACGACCCGTGGCAGACGCACTCTACTTCTATGGGGTGGGCCGGCGCAAGACCGCAGTGGCCCGTGTCCGTCTGATCCCTGGTGGCAACGGCGCCATCGTGATTAACGGCAAGCCCCACCAGGAATTCTTTACGCGGCCCCTTCATCAGGGGATCATCAGCCAGCCCTTGCGGGTGACGGAGAACCTGGGCAAGTTCAACGTGGTGGCCAAGGTGGAGGGTGGCGGGATGACCGGCTGGGCCGGGGCCGTCAGCCATGGCATCGCCCGCGCCCTGGTGCGAGTTGATGAGGCGCTGCGGCCGACCCTGCGCCGCTTCGGCCTCCTGACGCGTGACCCCAGGGTCAAGGAGCGCAAGAAGTACGGGCTCAAGCGTGCCCGCAAGGCCCCGCAGTACACCAAGCGGTAGCGGTGGCCTGTGGCCCAGGCCGCGCCGTGGCCGCTCACTGTGGCGCACGAGTCTGCCCCGACCAACCTGGTCGGGGCGTTTCGTTCTTGGTCCAGAGGCAGTGTTCTGTCAGCTGTGAACTGATGGGTGAGGCCGCCGCCGTGATGATCATTAACCACTGATTCGCGTAATCAGGAGGGTCGCCGGCCTGAAGGCCGGACCTCCGAGACGGATAAGAG
>JACQUQ010000074.1 GCA_016210175.1 Chloroflexota bacterium | reverse complement strand
GTTGCCGCCGCCCCGGACCTCGGTCGCGGCGGTGGTGGCCATGGTGAGATGGGCCTGCTCCTCAGAGCGGTCCACTTCACCCACGGGCGCCCGGACCGCCGGGGCATCAGCCTCCATCGCCGCCAGGGGATCCACCACGACGGGCAACTCCTCCAGCTCCAGGTCAATCAGGCTGACCGCTTCCTCGGCAAGGACCGGGTCCTGAGCCAGGACGGCGGCGATAGGCTGGCCGCAGAACAGCACCTCGCTCAGGGCCAGGATGGTGTTGACGCGCTCGTTGGGGTCCAGGTTCAGCCCACGGCCGGCGAGGTCGGCCGCGGTCCAGACGGAATGGACCCCGGGATGGGCCTTGGCCCGGCCGGTGTCGATGCGCTTAATGCGGGCGTGGGCGACGGGGCTGCGCAGCAGCTTGCAGTGGAGCATGCCCGGCAGGCTGATGTCCACGGCATATTTCTGCTCGCCGGTGACTTTCGACACCCCGTCGATGCGCTCTAAGGGCCGGTTGACGGTCGTGAAGGTCGTGGTCACGAGCTCCCTCCTGTGATGCCCCAGGGGGACCGGGGCGGCGTTGACACGACGGTGGGCCAGTGGACGGAGAGGAGGGATCAGGCGCACCCACGCCGGGCCGCTCCCGCGCCGAGCACGGCAGCAGGGAGCGTATCCGTGGGGTTGCGTGCGGTATCCGGGCCGCCGGTGCGGGTTCCCTCCGCGAGCGGCGGGACGGATAAGCTAGTATAGTGTCTTACCTTACCAAGAAGCGGCTGCATCCGTCAAGGTGGGAAGATCCTCACTGTTCGCCCTCATCCTCGTCTTGGACGGGCGGCAGGCGGCCCGCCAGCCGGTCGCGGGCCTCCAGGTAATGGTGTACGGTGGTCACGTAGGCGGCGTGGCTCCAGGTCAAGGGCGAGACCGAGAGGGGCGCTCCGGTGTAGGGGTGGACCTGCTCAGCCAGCACGCCGCTGGGGAGCGCGTGCTGCGCGGTCCAGCGGAGCAGCGCCAGGGGCCGCTCCAGGTCCTGGAAGGTGCGGGCGCGGGCCAGGTACCAGTCAGCCAGCCACAGGGTGCAGATGAACCAGGGATTCCCCGGCACGCCCGGCCCATCCGCGGCGCGCTGGTAGGTGTCGTGCTGGTAACGGGCTACGCCGCCCACGGGCGTCTGGCACCAGAGGGCCTGTTCCAACTGCTCCAGGGTCGCCACCAGCCAGGGATGGTCGGGTGCCAGCATCCCGAAGGCGAACAGCCCGCACAGGCTGACATCCAGGGTGGGGTCGCGGTGGACGGTGCCATCGGGGGCGACCGTCACCATGCGCGCCAGCCGCCCCCGCTCCGGGTCGAAGTAGGTCTCCAGAAAGGCTGCCTTGATCTCGTGGGCCGCGGTCCGGTAGCGGTCGGCCACGTCGTCCTCACCGAAGAGCGCGGTGAAGCGGGCCGCGGCCCGCAGCCCGGCCCACACCGCGGCCACCGTGAAGGCCATGATGCCCCAGCGCTCCTCCCACAGGTCGTAGCAGGGGCCGGGCAGCCCGGTGCCCCCGTAGGGCTCCCGGTAGCGCACCAGGAAGTCGGCGGCGGTCTTGATGAGGCGCCGGTACAGGGGCTTGATCAGCTCCAGATCGCGAAAGCGCTGGTAGTGCGCCCACAGGCTCCACAGCACCAGGGCCGTCTCGTCTTCCTGGATGGGCAACTGCAAGGTCTCCTCCGGGCTGGACCAGGAGTGCCAGCTGGAGCCGGTGGAGCCGTCGGGGTTGTACTTATGGAGCAGATAGCCGTCCTGGTGCAGGGCGGTGGCGCAGAACTGGAAGAAGGCGCGGGTCACGTCGCCGTAGCCGGCCGCGGTGAGGGCCCAGGCCACCAGCGCGCCGTCGCGGGGCCACATGTAGCTGTAGGTATCGCGACCGAACTGCATGATGTCAGTGTCGTTGGCGGCGATGATGGCGCCCCGGTTGTCGATCTGGGTGCGGATGATGAGCAGGCTGTGCCGGTACAGGTCCACCAGGTCCTGGGGCAGGTCGCCGAAGTCGGTAGCCTCCTTGTGGCACCAGAGCCGCCAGAAGTTGCGGGTGCGGGTGACAAAGCTCTCCAGGCCCCGGTCGCGCACCAGCAGCCACAGGGACCGGACCTCCCAGTAGGTGGTGCCCGCGGCCAGCCAGAAGAAGCAGCGGCGGGAGGCAGCCGGGCCGACACGTACATGGAGACCGGCCACCCCGTCCACGGAGCCCTGGGCAATGGGGTTGCCGCTCAACTCACCGTCCTCGGCGTCGCGCCAGCTGCCTTCCATGCCCGGCTTGCCCTTGTCGCCGGTGGCGTAGCTGCTGGGCCCGTAGGTGTCGTCCAGCGCGGCGCTCAGCCAGAAGTAGCGGGTGCCCTTGTAGAAGATCAGGGCTTTGTTGCTGGGCTCGAAGTAGGCGGTGTCGCCCACCGTGGTGCCCCAGAGGTGGGCGTCGAAGTGAAAGAACAGGCGGATCTCCCGCTCCCTGGGGGCCAGGTTGGTCACGTCGATCTGCTTGATGTAGAGGTTCCGGTCGAAGTCGACCAGGTCGTGGCACTCCAGGCGCACCCCCAGGCCCGGATGCTGGCAGGTGACCCGGGTGACCAGGGTATCAGGCTCGTAGCGCAGGTCGCGCTCCCATTCGGGGTCGCTCAGCCAGGAGAAGCGCCCCTCGACCCAGACGCCGAAGCGGCACAGGTTCCCCTGGGTGTGGTTCTCCTGCCCGACATAGGGAAAGTAGAGGTCGCGCAGGGTGTAGGTCTGATCGAAGTTGAGGAGCAGGTTGCCGTTGCCGATGGGTAAGTCCCGTGGCATGGTGTCCTATCCGCTTTCAGCTCTCAGCGGTCCGTGTCCAGCCGCTGGATAAGGGAGGTACGTCTCCATTGCACGGCGGAAGTCCCTCACAGAATACCCCTGTCCGGCTCCCGTGCTGCTGACTGCTGCCGGCTGCTGACGGGCGGCGGAGCGCTCGGCACCAGCAGGGCCAGGCTGGCGGTGTACCCGTGGAGGAAGTTGCGGTCCCCGACCGGGCCGATCTCACCGTTGCAGAAGAAGCCGGCGAGGGGCATGGGGCCCAGGTGCTCGGCCACGGCGCCGGCATCGTGGTGGGCCGACCCGAAGAGGCCGATGCCTCGCCCGTTGCAGGAGCACAGGAGGGCCGCCACGGGCCGCTGCTCGCCCAACTCCGCGCGGGCGGCGGCCAGGTGCTCCCGGAGGTCGTCGTCGGCGGCCTGGGCGTCCCGGATCTGGAACTGGAGCGTCTGGCCGACGCGGGGCAGAGCGCCCACGGCCAGCGCCCCGGTGCGCGGGTCGGCCCCGACGAGGTTCCGTATCAGGAAATCGCCCCGGCGAAAGGTGTCCCGGTACTCATTCATGGCCAGGCCCACCAGCAGATTGCGCCGGGCCCGCTGGCGCAACTCCTCCGGGAGGCCCTGGAGGGTATCCACCAGCAACTCGTAAGCTGGCCGCCCGCCGATGGACGTGATCACGTTGCCCTCGGCCCCGGTGATGGTCCAGGGCTCGCCAATGGGCGTGCTCCCCTGGGCCACCACCGCGCGGATGGTGAGCGCGCGCCCGATGGCGACGGCGACCGCGCCATCGCCGTAGGCCCGGTCATGGAGGAAGACCTGGGTCCGCTGCGCCGTGGGGGCGCTGGAGGCCAGGCCCCCCACGACAGGAACGCCCGGATACGCCGCGGAGAGCGCCTCCAGGAGGGCTTCGCAGTCCAGGCGGAAGGGATCGGCGAAGAGCATCCAGGCATTGGTCGCGTCGGGGTCCGCTCCCGTCCAGGCGTGCCAGGCCTCAGGGGTATCCAGTTCCGCCAGCAACGGCTGCGTGATGCGCACCGGCCGCAGGTCGGCGCCCGGCAGCGAGGCCACCAGCAGGGAGACGGCGGGGATGCCCTCGGCTTCCCGCGTCTTGCCGATGATGCCCTGCCCGCTGCACCCCAGCAGCAGGCGAGCGCCGGTTACCGCCCGCACCTGCTGGAGCATCTCGCTATAGTGGGGCGCAAAGTGGGGGCTGGCGAAGAACAGGGCGAGGTCGATCTCGTGCTGGTCCCAGAGGGCCCCCGTGTCGCCCAGCACGTGGGTCAGCGCCTCGTCGCTGTCGTGGTACATATCGGCCATCGCGGCGAGGGCGTACATGGAGGTGCCTCCCTTCCGGGACACGCCCGGTCGCGCGGAGCGCGTATGGCCTACGAGGTGCTTCCGAGTGCTTCCGATCGGGCGCCCTGACGGTTTCCCCTAGCTTACCCGCTCGGGCCGGGGACCGCAAGGGCCGGTGGGAGCGGTCAGGCGCAGCGTCATTAAGGGGTTATTCAGGAAAACATTCACAATATTCAGCCCCGTCGGTGCCGCCCGCCACGATACTACCATAAGGAAGCAGAGCGCAGTAGGGCTGCGGTACGAGAGGGGGTGGACTGCAACACGAACCGGGGTGGCCTTCCGCCCGGCGGCAGGTTTCCTCACAGTATAGCGGACATCCTTACGTATTGAGGATGACGAACGCCGCTCCCGTTACGCTGCGCCGCGCGTGGGAGAGCGAGAGCAGCACACCTGTGCGCTCAGGCCTCACCGCACCGCAGTACCGTCGGGGAGCGATGCGGATCCCCAGGAGGTCTGCCGTGAAGGTAAGCAGAAGGACGTTTCTGAAAAGCAGCGCAGCGGTTGGCGGGACCTTGGCTGCCAGCCAGCTGCTCTACGGCCCTCCGGAATCCCTGATGGTCGGCGCAGCGCCCACAGCGCCGGCCCCGACCGAAGACTGGGTGCCCACCACCTGCTGGCTCGGCAAGCAGGACTGCGGCATCCTGGCCCGCCGCATCAACGGGCGGGTCGTCAAGCTGGAAGGCGATCCCAACCACCCCCGCAACCGCGGCGCCCTCTGTCCCAAGGGGGTAGCCCAGGTCATGGCCCTCTACGACCCGAACCGGGTCAAGACCCCCCTCATCCGCACCAACGCGAAGGGCGTGCCGGGCCAGTTCCAGCCCGTTTCCTGGGACGAAGCCCTGGGACTGGTGGCTGACAAGATCAAGGAGGTCCGGGCCAAGGACCCCACGCTCATCCTCTGGCAGAAGGGGAGGAGCAAGCAGGAAGCCGTCTACGACAATGCCTTCGTGAAGTCGGTCGGCGCTACCAAAGCCGGGCACGGCGCGTACTGCTCCGACGCCGGCTACCGGGCCGCGGAGTACACCATCGGTCTCCATGGGGTGCTGCACCCCGATTTCCGCTCCACGCGCTACCTGCTCTCCTGGGGCTGGAACCTCACCAACGCGGGCGGCAACAAGTACTGCTGGCTCACCTGGAACCAGCAGTTCGTGGCGGCCCGGGACCGGGGGCTGAAGATCGTGGTCATTGACCCCAGCCTGCGGGGGGCAGGCCCCCACGCCGATGCGTGGCTCCCCATCCGCCCCGGCACCGACCTGGCCTTCGCCCTGGCCCTCTGCAACGTGCTCATCGCCGAGGGCTTCCTGGATAAGCCCTACCTGGTGCAGCACACCAACGCTCCCTTCCTGCTCCAGGATGATGGCACCTTCCTGCGCGTCGAGGGTAAGGAGCAGGTCTGGGACGAGGCGAGCGGCGGTCCGGCGCCCTTCGACCAGGCCGGGGTCACACCTGCCCTGGAGGGCACGTACACCGTCGAAGGGAAGCGGGTGAAAACCGCTTTCCAGGCGTTCAAAGAGCACGTCGCTCCCTCCACCCCCCAGTGGGCCGCTGACATCTGCGGCATCCCCGCCGAGGATATCCAGCAGGTGGGCCGGGAGTTGGGCCAGAACGCGATGATCGGCAGCACGACCGTCGTGGACGGGATGGAGCTTCCCTACCGGCCGGTCGGCATCATGGCCTACCACATGGCCCAGCAGGAGTTGGGGGTCCAGGCTCTTCGGGCCATGATCATGGTGATGATGCTGGTGGGGGCTGTGGAGGCTGTGGGTGGGCTTCGCATCGACAGCAGTTGGAAGGTGCATGCCAACTTCGACGCCATGGAGAAGGCGACGGTCAAGGACCCACCCTATGACTACACCCTCAAGAACAGCAAGTTCTTCCCGGTCAATACGGTCAACCCCAGCATGATCGCCAAGGTCATGCTCAACCCGGAGCAGTACCAGGTCAACAAGCTCCCCGAGATCGCCATCCTGCACATGTGCAACCCGGCGGTCTCCTTCATCGACCAGCCAGTAATCGAGGCCGCCTACCAGAAGTTCAAGTTCGTGGCGGTCATTGACCCCTGGCTCTCCCGCACCGCCGACCTCTTCGCCGACGTAGTGCTGCCGGCCGCCACCATGGAGAAGTACGAAGGCCCCCTCGGCGCCAGCGATATGTATACCGATGCCACGGCCTTCCGCGTGCCGGTGATGGACCCCCTGTACCAGAGCCAGGGCGATCTGGACATCTACCTGGGCCTGTGTGAGAAGGCGGGCCTCCTCTTCGGCCAGGGCGGCTTCCTGGACCGGCTGAACAGCGAACTGGGCCTCAAGGATCCCTACAAGGTGAGCGTGACCACCAAGGCCACCGCCCGGGACGTCGCCGACCGCTGGGCCAGGTCCCAGGGGCTGACCGACGGCATCCGCACTTTCGAGACCAGGGGCGTCTGGGTGAAGGGACCCGTCTCTGCCAAGAAGTACTACGGCTTCGCCGCCAGCCCGCCCTTCAATGGCCTCCGTCACCGGCTGTACGGCGAAGGCTTCCTGCGCATCCAGCGGGAGATGCGGGCCAAGGGCGCCACCCAGATCTTCTGGCAGGACTACACCCCCTTCCCCACCTGGCGGCCGCCCACGATGCTGTCCTCGCCCTCCCAGTACGAC
>JACQUQ010000082.1 GCA_016210175.1 Chloroflexota bacterium | reverse complement strand
TCCGTAGCCCCTTGGGTTTGGGGAACCGGGGCTACGGATGCTGCGGCCTCCAGCATCAGCATGACCACCTGCGGGCATTACCCCTTGTCTTGCACCAGCACCACCGCCTCGACGCCAGCGCAGTAGACATCACCGGTCAGCACCCGCTCACACCCATCCGGGCGAGCGATCAGGGCCGGGGCCACCGGGAGTGCCACGTCCGCCTTGTCCGCATGGATCGCTCGACGGTCTGGCGCGTGGTACACTCTCTTTGAGGGATCACGCTTCCGACGGGTGGAACGGTACATCCGTGGGTGTGCCAGTACGGGTGAACACCAGAACGAAGGGCAGCGGTGTCATGGCGCACGTGCAAGGAGATCTGGTAGTCGGGGTGGACCTGGGTGGGACCAAGATCGCCGTGGCGGTAGCCGATACGGAGGGGCGGATCCAGGCCCGGCAGTCTGCTCCGACCCCGGCCGCGGCCGGGCCGGAGGCGGTGGTCGCCGCGATCGTGGCGCTGGTCCAGCGCACCGTGGCGGGTCTGGCGCTTGCCGGTACCCGGTTGGCCGCGCTGGGGGTGGGAGTGCCGGGGCCGGTGGAGACGGGCCGGGGGCTGGTGTGGACTGCCCCCAACTTGCGGGGGTGGATCGAGGTCCCCGTCCGAGACCTGTTGGAGCGCCCGCTGGGCGTACCCGTGTTCGTGGAGAACGATGCCAAGGCTGCGGCCCTGGCGGAGCACCGCAGCGGCGCCGGGCGGGGCTGCCAGCATATGGTCTATCTCACGGTGGGAACAGGCGTCGGCGGTGCGCTGGTGCTGGATGGCCGCCTCTACCGGGGGGCGTCGGAGTCGGCGGGCGAGATCGGCCACATGATCCTCCAGCGGGACGGTCCGCTCTGCGGCGCCCAGCACCGGGGCTGCCTGGAGTCCCTGGCCTCCGGCCCGGCCCTGGCCCGCGCGGCCCGCGCCCGCCTGGAGGCCGGGCGTCCCAGCCTGCTGCGCGACCTGGTCGCAGGCGACCTGGAGCGGCTGACGGCCCATCACCTCCACCAGGCGGCGCAGCAGGGTGACCCCCTGGCCCTGGCGGTGCTGGAGGACGGGGCCGCCTACCTGGGGCAGGCCATTGCCAGCCTGGCCGATATCCTGAACCCGGAGTTGGTCGTCATCGGCGGCGGCGTGGCCCAGGTAGGCGAGATGCTCCTGGCCCCCGTGCGCCGAGAAGCGTACCGGCTGGCCTTCGCGCGGGCGGCGGAGGTGCTGCGCATCGTCCCTGGGGAGTTGGATGCCGCGGCTGGCGTGGTGGGCGCCCTGCTGGTGGGACTGGAGGGGCTGCGGGGCGCCCCGGCAACCGTGCAGTGGCCGCCGGGGTAACGCGCTCCCGTGGCGCCGGGAACGCCGCAGGGACGAGCTTGTACCCGCCCCTGCGGAGAACCATGCCGACCGGTGGACGCTATCGTTCCAGGCGCAGCACGCGCACCTGCCTCCTACCGCTCCATGAGGGGGTGACGTGCCAAGAAGCTTGCCAGGGCCTCAGCCAGGTCTCGCGGGTTGATCACCATGAGCAGATGGGTCGCGTGAGGAAGCACGAAGGCCTCCGCGTGCGGCAGCCATGTCCGCACCAGGTCATGCAATCGGGCGGCTGGGCCTAGTGTACGGCGGTGGTCGCCCCTCACCGCACCGGCGCCGGGGCCGTCGCATACACGATCTCGCCGTCGTGCCACTCGGGTTCGCCCTGGAGCAGCTCCAGCATCCTGCGGTAGCGGGCATCCTGCTCGGGGCTGTTGGCGTTGGCGAAATACGCCTCTTTGCTCTCGAAGACCACCGCGATGGAGTACTCGCTGGGGTCCGCGTCCATCCGGTAGATGCTCACCCCCACAGCGCCCGGCACCTTCAGGCGCTCGAACTCCTGTATCTGCTCGACCAGCCTGCTCTCCATGCCCGGCTTGAGCCGGAAGCGTGCAACGGTCCCGTACATCGCTCTGCTCCTCCCGCTGCTGGCGCAGCATTCCACCCCGGAACACAACTCTCGTGCTCGCGAACGACAGTCGTAGCATATCGCAACCGCCTCTGGTATTCAAGAGCAATATGACCACATTGCTCTTTGGTGAAGGTTGCTGCGGCGCGGCGCACACGAGCGTGCGGACCTGGTGTTGCTGAGGGGGACGTGAGCAGCCGGTGCTTTGCGCACAGCAAAAGGAACGGGCGTTGCTTGCGACAGGAGCAGGCAACGCCCATAGCATACGGAATCCGCTGGGAGAGGTCGGGGGGGCCAATCAGGGGGTGATTTCCACCAACAGTTCGATCTCCACCGGCGCATTGGCCGGGAGTTCGGCAGCGCCCATGGCGACCCTGGCGTGGCGTCCTTGCTCGCCAAAGAGGTCGATGAGCACCTGGGAGGCCCCGTTGGCGACCTGCGGCTGCTCCACGAAGCCCTCCGCAGAGGCGACGTAGACCACCATACGCACCACCCGGCGCACGGCGTCCAGTCCCCCCAGTTCCTGCTGCGTGATGGCGAGCGCGTTGAGCACGGCCTGGCGGGCGGCCTGCTGGCCCTGCTCCACAGTCAGGTCGCGCCCCAGCTTGCCGCTCTGGACCAGCGTCCCCTCGCGAGTCGGCAGCTGGCCGCTGATAAAGAGGAGGTTCCCGCTGCGCACGGCGGGCGTGTACAGCCCCCGGGGCTGGGCCGGTTCCGGAAGGGTGATGCCGAGTTCGGCAAGCCTGCCTGCAATGCTCACGAGCCGTTACCTCCCGTATCGTGCCATGCGCGCCGCAACCTGCGACGCGGTGGGAATACCCGCAACCCCCGGGGCCTCCACGGAGCAGGCGGCAACAGCGTTCGCGAACGCCGCCGCTGCCTGGGGATCGCCGCACTCCGCCAGGCGGATGAGGAAGGCGGCGGCGAACACATCGCCGGCGCCGGTCGCGTCGCGCTCCTGGGCGGGAAAGGCCGGGACGTGCTGTTCCCGGCCTCCCTGGAGGATGCGGCAGCCGTGCGCGCCTTCCGTCACCACCAAGAGCCGCGCCTGCGCGGCCAGCGCCTGGACCTGCGCTTCCCTCCCGCCCACGTCCTCCGGTGAGAGCACTACGGCCCCGGCCCAGGGGAGGACGGCCGGTGCCTCAGTCCAGGGCACGGCAGTGATCCACCCCGTCGGTCCGACCTGCCGCATCCAGCCCTGGGGTGTCACCCCCACCAGGCTCTCAGGAAAGGCCGCAGCCAGGGCGGGCGCTACCTCGCCCAGCACCGGACCCAGCAGCACGATGGGCGCTCGGCGCCAGGCGGCTGGCACCGCAGCGACCGTGAGCAGCGTGCCGCCGCCCCGGACCCGCTGCCGGCGTCCCTGCGGAGTGTTCTGGTTCTCGAAGATGGTGGTGGCGCTGCCCACCGCCTGCACCGCGGCCCCAGGCAGGGCCGCGGCGACGTCATAGTCGGGGCGAGCGTTGGTGAGGACTGCCGTCCGGCGGCCCAGGCGCAGCGCAGTGTATGCGGCGTAGTACACCGTGCCGCCGGGCTGGAACCCTTGGTCGGTCGCATCCAGCACTAGGTGGCCGATCACCAGGAAGTCCGGGACCATGCCGGCGCCGCGCGGCCGCGCTACCGGCGCCGGGGGATGATCGCCACCTTGCGGCTCTCGCCCTCACCGATGCTCTGGGTCGTGACGTCGGGGTGGTCGTGCAAGGCGACGTGGACGATACGCCGTTCGGCAGGAGGCATCGGCTCCAGCGTGATACTCTGGCCGGTGGCGCGCACACGCTCGGCCATGCGCTGGGCCAGGGCGTGCAGGGTGTCGTAGCGGCGGCGGCGGTAGCCTTCGACGTCCAGGACCACGAAGGACTTTTCCGGCAGCACTCGGCTGGCCATGAGGTTGACGAGGTACTGGAGCGCGGCCAGGGTCTGCCCGCGGCGGCCGATGAGGACGCCGAGGTCCTCGCCCTGGATATCGAAGGCGAGGGGCTCCACGCCGGGCGGGACGCCGTGGGGCGGCGGCTCGGTCGGCATCACCTCGGCATCAAGATGCATGGCGTCCAGCAAGCGCTCGATGATCTCCCGCGCCTGAGTGACCGCCTCCGGCTCGGTGCTGGCCGGCAGGCTGGCAACGACCACCGGCGGCGCCAGGCGCGTCACCCGGACGCGGGCATCTTCGGCGCCGATACCGAAGATACCGGAGCGCCCTTCACTCAATACGACAATGTCGACCTCAGCGCGGTTCGCTCCCAGCTGTCTCAGGGCGAGGTTGACCGCTTC
>JACQUQ010000003.1 GCA_016210175.1 Chloroflexota bacterium | reverse complement strand
CTTAAAATCCGCTGACCCCGGAAGGGGCGTGTGGGTTCGAGTCCCACCCTCGGTACTACTTTCCTTCCTAATCCGCCCCATTTTCACCGTCTCCCCGGTTTTCTTCCTCAGGACAGGTAAGCCAACGGTTAGCCTAGTTAGCTTTTTCGGCCCCCTGCTCAGCCTTTCGGATGGGCAGCAGCCGAGCGATGGTCTCAGCCGTCCGGCCCTCGGTTTTCCGTAGCTTGTGGGCGTAGACCCTGGCCGTGGTCGCCGTGTTGCTGTGGCCCACGTCGGCGCTGATGCGGGCCAGGTCTACCCCATCCTCAATCTGATAGCTCACAAAGCCGTGCCGCAAGCTATAGGGCGGCACGTATGTCACGCCTGCCCGCTCCACCAGCGGCCGCCAGCCAGTACGGTACACCCTGGACCAGGAGAGGGGTGCCCCCTCCTGGGTGCAGAACACCCGGCCACCGGCGCGCAGGATGGCCTCGGCATGGGCCTCGCAGTGGGCCGCCAGCAGGTCCATGACCTGCGCCGGCATCTGCACCGTGCGGCGGCTACGCCTGGTCTTCGGGGCCTTCGGCGCCCGCCGCCCCTTGGTCGGGATGACCTCTGCGACCGTGGCGGTGCCCCGCCGGAAGTCGAGATCCTGACGGCGCAGGCCCAGCACTTCCTCAGGCCGGAACCCCATCCCCATCAGGTACCAGATCGGCTCATAGCGGGTACCTGCGGCCGCGGCCAACAACCGGGTGAACTCGTCCGGCTCCAGCACCGGGGCCTCGTACTCCCCCGCTTTGGGGAGCTTGATTTCGTCCCAGGCGATGCGCCGTCCCAAGGCGGCGTGCAGGATGCGGTGAACTCCCCGTACGGTGCTGGCCGATAGGGGCTTGCCCGTACGCCGGCTTACCGTGCGGAGCAGCTTGGCATAGACCGCTTGGATGTGCTGGGCATGCAGATCGTTCAGCCGCTTGGTGCCGACCTCGGGGTACACGTAGAGCTCTAACTTGCGCCGGTACTCGGTCCAGGTGCGGGTCTCGGTCCCCACCCTGGCCGTGTGCTCCAGCCATCCTTCTAGGAAGCCGCGCACCGTCTCCCGTGATGGGGGAAGCAGTGTCCCATGCAGGTAGTCGGCCTGGGCTTGTGCTAGCCATCGCTCACACTCGTCCTTGGCTTCGGTGGTTTTGCCCCCCTCGCGGGCAGTGTACGTCTTCCTGACCCGCTTGCCCTCCGCGTCGCGCCCCAGGTCTATCGTGGCCTGGTAGCGGGACTTCTTGGCATTCCAGAAAACCGCGCCCGTTCCCTGCTGGCGACGGCGCTTCTCCTCCGGTTTTGGCTTACCTCTGGGCATCGGCCCCTCCTTGGTGAAGATGGGGCCATTTTAGCGATGACGGGGGATGATCGGTACTACCCGCGCGGGCCGCGCCAACGGCACTTCTGGCAGCGACCGCAGCCAGGCATCCAGGTCCTCGCGCTTAATCCTGAAGGCGCGCTTGCCTGGTCGCACCGCCCGCAACGCCCCGTTATTGATGGCATCACGGATGGCATGCCGCCCGATACCGGTCAGCAGCGCGGCCTCCGCAACGGAGAGCGTGAGCTTGTGCGTCAAATCTGCGAGGGGCACGCCGTCTCCCCCCCTACCTCCGGATCTGCTGGTGCTCAAGGTCTACCTCCAGGGTGCGGAGCTCCGCACCCTCAAGCTTCGCCATGATGGTGTCCCGCACCTCAGGCGCAAGAGTAGCAAAGCCAGTGGCCGATGCCCGGTAAAAGACCCTGAGCCAGTAGTCGAGGAGCTGGTAGCCCGCATGCTCCCTGCTGGTCACTCCGCGGGCCTTCGCCCACTGCGCCAGGCGGCGGTCGCCCTTCTCCGCGGGGGCAGGGGCAGGATCGGTCCCAGCGGCCTGCTGCTGGCCGCTGGCCGCCGGTTTGTGGCCTGAGGCTACGGGAGGGACGGCCGGGGCGGGATCGGCCGGTTTCTGGCCGTCCTGGGCGGCCTGCGGGGCACTGGCTTTGGCCGCGGCCGGGCGCTGGTGGGCCTTCTCCCGCCGCTGCGGGTTGGTCTTGTCGTACAGCCCGTTGCCGAACTGGTCGCCGAAGTAGCGCAGCCCGCGCTTGATGGCGTCGATCTCGGCGCCCTTGATCGCCATCTCGTGAGCCTCCGGGCTGTCGTTCTCGGCGATGCCGATACCGGTTGCCGTCCGCGGCAGCACTCCGGGAACGGTGATGCGGTAGGTTGCCTGGTACAGGGTCACGGGCATGATCTCGCCCGTCTCCTGGCCTTTTGCTCTGACCATGCGCCGGAACTCGCGGCAGGTGATCTCGCCGACCAACTCGGCGCCCCAATTCCCGAAGCCGAAAATGCGGTTGGCCTGCGCGATGGCCGCATGGCCCTCGATGAAAGCCAGCCGGGTATTGCGCGGGCCATCTCGGAAGCTGATGAGCCCATCGTCGAGGGGCTTCTTCAGCTCCTCGACCACCTCCTGCGGCAGGGACTCTTGCATATCCATGCCTCCTGCCTACGCCTCGGTCGGTGCCGGCACGATGGCCGACCGCATCCGCGCCTGGTAACAGTCATCGCAATACCCGTCGGCGTTGTCGGTGTCCGCGCCGCACTCCCGACAGGGCCAGGTGTCGCCGTCCTCCTCCTCCCCCTCGTCCTCGGTGTCGAAGCCGGGCAGGAAAGGCTGCCCTGCGTCCTCCTCCTCGTCTTCGACGGGCCCTCCCGTCACTCGCGCGGTATAGGCTCTGGTCCAGGCCCGGATGGTGTTGTTCACTGCCCGCCGCAGGCCCTTGATGGCCTGCTCCTGCGCCCAATACGCGTGCAGGAAGTTCTCGGCGGTTTGCCCGGTCGTCTTGGGGGCAAGCGACTCGATCTCCTGGATAATCTCGATGGCTTCCTCGCTGAGGCCACGGACCCGGTCCTGGATGGGGTTCGGCTTTGTCGGCACGCCGGTGGTCATCCTGTGTCTCCTTTCGTCGTGGGGGAAATGGGCCAGCACCGTTACGTCAGCGTGGCCATCAGGAACGCGCCGGCGGCGAAGCCGAGGAACAGGTAGAATCCGACCAGGATACAGCCGAACGCTTTTTCCGTCTCGCTCCACTGCTCGAAGGGGTCGTTGTCCCGCTCCCAGTTCATGGTACCCACCCCTCTCGCTACGACGCACCCCGCCCGTGCTCCCGGCGCATGGCCTCGTAGCACTCATCGTGATAGTCCCCATCCATCAGCACAGCGCTCAACCGGACCGTCCAGTACCAGCTTCCGGGCGCAATCGCCGTATGGCACCGAGAGCACGTCCGGGGCAGGAAGGGATGGCAATATTCCCACCCCACCGTACCGACCTGCCGCTCCTGCACGAAACGTCGCCTCATGCCCGCACCAGCCGTTCCCAGGCCCGCGCCGAGCGCAGGAGCGCCGTCTCGACCCCGCACGCATCCAGCCGCCCGCCGTTGCACTTGTCACAGCCCTGGAGGTGCGTCTGGTAGCGCTGCTGCGCCGCCAGGCACTGCTGTTCCACCGCGCTCACCGTGCGCAAGCCATAGCGCTCGGCATCACGATAGAGGGACCGGTCGCGGCTAACATACCACGGCCCCGGCGTGTGCTCCGCCATCATCGCCCCTCCGCTACGGCCACCGTCGCCCGCACCGGCAGCCAGTTGGCCGGGTCCTGGGCCAACTGCGCGGCTATCACGTGCGCGCAGGGCCGCCGCACGCCCCGGTACGTGAAGTCCTCGCAGGTGCAGACCCACATGGTCCGCTGTCCCTGCCCCCCCTCCAAACAGTCCACCAGGTGCCACGCTGACCGGCTGCGGCTGGCCACCAGGTGCCGCCCAAAACCCCGGCCGTTCACCATCACCCGCATCGGGGTATCCTGGACACGCACCATGCGCTCTGCTACCATCATGAATGCGACCTCCATTGGTCTAGCCCCCTCGCAGTTGCCCTGGACAAGCTTGCTGCGGGTGGGGTTTCTTCTTGCTCCTATCACGCTCATCGCTTAGACCTCCTCCCCTCCTCCTCCGCTTCGCTGTCGTTTCCTCTGCCGGTACGCCCGCTTGCCCTCGGCGAGGCGCTCCCGGTTGGCCTGCCGGTACGCCCGCTGGGCCTCGGCGATGCGCTCCCGGTTGGCCTGCCGGTACGCCCGCTGGGCCTCGGCGATGCGCTCCCGGTTGGCCTGGTAGTACGCCCGCTTGCCCTCGGCGAGGCGCTCCCGGTTGGCCTGCTGGTACGCCCGCTTGCCCTCGGCGATGCGTGAGCGCTCACTCAGATCCACCTCCTTATCCCAGCACGTCACACACAGCCCATCGTCCTCCACCGTCACGCCGCAGCGCGGGCATTGCAGCAGCGGTGGTAGCTGCGTCCGCACGTCCTGCGCCATCCCTCTCGCTCCCTTCTTTCTACGCCGCCTTGGCCGTGGGCCTGGCAAGGCGCTTCGCCCGGTCCACCTGCCGCCACTGCGCCCCCAGGAGCGTCCGCAGCCGCTCGCCAGCGCTCACGATGGCCGACACCTCCGCCAGCGCCTCCTCCAGGCGCTCTCGCTGCTCCTGGAGGGCCTGCATCGCCTCGTAGTCCATCACATCGTCACCTCCTCCCGCCTGTTTGCTCAGTCTCCTGCCGGTGCGCCGGGCAGTAGTCAATCGTCTCGTTGGCGGCGTTGTACGCTCCAGGACCGCGCACCCTGACGCAGATGGTCCCCTCTGGGTACTTACGGAACCGCTGGGCGCAGTTGACGCAGATGGGGGCGTCGCAGGTCTGGCCCTTCGGCCCCACCACCGCATCGCACAGCAACCCCGGCCAGGCTCCGCAGCCCACGCAGGGCTTGTAGCCCCGCACCGGCTGTACGGTTCTTCTGAGTGGCATCATCTCCTCCTCTCCCTAGCTCATCATGGGTCATCGCTCTCTGACCTCGCTTCCCTCTGTCGGCTCCCTAGTCTCCTGGGCCGCCACAAACCGGACCACCATCTCACGGTCCAGTTTGCGGCCCAACTCCGCCAGCGCCTCCCCCGGCGTGCCGCCGTAGCTCCGCAGGTCGAGTGCCGGGCAGCCCGCCTGCCAGCGCCGTTGGCTACGATGGAAGCGCACCTGGACCGCGAACTCCACCGCCATACACCGCCTCCTCAGCAATCATCAGGAGGAGCCAAATGGCCGCCACGAGCAGCCCCGCGAGGAAGGCCCCGCCGAGGGCCGCGAGCCAGTCCAGCACACTCCATCCTGCCCATTCATCCATCCCTACTCTCCCTCCTGACCGGCAAGCTCCGGGAAGAGGACTTCGACCGGCTCCCCCAGCACCTCCGCGATGCGGGGCGGGAGATCTGGCCATCGCCGTGCTATGTCCGCCCCGAAGCCGGGCCATACCTCCATCAGTTGAGTGGCAAGCTCCGCGGAGGGCTTCGCCAGCCCACGGCGTATGCGGGACAGATAACCCTTATCGTTGCCAGTTCGTTCGACTGCTCGCGGCAGCCAACCTCGTTCTCGTGTGATGGACATGTAACCCGCCCTCTATAGGGTTGTCACAACTTTATTGTGATGTCCATACCATACACAAGTTGTCACAACCTGTCAAGGGGTTTGGCCGCAAATTCCCAGAATTGCGGTACAATTTCTCCATGAGTTTCCCGGAGTATCTCAAGGGCCTGATGGCGCGCAAAGGCGGCATGACACAGCGCGCGCTCGCCGCGTATGTGGGCGTTACACCCCCGACCGTGGGCGACTGGCTGCGTGGGGAATATACGCCTAGGCCTGCGCAGTGTAAGAAGGTCGCGGCCTATTTCGACCGGCCCGAACAGGAAGTGCTGCGTGCGGCGGGACACCTCGGAGGGGAGGGCACGGCCGCGAGGGTACCGCCCGGCGTTCGCCCGGAGGTTGCCGCTCGGCTGGCAGAGCTGCCGCCGGAGACCCAGGGAATCATCCTGGACTTCCTGCCTGCCTTGGAGCACATAGCCCAGGAGTTACGCGCTAGGGAAGAGGAGGATGAGTTGTGGCGTCGGGCGAAGGCGGTGCTGGCACGTTTGCCGCGGGACCGGGCGGAGAAGTGGATTCGAGAACTGGAGGAGGGCACGGATTTTCTTGAACGTCCAGCAGGGGTGCCTCCTGCTCCATCGCCAATACCCAAGCGCGCAATCGGGTGAGGTCAACATAGCCGCGCAGCGCATTGAGGCGCCGCTGAATATCGGGGGCTAGGATGCGGTTGATATGCTGTTCTCTCTCCATACGATCTCTCCTGAAGCAATATGAGCTAGACCATATCAGGACGCTTGTTCTAGTGTAAAGGGACAAGCGTCACGGCAGCGTCACTGATACGGCGTGTTCAGGCCCCCGTGGTGGGGTGCTCCCTGAGAAGGGAGGGCAGCAGTGCAACGTCTCCTCATCGCCATCCTCGGCGTTGTGGCCCTCGCGCTGAGTGTAACCTCCTACCGGGCGGTCGAGGCCCGTCGTCTCCAGGCCGAAATCGCAAGCTATTGCACGCAAATCCCCAACCTCACTGCGGCGGTAGACTACACCCTCGCCACCTGGCCGCAGGCCTCCGTTTCTGCCGACGTTACCGTCCGCCTCAACTATTTCACGGCCCTAGTCCGAGCGGACAAGGCGTGGTGCGACGCCAACGCCCAAGCCGACCAACCCGCGCTGGTCCAGCAGACCATCTCGTGGCACTTCGGGAACGCCTCTGAAGCCCTCCTGGAGTACCAGGCCGCGGCGCAGGCCAGCCCGCCGCAGCAGCAGTTCTACCCCGTCGTTGAGATCGTGGACGGCGACACCGTGAAGATCGACATGTCGGGCGTGGTAGAGACGCTGCGCCTTATCGGTATAGATACACCGGAGGTGGTGGATCCGCGCACCGACATACAGTGCTACGGCCCGGAGGCCTCCGCCAGGGCGAAGGCGCTGCTGGAGGGCAAGCGGGTGCGTATCCAGGGCGATTCCACCCAGGACACCCGCGACCGCTACGGCCGCTTACTCGCGTACGTCTGGCTGGAGGATGGCACGTTCTATAATCTGGTGATGGTCCAGGAGGGCTACGCGCGGGAGTATACCTACGACCGGGCATACCAATATCAGGCTGATTTCCGTGCCGCAGAAGCCGAGGCCAAGGCCACCAAGTGGGGCCTTTGGGGTGCGTGCGCGGTGGAAGCCGCACCGACACCTGACCCAGGGCCGGATGCCGGAGACGTGTACTATGCCAATTGCACCGAGGCGAGGGCTGCGGGTGCGGCGCCCATCTACCGGGGGCAGCCGGGGTACCGCCCTGGGTTGGACCGGGACAACGATGGGGTAGCGTGCGAGTAATGCGCTTCCGGTCTCCCACTTGGGTCAGCGTGCCCTGGCACGCAGGAGATGAGGTCATGCGCCCGTGTCCGGGGTCAGGGCTGCGGCCGGTCAGGGTCGAGCGGGTGTGAAGGAAGAGGAAAGGCCCCCAGGAGTTTCCTGGGGACCTTGTGTGTCCGATGACGATGTTCTGTTGCTATGCGCTCGCCCGCTTCCGGCCCGCTCGACCGGCCGCCTGCCGGGCCGGGCTGGGCTGCCAGTGCTCCAGGCTGCGCACGCTCACCAGGAGCCACGAGCCGCCCGGCTTGGCCGGCTGGGCAATGACCCTGCCCTGCCTGATGGCATGGTGCAACGCGTTATGGGTCACACCTTTTCGGGCCTCGGCCTCGGCCACCGGAATCCACTCATCCGCCAGGGGGTCGCTGTCCACCCGGTCCCCGTCATCGGGCAGCATGGCGTGCTGGCTGATGGCCAACCGGTCGTCCAGGTCGTGGAGCGCCTGAAAGAGCGGATGGACGTAGACCTCCGAGGTCACCATGTGCTCGGGTGTCGTGCGCAGCAGGGGGTTCGCCGGTCCGTACACAAACTCGTTGCCGAACGCGGCCCAGGCCATGCCGACCCGGTAGGCGGCATCAGCCCGCTCGAAATGCGCCCGCTCCTCGTCGGTCAGGTGCGACAGGTCCAGGACTTCACCGGACAGCCTCGTGTAGGTCAGCATGATCATCCTCCCACCACAATCATACAACAGTCTGGTATATCTTACCACGGAGGGAGCGGGGCTACCCGCTCCCGAAGATTTCCGGGTAGCCGTTGATTTCGGTGGCGATGGCCTCTTGCCGGAAGTGCTCCCGTGCCCAGTCCACGATGCCCAGCCATGCCGGGAGTTGACGGAAGCTTGCCAGGTAGACCACATACTGGCGACTCACGTCGTCGTAGAGCCGGCCCTCGTCATCTCGCCAGGCGCCTGGCACATCGACGTGGCGGGAGTATCCGCCCAGGACGGCGATGAACCGGGCCTCAAGCTCCTGCCAGTCCTTGTTGCTAAAGAGGTTGCCGTCGTTGTCGCTGACCGGGATGAGCACCACCGTCTTGATCATCTCGCACCTCCCCGCTGACCTAAATATACAACAATCTTGCATATCGTGTCAATAAGTTTTTGGATGATTTCGGGAGAAGTGCAGAGATTTCTTCATAATGGCAGACAAAGCACGACCCCCTCCCAGGAGGGGGTCGTATCGCGTCATTGCTCAACGAAGCACCCTGGGTCAAGTTGCCGAGATCTCCCGCACGATCCGCTCCAGTTCCTCGGCGTCCTTCCGTATCCAGGCGGCGATCTCCAGGGCCCGGGCGGCCAGTTCCTCACGGGTCAGACCGCTCGCCGACGCCGGCGGGACATACGGCCGGAACGAGCAGAACGCCTCCAGCATCCGGGCGTCCACCGCCCCGACCCGCCACAGCACCGCACCGCGGTACTCCAGCGTGTGTAGCAGCTCGCCCGCCTCCCGCATCTGCTCCGGCGTCGCGCCTCCCACGGACAGGGTCGGATAGTTGGTCAGCCCCACGACGCGCTCCAGCTCCCCACCCCGCACCAGCTCCGCATGGACCCCCGTCCCGAAGGCTCCCCAATAGTGCTGTCCGCTCACCGCGTTGCAGGAGGGCGCCCACTCCTCCGGACGGATCTCGGCGAGCCGCTCGGGGCGCGGGTCCGGCTGGAGCACCAGGTACGCATCCGGCGCCAGCGCCCGCACCCGCTCCAGGTACTCCCGGGCGAGGCCCTCGGGCCGCCAGGCGCCCCAGTGCCCCTGGTAGGGCTCGACGTCCAGCACCAGGGCGTCGATCTCCGGCGCGCGGGCGAGCTCGCCAGCGAGCCGGGCCTCGGCCTCCACATCCCGGCCGAGCGGGTTCACCCACACGCCGTAGTACAGGCCAGCGGCGTGACAGGCCTCGGCCTGACGGCGGGCGTCGTCAACCGAGGAGAGGGCGTCGCCCTCCTGGCCCGGGTGGTCCCGGTGCTCGATGGCATACATCCAGGCGTCGCCGTCCAGGGCCTTCACGAGCATCCCCGTCGCCCCGAACCGGAGACACAGCCGGACGACGTCGTCGATGGTGGCCTCGGACTGGGTGGCCGAGTCCCACTGCCACACCTGCAAGAGTTTTTGACCGTCGAAGGTGCTCATTCCCTGTCCTCACGTGTGGTGGAAAAACCGGAACCGGTCGGCTACGCTGGCCGTTCCTTCTCCAGGCCGAGGGCCTTGTCGCGCATCACTTTGAGGTACTGCACAAACTGGGCGGGGATGAGAATCCCCAGCTTGGCCAGGTTCTCGCTGATGGAGATGGCCTCGTTACCCAGGAACAGGATGGTAAATGCCGGCCGGAAGATGGGCGCGCCACTGAGCGCCGCCTGGTCGAGAACGTTGGCCATGGCCACGGCCGCGGCCAGGCCGAGCTTCTTCATGATGCCCCGGCGGCCGACGTCCGAACTGATGCCCGGCTCATTGGCGCTGCACGCGGCCAGGACCGCTGTCACGTAGTCCAGTACCACGAGTGCCGCCAGAGCGATGGTCATGGCGTCCCATCCGCCCCACAGGTAGCCGGCCGCGGCCACGATGGCGCCTACGATGACCGCGATACCCCCGTCCTCGCGCATCATGTTCCCTCCCTCCCTATCGTTGCGGCGTGGTGGCCGCCCTCGCCGGTTCCGCCGGGTCCTATACCAGCTTGGCCCAGGTCTCGAGGGCGAGCTTCGGGGCGCCCTCGGGGTCGAGGACGCCATAGCCCGACTCGGCGAGGTTGCGCGTGTCGTGGGTCCAGCTCGCCCCGGTCCAGAGCCCCGGCGCGGCGCCCGCTTCCCGCACGCCGATGAGTTGCTCCCGGAGGATGCGGGCCTGGACCATCTGCCGGCGGCCCTCCGGCGAGAGGTCTCGCCGCTCCTCCTCGGAGAGAAAGAGCGCCTCGTGCCCCTGGCTGACGTTCTGGCTCGACCAGCCGATCTCGACGGCGGCCAGCGGGCCGGGCCGGGTACGGCCGGCCTGGATCTGCGCCAGGTCGTGGATGACCGCGGTCGTGACCCCGTGCCGGCCGGACGGGATGCCCCGCTCCGTCGCCCGGTAGCCCGTCCAGGTGAGCACGCCCGGCGCGACAACCTCATCAATCTCGACCGTGCCTTCCACGGTCGCGCCGCCCGCCCACACGTCCCGCAGCGGCATGCCCAGGGCGAGGGCTTCCTCACGGGCGAGCACGAGGTTCTGGAGGACGTGACGCCGCTCAACCCCAGGATGCAGGAGCCACAGCAGGTCAAGCTCCTGGCCCAGGTTCAGGACCGGCTCCAGGTCCTGCGTCGCCTTGACTGCCTTGCGGACCCAGGCCAGGACGTCCATCAGGGTGCGGGAGTACAGCCACTTATCGATCCACACGGCCGGGCGGGCGCCCCGGGCCCGGACCTCCGAGGCCAGCCAGCGGAGCTTGTCGAAGGTGAAGCCGTTGCGCGGGTAGGTGATGGCCTCCGTGGGCAGGACGACATGGTCCGCACGGAGCGCGGTGGTCTCGACGTCCAGCAGCCAGCGGTGTTCCTGCTGGTGGTCTTCCCAGGTGTACTCCCCGGCCTCGTGGTACGGACCGGGGACCAGGCCGTGCGGACAAGAATGATTGACGATGCGCATAGCACCTCCTAAAGACCCAGGAGCCAGCGCCAGCCCTGCCCCCGGCGCTCCCAGTACTCATACGCCATCATGGACTCGTACTCGTCCGCCAGGGCGTCGGTCAGGTAGCGAGAGCACAATTCAAGAAAGTGCTCGGTGCCGAGGGTGAAGAGCAGCTGGAGGGGGATTTCGTAGTACTCGTGCATCACGGCCCACCTCTCCCCCCGGCGGGAACCAGGTCCCGCCCCCGACCCACACCAGCCACCTGCCCAGCCTGGGCACGTACAATTCGTAAGCTGGAGACAGGCCCCAATCCGAGGCAGCCCACCGCAGGCGAGTGGCCTCACGCTCGGTCATAGCTCATGCGAGCTGGTGCAGGATGAGCACCGAGTTCGCCAGCACCTTCGTGTCTGACGCGTGTGCAGTATTTTGTGCCCACTGCAATTGCAGATTCCCGGCGTTCGCACCGTTGATGACAAGGCCCTCCAGCACCATGAGCATGGGTGACACAATACTCTCCTGAGAGGCGGCAGAGCCGCTTGCGCCGACAGGAGTTTCGTCGGTTGTTGCACTCCCGGCTGCGCGAGTAACGGTGCGCCAGGTAAGGGTCGCGCCGGTCGGCACGGTAAATGCCACCTTGATGTCGGGGGTCCCATCCGTGTACGACCGCAGGATGAGACACCGGAACTCCCACACCTCGTTGGCTGCCAGCGCGTGAAAAAGTTCATCATCGTTCTGAAGCGTATTCGAGTTGTTGACGGTCTCATCTGACGTCTTTCGGACGATCTGCGGACTGCCGAACACGGCACCACCGCTCGCCGCGGCGCTGTGGTCATGTTGGGCGTTGCTGAAGTCTCCGATGGTCGGCGTGGTCAGGGTCTTGTTAGTGAAGGTTTGCGCACTGGTCAGGTCGGCAAGAACCGTGTCCGCCCCCGCCGTGCCTGCCCGGTAGTGCGGCACACCTGAGACCGTGTAGATGGCGGTCTTCCCGGCTCCGGGGGCTGCGGGCGCAGAGATGTCCGTGAACGTGGCCTGATAGGGCGTGATAGTCCCAGCGCCCTGGCCCGCCGCGCCCGAGTGGTCATGCACGCTCAGGAACTCGAAGTTCCCGGCCGTGCCCATGTATGAGTTCCAGACCGCCGACGTCACTACGAAGCCCGTCGCCCGGTCCGCTCCTGCCGTCCACGAAGCCATAGCCTACCCCTGTTCGGAAGTCAATAGGCCAACCGTGTGGTCACGCCCAGTTGGGAGTTCTCAGCATCACCCAGCACCCACCACGCGTACGGGCTTGCTGGCGAGAGCTGCCAGGTGGTCTGCCATTCCTCACGGCTGATGTCGTGCTGCACCCCCTCGACGTGGCAATCCCGCTCGAGGGCATCTCCACCGCCCGGCGGCCGGCGCCGGACCGTGATGCGATCGCCAAACTCCAGGCCCAGCACCAGGGGCCACAGGTTGTCGTCCATGTGCCCGTCCACCGACAGGGCCTCGAAGCGGATACCCGGCTCCCGGTAGATGCCGAGCTTCCACTGGGCGGCGTGCAGCGCCTCGGCATCTGTGGTGATGAGCACGCCAGTGGTCTCCAGCGTCCGCCGCAAGTACTTCGTCTGGCTGTCAGTGTCCTGGGCCTGCTGCTCCGTGCCGCCCTCACGGGTGATGCGCACGTCGTTCCAGATCTCGGAATCATCATAGCTGGGGGTGAGGCCCAGGTAGGGGAGCTCCGTCCCGTCGAAGGCGTCCCCGAACGTCCCCTGGCTGGCAGATTGGTTCAGGATGCGGTGGTGGCGGCCGTGGAAGGTGAGCCGTCCCTGCCCGTCGATGAAGACCAAGCCGTTCTCCGCTTCCTCGACCTTCTGCAGGTGCTCCAGGGCCTTGTCGGCCACGGTGGCGGCCTGGACGTCGCTCTGTCCGGTCTCGATGTTGCGGTCGGCTGCGGGCCACGAGATGGCGTCCAGCACCCTGGTGGCCCGTGCGCTCGACAGTTCCTCCGGATAGCTCCCGCTGACCTTGACCATCGCCAGGACCTTGAACCCGTCCACCGCCTCCACCTGCGCCAGGGCGTCGCCGAAGGTCCCATCCGGCCAGTCCTGGGGCCACGCCTCGATGAAGCCGGTGAAGAGGTAGTAGGGCGTGCTGTCCCATACTGCGGAGACCCGCACCCGTCGCATGGGGATGACGTTCGGGGAGTACGGGCTGCCCGTATTGGCCGGGTCGAAGCGCCGGTCCCGGTTGTCCAGGGTGAGGGTGCAGGTCCCGGCCTCCATTCGCGCCAGCTCGTGCTGGCGGCCGCGGCGGATGCTCACCCCTCGCACGTAGTCGCTGACATCCGTCCACGTGGGCGTGTCGCCCGGGTCGGTCGCGAAGGCAATCTCGACGGTGACGACGGGGACGCTCATGTTACGTGAGTCCTACGCTGAGGTTGCGGCGCCCCACCTGGAGCAGCTCCCGGCGGATGGTCTGGGCGAGGTCCCGTTCGGCAATGACCGACCCCTGCGGGTATACGTTCACCACAATAGTGGGTGCACCGCGCCCACCTCGCGGGAGCGGTGCTACCTCCGCGCCCCTGGGGAGGGAGAGCAGCTCCGGCCCCGCTTCGCCCACCAGGGCCATGCCCGGCGCAAGGATGCGCCCGCCCGCCGCGAGGGCCGGGATGAGCTCCCCCAAGCTCATGTAGTCGATGCCGATATCCAGCCGCGGAATGCTGAACTTGCCCATGCTCACCCACTCGATCTGGAAGGTGGGGACGGGGATGGAAATCGAGCGGATGCCCTCCACCAGGGCCTTGATGAGCGCCTTCCCCGCCTCCATCCAGGCGCTTGGCCCGGCCTTGATGAAGTCCAGAGCCGCGGTGATAGCAGACACGACGTTGTCCGTAGCCGTGGTGACCCAGTCTGTGACCGTAGCAGAGAAGCCCTTCCAGGTGTCCTCGGCGGCCGAGGATATTTCGCCCCAGCGCCCGCCTATCCACCCCGGCAGCGGTCGGAGGGTCTCCACCACGGCGTTGTAGGCGTTGGTCACCCAGGTGCCGATAGTGGTCTTGATGCCCTCCCAGGCGGTCGCGGCCCCCTCCTTGATGGTGTCCCAGTTGCCCGCGATGAACATCACCAGCGGACCAAGGCCGCCGGTGATGATGCCGAACAAGATGGTTTGCCACCAATCCCGGAAGAAGTCGGCGATGGCGGTCCATGCTGTGGAGGCGGTGTCCTTGATGCCCTCCCAGGCCCCGGCCAGGTACTCACCCACCGTATCGAGACCTGCGGTGATGAGGCCGCTGATGGCATCCCACGCTGCCCCGATGCCTGCCTGAATGCCGTCCCAGGCCGACTGGGCCGCCCCCTTCGCCGTCTCCCAGGCTCCGGCCCAGTTGCCCGACAGGATCTGCTGCACGAACGTGATCAGGCCGCCCAGGAAAGCCATGATGCCGCCGACCACGGTGTTGGTGATGTCCCGCACGCCCAGGAAGTTGCTGGCGTAGGCTGCGGCGAAGGCCGCCACCGCCACCACCACCAGGCCCAGGGGCGACAGGACGAAGCCGATAGCCGTGGCCAGTACGCCGAACGCCAGCACCACGGGACCGGCCGCTGCCAGGACCGCAGCGAAGGCCAGGGCGGCGTTGCGCAGGTTGGGATCGATTTCAGTGAGCCCGCCCACGAGATCGGCCACCCCGCGGGCGGCCCCCTCCAGCATGCCCAAGAACGGCTCGGCCACCTCCAGCATGACGGTCTTCAGTTGCGACTGGAGGCCCTCAAGTGCGCCGCCGAGGCCCTTCGTCCGGGCGCCGGCCACGTCTGCCGCCGCACCCTCGCGGGTAACGGCTGCCTCCATGTTTGCGAACCCCTCGGCTCCCTCGCGCATGAGCCCAATCACCGCCCGCGTAGCGTCGGCCCCGAAGATAGTAGTCAGTGCTTGGGCACGTTGCTCCTCGGTTAGATTCGCCGTCCCTCTGGCTACCAGGTCAATGATTTCATTCAAGGGTCGCATCTTACCAGAAGCATCAAATGCAATGTCGCCAATGTCACCAATGGGACCAGCCGCCTGAGCGAGCGCGGCAAGCGCCTCCCTCCGCTCTTTGGCCGTGCCGGTGATGGCGCGGTTCATGGTCTCTATGTCCACGCTAGCGCCAGCAGCCGTCAATGCAAGTGCCTTCATGGCATCTTTGGCTCCGCTTGAGGGGCCGGTGAGCTGGAGCAGCATCTGCTTCAGGGAAGTGCCAGCGTCCGAGCCCTTGATACCGGCGTTCCCCAAGATGCCGACAGCCGTCGTGAGGTCGGTCATCGCTTCCTTGGCCCCGACAGCCGGCCCCTGGAAAGCGGACCACACCCCGGCGGCCATACTGAAGCTGCCCGCAGCATCGGTAACCTCGATGCTGCTGGCGTTGGCCGCTGCCGCCAGCAGGTTGGCGACATTGGCAGCTTCCTCGCCAGGGAGCTTGAAAGCATTCAGCGCGTTGGCGGCAATCTCCGCGGCCCGTGCGTTGTCGATGGCCCCTGCCGCCGACAACTGGAGCACGCCCTTGGCCGCGGCCATGCTCTGCTCGACGGAGAGACCGGCCTTTGCGAGTTCTACCATCGCCAGGGCTGCGTCGTCCGCGGACGTGCCAGGTAAGGTCATGTCCGCGCCGAGGGCCTTGGCCTGGGCACCAACCGCGGCCATCTGTTCCGCGCTGGCCCCAGAGACGGCCTGCATGAGGTTCAGCGCGCTTTCGTAGTCGATGGCGGTCTTCAACGCAGCGGTCGCTATCCCCGCCAGGGGCGCCGTAACCCCCAGCGAGAGCATCCCGCCAGTCGCCATTGCGCTCTTGCCTGCCGACTCGAGGCGCGAGGAAACCGATCCAAGGCCCCGTTCGGCCTCGGCGGTATCAGCCCCGATTTTGACCAGGAGCTCTGCTGCGCGAATCGCCATGCTACGCTATCACCTCTGCCGCGCCCGTGCTCGCTTCACCGCCTCGTCCTGGGCGTGTGCCTCGGCGCTCTCTGCCATCAGCGCCCACTCCTGCCACACCGCGGACTGCTCCAGGAGGTCCCACGGGGCGACGCCCAGGTAGCGTGCCGCCCGGAGGAGGACGTACCAGTTTGGCACACTGCCAAACTTGCCCTCGGTTACGAGGTAGCGCCGGAGCGCCCGGCGCTCACCGAAGAAGGGCGTATGTCCTGACCGATGGCGCGTACCACGTCTGCCAGAAAACTCACAGGTAAGGGGGCCATCGCCTCACGAATGATGGGTAGCATCTCGCCGTCATCACCGAGGAGGTCCCATGCCGTGACACACGAGATTACGAATTCCACTAGGATTGCCGCGCCCCGCTGGTCCTCCGCCATGGCGTGCATACGGTCCTCCATCGCCGGCGTAATCGTTTCCGGGAGGTAGGTGACCGTCAGTGTGTCGCCGCCCACGGGGATGCTGATGGTCCGGGTCGCGCCCGTCTTCAATTGCGAGATACGAACTCCCATGATGCTCCTTACAGCGCGCTCACCACGTTCTGAAGCAAGACCGAAAACGCCTTCCCCCACGCCGAGTCATGGAAGGCCGACCCCGTGAACTCGATGGCGTACACACCGTCGTCGTCGGAGTACTCTCCCACCTCGTTCCACTTCACCGCCATGTCTGCCTGCATGAGATAGGTCCCCGTCCCCGCGATGGTGCCCCCGGTCGCCTTCAGCCGCACATACTGGGCGCTCCCAGTTCGCAGGGCCGTGAGGAGGGCCATGCCGTTTGAGTCGGCCGCCACCATCAGCTTGATCTGGACCGTCGGCTCCAGCTCCACCGCCGCAGCATAGGCCGCTGCTGCCGAATTCACCGTCCACACCGGCCCGTAGCGGTTCGAGACCGCGAACTCCCCGCTCAGGACCCGGGTCAGCTTCGTGGTCCCGATGTTCCCGCTGGTCCCGTCCAGATACACGTCCACCTGGGTCGGCACGATGGGCTGCGAGGTCACCACCGCAGGGGACGCCTCCAGGGTAATCCCATCCGCGATGGCCTGCCCCAGCATGGTCCCCGACACCTCGACCTTGTCCCGGTCGAAGCTGATGGTGAACTCCGTCCATAGCCCGCCATTGAAGGACTGCGCCCTGGCCGCCTGGCCCGTCTCCACGTAGAAAGTCTTGGGGGTGTCGGCAGCGTTGTGCGAGGGCTGGAAGAGCCAGGCATGGGTCGTGGCGCTGGCGCTCGTTCCCGCCGCGCTGGGCGTGGTACCGTGGAAGATGCTGTTGAAGGGGTACACCAGCTCGTTGTAGTCCGCAAACCCTGGCGTGGAGGCCTGTACCCACTCCTTGCCCAGGGCGGTCGCCACCAGGAACTTGCCCCCTTTGGCGACATAGGATTGCAGGCTGACCTGGATGCCCGGCTCAATCCCGATGCTGCGGAGCCGCGTGTCCGCGGTCCCGCCGCTGCCCAGGGAGTCCTCCGGCCCAATCTGGACCTGCTCGATGATGGACGCTCGCTCTGCCATCGCTCACCCCTCTCGTGCCCTAGGATTGGGCCGTAATCCGGTACAGCCCCCCCACGTGGCGGTACTGCACCCCGTCATCGGTCTCGGTATACCGGATGACCGCGTCCCGCACGCAGGCCAGCACCGTCCCCCCGCTCGCCGTCCCGCTGGCGGCGTGCAGCAAGGCGTCCACCTGGTCCGCCGCCGCCTGCAACGGCTGGTAGCTCCCGCCCTGGCCCACCACCTTGACCTGGTAGACATTCGTGACCATAATGCGGGCCGTCCCTACGCCCATGACGTCGTGGGGAGCCTGCTGGCCGAAGACGACGTAGGGCAGCGCCGCGTCCTGGGGAGCCAGGTCGCTGTAGACCTTGGTGCCGCCCAGGGCGCTCACCAGCGTGGCGTCTCCGCTCAAGACGGAGTACAGCCAGGCGTCTATCCGCAGCGACTCAATGCCCATCTGTCACGCCCTCTTAGCTCAGGAGTTGCTTCATGGCGGCAACAAAGCCGGGCCGGACGGCCTCGGCCGCGGGTAAGAGCATGGGCTGGGGCGGCATGTGAGCCGTCCCAAACTCGTTGTATACCGTGTGGGCGGCCGCAGAGGCGACCACAGCCTCCAGGTCTTTCCGGGTTGCCTCTGCGGGCGGGAGCACCTCGGCGTTGGGGTTCGCTTCTCGCATGGCGGAGACAGCAGCGTTATAGGTGCTCTTATCGTTTGTGACGACGTAGAAGCTGCTCTTCATCGCGCCCGTGTCCACCCGCGCCCGGGTTTTGGCATGGGCCTCCACGTCGAACGCTGCATCGCGCACGGCCTGGCTCGCCCGTTGGCGCAGCTGTCCCTGCAACTGGGGCAGCTTATTATAGATAAGCTTCGCCACCACCGGGTTCTTAGCCATCAGCCTTCTCCTTACCCATCTGGGGAGTGGGTGGCTCCGGCGAGAGCTTGACCAGGGCCTCCTTGAGGGCCTGGGGCACCGGCAGCCCAGCACGGTCTGCGTTCTGGAGAATGCTCAGCAGTTCGTGCGCCGCATAGAACCCCGCAACCGCTTCGGCGAGCGGGATTCCCATAATCGGAGAGAGATAGCCGCAGGCCCCCACGATGATAAGCACGATCATCTTCTTGGTGATGCCGCGCCAACATACGTCGGCACTGACGGTTCTGGCACCGAACGCCGCCAGCAGCCCCACGGCCACATCCGCGGCCATGAGCACCAGGAGCGCCTGCACCATGAGCGCCAGGGACGCCCACAGCGCCGCCAGCAGCCCCGACGCCAGCTTCCCCCAGATGACCACACTCTCCAGCGCATCCCTGCTCATGCTCACGCCTCCTGGCACACCACCCGGCGGCCAATCTCCCAACTCCTGGGGGCCAGCACGCCGAGCACCTCGAAGGTCCTCGCCCCAACGGTTACGCGGTCCTCTGCGGTCACATCCGTCCCCTGGGGCAGGGTGATGACCCAGGGCACATCTGGAGCGATACGCTCGGCAAAGACCCGCTCCTCCGGCGTGCGGCTGCCCAGCGGCGCCACCCGGCAGGCCGCGGTGCCGGCCGCGGCCCAAGACTCGGTGAACCCGCCCATGTCATCCGCCGTGCGCGTCACTCGCTGGACAACGGCGGTATCGGGCAGACTCTCCTCCAGTGACGTACGTAGTGCAGAAAGATCGGAGGATGAGAGCATGGATTACTCCATCGAGGGGCGGACTACCTCATAGACCTTGCCCACCTGCTCCGGTACCCTGGCCTTGTCCGCCGTCTCCTGCTCCCAGGCCAGGATTTCAGCGTTCACGTCGCGGTCGAGGGGGAGCTGCCAGGTGTCCACCACCCCACCAGCTTTATCGTAGAGTTCCACCAGTTTGGAGCCGTCAGGGAAAGTTTTGATAATCTGGTAGTTGGTAATCATAGTGTTGCTCCTATGCCACTACGGTTATCCCGTACTTGACTGAAAGGTACCGTTCGACTTGCTCCCGGTTGGCAGCAGAAAGAGCGGTGTTGTAGATGACAACCTCGGCAATATCGATAGGGTCAGCGCCAGTCTTTGAACCACCCAACCTGAACTCATCGACCGTAACGGCAGCACGGTCCATAGCAGAACTGCTTACTATAGTAGACCTGCTCCTGAACAAGGATATTGCGGTGCCGCTGAACACCCAAGAGTAGATGTGCCAGTTCTGGCTGACGGTACCGGCTTCAGTCGTGGTCGTTTGGGCGCTGTCGTCGCTACGGACGAGCAAATGACTGGAATTACCCAGGTGAGCACCGTAGAAGTGCCGCTGCGTACTTGATACTTTGCTGGCCCATATCCAGGGCGAATCATTGCCGCCACTCGCTCCCCGCAGCCGGATGACCGCAATGACCGTATGGGGCAGGTCGTTGCCACTGAACACGTTGATGAGACTGGCTGCGGTAGACTTCAGTTCGTCATTGGACCCATCGAACCGCACCACCGGCTTCCCGTTCACAATGTCGTTCTGGAAGGTGGGGCGTGTCGTTCCGCTGGTAGTCAGGTGGTTGCCCTGGCCGCTCTGGTCGGTCCACGTGCTTATCAGGTTGCCATCCGCCTGGGGGCCAATGTTGTCAGCAGCAACCCACAGGCGGCACCCGGCAATATCTGAACCGCCCCGGGTTTGATGGAGAATTCGTTTATTGAGTCCCGGCTCCGGCCGGGGTGAGTATAGCACCGCTGCTGGCTTCATACTCTGCCGGCGGCAGGTAGCCGATGG
>JACQUQ010000078.1 GCA_016210175.1 Chloroflexota bacterium | reverse complement strand
GCTGGATGTAGAGCGCGTGGCCCAGGGGGATCATGCGGGACAGGTTGTGCAGGCCGTAGCCGGCCAGCAGGCTGCGCCGCGGCTCCGGCAGGCCGAAGCGGGACTGCTGGGTGGCAATGCGGATGTCGCACTCCAGGGCCAGTTCCAGGCCCCCCGCCAGGCAGTAGCCGTCAATCGCGGCGATGAGCGGCTTCCAGACCCCCAGTTCCGTGAAGCGGCCGTCCCGGGGCGCCTCTCGCTGCTGGAGGCCGCCGGCCTGGTCCAACTGGGTCCGCTCTTTGAGGTCCATGCCGGCAGAGAAGGCCCGACCACCCCCGCCGGTGACGATGCCGAGCAGGATGTCATCGTCATCCCGCAGGTCTTCCATGGCCGCGCGCAGGCCCTGACGGACCGCGGTGTTGAGCGCGTTCATCGCTTCCGGCCGGTTCAGGGTAATATATGCTTTTCTGTCCCGCTTCTCGTACAGGACCGCCTCATTCCCGGTAAACGCCATCGCAGCCGTCCCTCCCTTTCCAGGGGTACTCGCTCCCGCGGGTCCCTCGCCGTGGACCTGCGCATCCCGGTGCGTAGGCCCGGTGGAAGATGAGAATCGGCCTCATTATACGCGTGCAAGGAACAATGTCAAGCAGCCTGGTCCGACGGAGTCTGTGCTGCGGGTGCCGCATGCCCCTTGCGCCCCAGGCTGGCCTGGGGTAGGCTGAAAGCACAGGGAGCCAGCCACCCGATATCAGGAGAAGCGAGGCCGACGATGCGCTCTGAAGATCAGTTAGCCAAGGCCCTGGGCAAGCTGCTGCGCCCGGGCCAAGTCCACCACGAGGAACCCACCCTGTCCCGGTACGGCCGGGATGCCCTGGCCCCCGGCCGGTCCTTCCTGGCCTACCAGGAGCTTGCCACCCGCCCCCTGGTCGTCGTCCGTCCCCGCTCCACCGAAGACGTGGTCCAGGTCGTGACCTTGGCCAACCGGGAGCGGATACCCATCGTCCCCTACGGCGGCGGCACCGGGCTGATGGGCGGCGCGCTCACGGTGCAGCCGGGCATTGTGCTCGACCTGAGCGAGATGAACCGTATCCTGGAGATACAGCCAGGCGACCGCACGGCCACCGCCCAGGCCGGGGTGGTCCTGAAAGACCTGGACCTGGCGCTCCAGGAGCACGGCCTCATCCTGGGCCACGATCCCTGGACCGTCCCCATTGCCACCGTCGGCGGCACCATCTCCACCAACAGCCTGGGCTACCGGGGCGCCCGCTACGGCTCCATGGGTGACCAGGTGCTGGGGCTGGAGGTCGTCCTCCCGATGGGCGATGTGCTGCGCCTTCGTCCCGTCCCGCGCTCCAGCACCGGCCCCCTCCTGCGCCACCTGTTCATCGGGGGGGAGGGTGTCTTCGGCATCATCACCGCGGCCACCCTGCGGGCGTTCCCCAAGCCCGAGGCCCGCGCGCTGCACGCCTTCACCTTCCCGGACTTCGCCGCGGGCTTCCATGCCATTGACGCTATGTTCCACATCGGGCTCACGCCCGCGCTGGTGGACTACGGCGACGAGGGAGACGACGACCCCACGGCTACCCTCTACCTGGGCTTCGAGGGCTTTCGGGAGGAGGTGGCGGCCCAGGAGGGCCGGGCCCTGCTGGTGTGCCGCGATCACAGAGGGCAGGAGTTGCCGGAGGCCGTGGCCCAGGAGTTCTGGACGACCCGGCATGCCATCGCCGAACGCTTCGCTGCGCGGCGCTCCGCGGGCGAGGACCTGTCCCACTGGGTGGGCGCGGAGGAGACCTGGGACTACGTCCACGTGGCCTTGCCGGCCTCGCGAGTGCTGGCGTACCGGGACCGCTGCCGTGACCTCCTGCACCGGCACGGCGTGCGGGTCCGGGAGTACGGCCTCTGGAACCAGCCGGAGCTGTTCAGCATGAGCCTCTCGCGCCGGGGTACGGCGCAGGAGGACCGGGCGGCCCTGGCTGCCGCCGTCGATGCCGTGCTGATGCTGGCCCAGGATATGGCCGGCAGCATGGAGTACGTCCACGGGGTCGGGGTGCGCCTGGCCCACCTCATGGAGCGAGAGCACGGCCAGGGGATCGACGTGCTGCGGGCCATCAAGCGGGCCCTGGACCCCAACCACATCCTGAATCCGGGCAAGCTGGGACTGTAGGGTGCGCTGAGCACGGCGCACCAAGCGCTGCCTGAGAAGGCTGCGCTTTCCTTGCGCTCCCCTCCCGTGCGGTACCATGCTCCCGTCGGACGCCTTTCCGGGTGTCCTGCCTGACCACGCCCTGGGCTGTGATAGCAGCGCCGGGGCGTGCTGTTGTGGTGGGGTCAGGAGGCAACGCCGGGCAAAGCGGGCACCAAGCGGCAGCCCCAGGGAACCATCGCGGCCTGACGTTGCAATGGCTCAGGGCCTGTGGTACATTCCAACCGTGCTCTTCGGTCGCTCTTGACAGCAGAAGATCAGCCGAAGGAGAGCATTGCGGCAGAAGGAAGGCAGCCGTGGCCGACAGGATGGTGGACCAACGCACCACCGTCACCCGCGCTCGTATGTGAGGGAGGGAGACCGTGTTTGATCTGCTCATCAGCGGCGGTCGTGTGGTCGATGGCACGGGCCAGACCTGGTTTCGCGCCGATGTTGGTATACAAGGCGACACCCTGACCATCCTGCGCGGGGATACCGCTCACGTACTGGCGGGGCGGGTCATCGATGCCACGGGGTATGTGGTGTGTCCGGGTTTCATTGACATGCACTCCCATTCCGACCTGGCGATGCTGTCCGACCCCCGCCACGAGCCCAAGGTGCGCCAGGGCGTGACCACCGAGGCCCTGGGCATGGACGGCCTCTCCTATGCCCCGATCTCACCGCAGAACCTGGGGCCGCTCCTGGACTATCTGGCGGCGCTCAATGGCTATCCGCCCGCCGATGTCCGGTGGGGCTCCGTCAAGGAGTTCCTGGCGCTCTTTGAGCAGCGCACCTCCTGCAACGTGGTCTATTTTCTTCCCCACGCGGCGGTGCGCATCGAGGCCATGGGCTGGGAGGCCCGACTCCCCACCGCAGAGGAACTGCAGCGTATGCAGGACCTGGTGCGCCAGGGGATGCGGGATGGCGCGTTCGGGTTCGCTACCGGACTGACCTATATTCCGGGCGCCTATAGCGATACCAACGAGGTGGTGGAGCTGTGCCGGGCGGTGAGCGAATACGGCGGCATCTACGTGACTCATTGTCGGTATTCTCTCGGCGATACCCTGCTGGATCCCTTCCGTGAGGCCATCGCCATCGGCCGGCAGAGCGGCGTTCCGGTGCAGATCTCCCACTACCATAACCCCGTGGACGGTATGGGGGAGAAGATGCTCGCCCTCATCGACGAAAGTCGCCACGCCGGCGTTGATGTCACCTTCGACCAGTATCCCTATGCCGCCGGCAGCACCTTGCTGCACTCCCTCCTGCCCTATTGGGTCCACGCCGGTGGCCCGCAGGCGCTTCTGGAGCGCATCCAGCGCCGCCAGGTACGGGACCAGATCCAGGACGACATTTATCCCCGGAGCGGCACCCTGGACGGCTACATCTTCAGCCACATCAACTCCGAGAAGAACAAGGAATGGGAGGGCAGGTCGCTGGTGGAGATGGCCCAGGCCCAGGACAAGCGCCTGGTGGATACCATCTGTGACTTGCTCATCGAGGAGAACTTGGGGGTGGCCTTTGTTGCCCGCACGGGCAACCCGGACAACATCCGCACCATCCTCCGGCATCCTGCCCAGATGGTGAGCAGCGATGGCCTGCTCACCGGGGACAAACCTAACCCCCGCACCTATGGCACCTTCCCCTACGTCCTGGGCCAGTTCGTGCGCGAGGAGAAGCTCCTGCGCTTGGAGGAGGCGGTGCGCAAGATGACCGCCATCCCGGCCCAGCGCCTGGGCCTGAAGGACCGGGGCATCCTGCGGGATGGCATGAAAGCGGACATCGTCATCTTCAACCCCGACACGGTGCAGGCCACGGCCACCTTTGAGGATCCCAAGCAGTTTCCCATCGGCATTGACTATGTGCTGGTCAACGGTCGGTTGGTCATCGATCAGGGGCAGCACACCGGAGCCTTCCCTGGTCGGGCCCTACGTCTGACGTAGCGCGCCTTTCCCAGCCGGTGCCGGCGGGAGCGCGGCAGTTCCGGGCACCGCCCACGGCCTACCATGCTGGGTGGAGCGACGTTGGGTGGTCCTGGACGTGGCCGTGTGGTGGTCCAGGAGGGCTGCTTCCCCAGGGCGGCCGTCTCAATCACGGACCAAGTAGGGATGCTGTCCCGGAAAGGCTTGCCCACCGCCCGGTAAGTATGGTATGCTAACCATGTCCGGCAAAGGCCCTGGACTTTTGGGTGGCGCATTCGTCTAGCGGCCCAGGACACCGCCCTCTCAAGGCGGAGATCGCGGGTTCGAATCCCGCATGCGCTACCAACGCACTTATCCCTTGGAGCGGACAGCCTACACTGGCTGCCCGCTCCCTTTTTGTGTCCGGGGGGCCGGTAATGCCCGGCTTTTCCGGCGGGCAGCCGGGCCGCCCATCACCTGCGCCTTACGCGGCTCTCCCACCTGGCTGTGGCTCCTCCCGGTGCTTGCCGTGTGTCGCGGCCAGGCAGGTCATCCGCGCCGGTTCCGCATGGCGCTGGTACGCGGTCTTCCCGGGTACTGGCATACAATTGCGAGACTCTTGCGTGCAGCGGTGAGCCTGTGCTCTTGGCCGCACGCTCTACAATAATGCGGCTGGCACACTATTTGGCGGAGGTGAACGACATGGTCGAGAAGATCGGGCAGACCATCAAAGAGGGGGCGGAGGAGGTCAAAGAGAAGACCAAGGTGACGACCGAGCATGGTGAGGAAAAAGCGAAGGATGTCACCGAGAAGGGGAAACAGGCCCTCAAATAAGGACCCAACCTGCCGCCGAGCCCCGGCGTTGCTGAGCTACGATATCTCACGAATATGCGGGGGGACATGATGGCGGTGCTATCCGTGGAGCGGCTGAAGGGTATGGATGTGTATGACCGCGAGGGCCAGCGGGTTGGCAATATCCGCGATGTTGTCCTGGACGCCCAGGAGGGATGCGTCCACTACGCCCTGGTCGGCACGGGCGGCGTGCTGTCCGCCCTGGGCATCGAAGATAAGCTTTTTGCTGTCCCCTGCGATCGGATCACCATCGGCGAGGACCGGGTGCGGCTTGAGGCCTCGCGGGATATCTTGAAAGAAGCGCCTTCCTTCAGCCCGTACCAGCCGCCCCAGTTCAATCGGGAGTACGAGCGCAAACTCTGTGACTTCTGGCAGATCACGCCCTACTGGGAGCAGCCCGGCTACCGGGTGCAGGAGCGGCGGGTCGGCGACCTGATGACGCGGGACGTGGCGGCGGTGCATGCCGATGCGCTCATTGGCGAGGCAGCTGAGATCTTGGCGCGCGCGGGCGGTATGGCCGTACCGGTCGTGGACGAGCAGGGCCGCTACCTGGGCCTCATCACCGCGCAGAACCTCGCGGAAGTGACGCTCGGTCAGGGAAAGATCACGGAGCGGCGCCACGAGGAGGCTCGCTCCCAGGTTGAAGAGGAGCGCATCCGGCCCAAAGCGCCGGAGATAGCCTCGGAGCGGGAAGAGTGGGAGGGCCGGTCGAAGGCCGCGTAACGGCAGGCGCGCCTCTCCGGTAGACCACCACGCCGACCAGGCTGGCGAAACGTGGGGGCTCCGTTGCGGAGCCCCCACGGGCGTTGTACATGGGCGCAACGGGAACAGATGCGCTAGAGCATACAGCAAATGATTTACTTAGTATGTGGTATTTCTGTTATACCAATGATAATTCAATGGGCTTGAGGAGTAGATTGCGATGACTACTGTACGGGGTGATCTCCCGGCTACCGTGCTGCCCGCGGAACGCTGGCAGCCATGGCCGGTCAATTGGAGCGCCGTTTGGGTGGGAGCGCTGGCTGCGCTCGCCACCGCTCTCGTCTTCGGCCTGGTCGGCATCGCGCTGGGGGCGCACCAGCTCGGCCCGGCCCAGCGCATCACCGACTGGGGTGGTGTCGGCCTGGGGGTATTGGCCTTCAGTGTATTCGGGGCATTCTTGTCGTTCGTGGTCGGCGGATGGATTGCGGGCCGGATCGCGGGCCTCCACCGGTCCGAGCCGGCGATGCTCCACGGCGCTATCGTCTGGCTGGTGACGGTGCCGCTGCTGCTTGCCCTGGCAGCCTGGGGCGCCGGCGGCTACTTCGGCGGGTGGATTGGCGGCCTGGCCGGAACACCCGCCTGGGCGGTCGCCCCGCCTGCGACCGTGGACCCCAATGCCGCAGTGGTCGCGCGCAACAGCGCACTCGGCGCGGTGACGGCGCTGCTGCTGGGGTTGGTCGGCAGCGTGATCGGTGGGTGGATGGCATCGGGAGAGCCGATGACGCTTACCGCGTACCGCACCCGAGAGGAAAGGGTAGAGCGCCGGGTCGCGTAAGCACGCGCTCCCGACCCTGGAGGACTACTGCGAAGGAGATGCGGTCATGAAGTACATATTGGCATGGCTCCTGGGCGTTCCCTTCAGTGTGCTCGTGCTCATCTGGGTGGTGAGCCAGGTGTTCTAGGGCCGTGTTGTGGCCTCAGTGCGCTGGGAGCCCTCCAGACCGCCTTGGGTGCCCGTACCACCGCAGGCGAGCGCCCGGAGAGGGCCGGGGTACCGTCCCCGGCCCTCGGCACGCCATGGAGACGGTGCATCGCCACGACCATGGCGAATGGCCCAGAATCTTGGACGACGGCGCCACAGAGAGGGAGTTCTTTCGTTATTACCTACAGACGAACGATAGAGGTACAATAGAAACAGGAAAGCATGAGGGCGGTCGCGCCCAGCAGGGCGGTGGGTGAGGAGGAGGATATGGCGAGCACCCGTACCCCCACAAAAGCATCAGTACGCTCCGGCCAGCAAGGGCTGAGCCGGGAGGATCTCCTGGGCATGTATGAGGCGATGCTGCTGGCCCGCGCCCTGGACGAGCGCATGTGGATCCTCCAGCGTCAGGGCAAGGCGGCCTTCGTGGTCTCGTGCCAGGGGCACGAGGCCTGCCAGGTCGGGTCGGCCTGGGCTTTGCAGCGGGGCCAGGATGTGGTGCTACCCTACTACCGGGACCTGGGGGTGGTGCTGGTCATGGGCATGACACCGCGGGAGGTCCTGCTGGGCCTGCTGGCGCGGGCCGAGGACCCCAGCAGCGGCGGCCGCCAGATGCCGGCCCACTGGGGAAGCCGCCGCCTGAACATCATCACCGGCTCCAGCCCCGTGGCGACCCAGATCCCCCATGCCGCGGGGGTGGCCCTGGCGATGAAGTACCGACGGGAGGCGGGGGTCGCGGTCGCCTACTTCGGTGACGGCGCGACCAGCAAGGGTGACTTCCACGAGGGGCTGAACTTCGCGGGCATCCACCGGCTGCCGGTGATCTTCGTGTGTGAGAACAACGGCTACGCCATCTCCGTCCCCCGGCACAAGCAAATGGCGATCGACCACGTGGCGGACCGTGCCAAAGGCTATGGCTTCCCTGGGGTGGCGGTGGATGGCAACGACGTGCTGGCGGTCTACCGGGCCATGAAAGAGGCGGTCGAGCGGGCCCGGCGGGGCGACGGCCCTACCCTCATCGAGGCCAAGACCTACCGCTTCACTCCCCACTCCAGCGACGACGACGACCGCACCTACCGCAGCCGGGAGGAAGTGGAAGCCTGGCGGGCCAAGGACCCCATCGTGCGCTTCAAGACCGTTCTGGAGGAGGGCGGCATCCTGACGCCGGAGCTGGACCAGGCCATCCGCGCGCGGGTCGCGCAGCAGGTGGACGAGGCCACGGACGCGGCGGAGCGCGCGCCCCTGCCCCGGCCGGAGGATGCCCTGCGCCACGTCTACGGAGATGGTGCGCCGCGGGTGGCGTAGCCCTGGTGTGGGGGGCGGGGAGTCCCCGACCCTCGACCCCCCTTGCGCGTGACCAGGCAGCCCATAGCATGTGGTCCCCAGGCCGGAAGCTGACGGCTGCACGCTGACCGCTGGTGGCCTCAGGGAGGAGGGGGGAGGTATGGCCGTCAAGACTATTGCCGAAGCGGTCCGGGATACCCTGCGCGAGGCCATGCAGCAGGACGACCGGATCATCGTCATCGGGGAGGACGTGGGCCTGCGGGGCGGCGTGTTCCGCATCACCGAGGGCCTGATGCAGGAGTTCGGCGAGGAGCGGGTCATCGATGCGCCCCTGGCCGAGTCGGGTATCGTGGGGGTAGCCATCGGCGCGGCGCTGCACGGCCTGCTGCCGGTGGCCGAAATCCAGTTCGCGGACTTCATCCACCCGGCCTTCGACCAGATCATGAACGAGGCGGCCAAGATCCGCTACCGCTCCAATAACGACTTCCACTGTCCGCTCGTCATCCGGGTGCCCTACGGCGGCGGGGTCCACGGCGCGCTCTACCACTCCCAGAGCATCGAGGCGCTGCTGGGCCACATCCCCGGCCTGAAGGTGGTGGCCCCGGCCACGCCCTACGATGCCAAGGGTATGCTGCGGGCCGCTATCGCCGACCCCGACCCGGTGATCTTCCTGGAGCACAAGCGCACCTACCGCCTCATCAAGGGCGAGGTGCCCGAAGGCAGCTTCACCGTCCCTCTGGACCGGGCCGAGGTACGGCGGCAGGGCCGGACCATCGCGCTGTTCAGCTACGGCCTGATGCTGCACTACGCCCTGGAGGCCGCCGAGCGGGTGGCCCAGGACGGCATCGACACCGCGGTCATCGACCTGCGGACCATTGCGCCCCTGGACCGACCGACCATCCTGGAGTGGGCGCAGCGGTGCGGCAAAGTGCTCATCGCCTACGAGGACAACAAGAGCATCGGCGCCGGGGCGGAAGTGGCCGCCCTCATCGCCGAGGAAGCCTTCGACTCCCTGGACGGGCCGATCCTGCGGGTAGCCACCCCCGATGTCCCGGCCATGCCCTTCAGCCCGCCCCTGGAGCGCCACGTCATGCCGAACGTGGATACCATCGAGCAGGCCCTGCGCCGTCTGGCGGCGTATTAGCCCTCAGTCGTCAGTCATCAGCTCCCCGCCCCCCCTCCCTCAGAGCGGGCCGGGGTGGGGGGACGGACAACGGTACACGGACAAGGGATGGCTCCGGAGGGGAGGAGGGGGAATGGCGACCAGCATCACCATGCCCCAACTGGGCGAGAGCGTGGTCGAGGGGACCATTGCCCGCTGGCTGAAGCGGGAAGGCGAGACCATCCAGAAGTACGAGCCCCTGGTCGAGGTGATCACGGAGAAGGTGAACGTGGAGGTGCCCTCCCCGGTGGCCGGCACCCTCCAGCGTATCGCGGTGCCGGAGGGCGCGACGGTGCCCGTCGGGACCGAGATCGCGGTCATCCTGGAGGCCGGGGAGGTCGGCGCGCCGCGGCGGGAGCCGGAGCCGGTCGGGGCCGCCAGCACCCAGGCGCAGCGCGCGCCTGAACCGGCCCTGGTGAGCGCGATGGCGACCGCGATCCCCGTGGTCCCGCCGGCGGACGGCCCCGGCGCTCGCCGCTACACCCCGGTGGTGGTGCGCCTGGCCCAGCAGTACCACGTCAACCTGGAGGACGTGCCCGGCACCGGCCTGGGCGGCCGGGTCACCAAGGAGGACCTGCTGCGCTACCTCCAGGAGCAGCAGGAGATCGAGCGGCCCACGGCCCCGCCGCCGCCCTCGCCCCAGACGCCGCTGCCGGAGCAGATCGCCGCGGCCGCAGCCCATATCGAACTGACCGCGCCGGTTCCCTCCGCCCCCCAGCCCTGGGCCTCGGAGCGGGTCGCCATGCCCCCCCAGGCGCCGGTCGAGGAGGAGATCATCCCCCTGACGCCCATGCGCCGGGCCATCGCCGAGCACATGGCCCGCAGCGCGCGCACCATCCCCCACGCCTGGACCATGGTGGAGGTGGACGTGACCGGGCTGGTGCAGGTGCGGGCGCAGGCCAAAGAGGAGTTCCAGCGGCGCACCGGCCTGGACCTGACCTACCTGCCCTTCGTGATCAAGGCGGTGGCCGAGGCCCTGCGGGAAAACCCCATGGTCAACTCGGCCTGGGGCGACGACCACATCATCCGCAAGCGGGGTATCCATATCGGCGTGGCCGTGTCCCGCCCCGATGGGCTGCTGGTGCCGGTGATCCGCCGTGCCGACGAGCTGAATATCGCCGGGCTGGCGCGCGCCTGCTCCGATCTCATCGAGCGGGCGCGCCGCGGCAACCTGAGCCTGAACGACGTCCAGGGGTCCACCTTCACCGTCAACAACCCCGGCACCTTCGGCTCGGTGCTGTCGCAGCCCATCGTCCCGGTGGGCCAGGCGGCTATCCTGAACATGGAAGCCATCATCAAGCGCCCGGTGGTGCGGGACAATGCCATCGCCATCCGAGCCATGATAAACCTGTGCCTGTCCTTCGACCACCGTATCCTGGACGGTGCGGAGGCGCTTGCCTTCCTCCAGGCGGTCCGGTGGCGCCTGGAAGCTATGCAGCCGGGGATGATGGTCTAGCAGGCACCAGGCAGAGGGCAGAAGGCAGTTCCCTATCGGTTCTCTGCCTTCTGCCGGCTGCTCCTGCCTCCTGAACCGAGGGAGCTATGCGGCAGCGCCGGGGCAGCGCGCCCCTTTCTCTCCCCACGACGGACAGCATGACGACGGCCCCCACCATTGCCGATGTCCAGGCCGCGCGGGTCGCTCTGCGGACGACGGTCTACCATACCCCCCTGCTGCGCTCCCAGACCTTCAGCCGCCTGGCGGAGGCAGAGGTATGGTTCAAGCCGGAGAACCTCCAGCGCACCGGGTCCTTCAAGCTGCGGGGCGCGCTCTACGTGATCGCCCACCTGGACCCGGAGCTGCGGGCGCGCGGCGTGGTGGCCGCCCGCGCGGGCAACCATGCCCAAGGGGTGGCCCTGGGCGGCCGGGCGGCCGGGATCGCCGTGACCATCGTCATGCCCCGTACCGCGCCCCTTCCCAAACTTGAGGCGACGCGCGGCTACGGCGCCGAGGTCATCCTGCACGGCGAGAACTACTACGAAGCCTTCCAGTACGCCGAACGCTTGAGCCGGGCCGAGGGCAAAACCCTCATCCACGCCTACGATAACCGCTACGTCATCGCCGGCCAGGGCACCATCGCCCTGGAAGTGTTGGACGAGCTGCCGGACGTGGAGGTGGTGGTGGTGCCAGTCGGTGGCGGCGGGCTTATCAGCGGCATCGGGCTGGTGCTGAAGACCCTGAGCCCCCAGGTGGAATTGATCGGGGTGCAGGCGGCGGCCGCGCCCGCGGCGCTGCGCTCCTACCGCAGCGGTCACCTGGAGACGGTGCGGCCCACGCCCACCCTGGCCGATGGGGTGGCGGTCTCCCGCCCCGGCCACATCACCCTGGGGATGATACGGCGCTACGTGGACGACATGGTGGCCGTCACGGAGGACGAGATCGCCCACGCCATGGTGCTGCTGGCGGAGCGGGCCAAGCTGCTGGTGGAAGGGGCGGGCGCAGTGGGCGCGGCCGCCCTGGCCGCCGGGCGCATCGCGCGGCCGGGCAAGCGCATCGCGGTGGTCCTGAGCGGCGGCAACGTGAGCCTGCCGGTGCTGGCCCGCCTCATCCAGCACGACCAGGAGACCAACGGAGCTACCCCGGCCTGAGGGGGTCAGTGAGGACAACCAGGCGGTGCTATGGCATCCTCGGCGGGAAGGGCGTGGAGCGTGGCGACCACACCGTGGCAGGAGGAGACCGTAGCCACGGCGATGCGCTGCGGTTGGCGGCGAGCCAGGGCCTCCAGCACGTGGGCGCGGGCCTCCAGGAGCCGCGCCGCCGGGATGGTGCCAATACCGTAGACCGCATGGCGGCAAGTGAAGAGCTCCAGTCCCGTGTAGCCCTGCTCCGGCGTGGCGTGCGTCGCGAGGAGGTCGCCCAGCTCCCAGGTGCGCGGCCCCCGGATGGCCGGACACGTTGCGGGTTCAATACAAGTCACGGGGCACACCCAGTCCGCCGCGCTGAGGTAGCGGTTGCCCTGGGCATCCAGCTTCTCGAAGGGCAGGCCCAGTTCCAGGTCGAAGGCCCCACGGGTGAGCGTCGCGCCGGGGCAGGCGGTCTGGACGCTGGTCACCAGCCAGTCAAAGGCGAGGTGGGGAGCGAAGGGGGCGGGAACGATGTGGTCGTCGGCGTGGGTGTCCCCGTCAGGAAAATAGGCACCAAGGAAGGCCAGCCAGTCCGCGGTCACCAGGCGCACCACCGCGTTCCCGGCGAACTCCTGGGCCGCGGCGCAGGCCGGGTCCCGGTCTACAACGATGATGCCGTCACAGGCGGTCTTGCCCCGCGCCACCGCCTTGCACAGTTGCCGCGTGTGCAGGCTGCCGTACCAGCCGCCGCCAATCACGATGAAGTACACCGGCGTTCCTCAGGATGGTGAGTGTCCCCCGGCGGCGTGCTTGGGCGGGGTGATAGGGGGCCGCCGTAGATAGAGCGGTTGCAGCGCAGCGGGATCGTCGTGGTCGCCCGCCGCGAGCCGTTGCCACCCCAGGGCCGCCAGGGCCGCCGACCGCCGCACGGCTATCATAGGAGGAACGAAGCGGGCCTGGTCGCCGAGGCGCTCCCGCAGCGTGGACGCCGCCCAGTCCGGCACCTCGCCGGTCACCACCGTCGGGCCGGTAACCTGGCGCGCGACGGCCTCGGGGGCGAGGATCTGCTCCTCCAGCAGGCAGACGAAGCGCTCGCCCTGCTGCTGGTAGATGGCAACGGCCAGCTCTTTCCGACCGCCGTCCTGGATGGCGCAGACGGGCAGCCCGCCCGACACATGGGCGTAGGCGGACGCGGCCAGAGTGCTCACGCCCACCAGGGGCACCTCCAGAGCAAGGGCCAGCCCTTTGGCCACCGACAGCCCCACCCGCAGCCCGTTGAAGCTCCCCGGCCCGATGGCGACCACCACGCCCGCCAAGTCTTCCGGCTTCCACCCGTGGAACTCCAGCACACGCACGATGGCCGGCATCAGGGTCCGGGTGTGGTCGCGGTCGGCCCGCCAGGTGTACTCCGCGAGGACCGTCCCCGCGCGGCTGGCCGCCAGCCCCGCATAGACCGTCGAGGTATCGATCGCCAGGTGGATGGTGTCGGCCACGCTTCGCTCGCTTTCCGTCGCCCGATCGAGGAGTCACCTGCTCGCCGGATGCGGTCAGGGCATGTCCCAGAGCCGCCTCAGGACTACGATGCCCAGCACCGTCTCAGCCAGGAGAAACACTGCCCAGGTTACCGCAGGTATGCTCCAATTAAGGTCCCGGGAGGAGACAGAGCTCACTCCGAAGGGGATGCCGAAGAGCGTCCGAAACACCACGGTACCTTTCACGTGGTCCGGCGTGTCACCCGTCATCTCTGCATCGGTGACTTGGAGGTAAGCGAGCCGCCGGAGCTTGAAGGGCTGCCCGGCCTGGGTCTTCAGCCGCCGCAGGGCCTCACGCGGCACGCCGGGGGCCTGGTCCGGGTACACCAGCGGCGGCGCACCACACGCGGCCACGCCCAAACTGAGCATCGCCACCAGCACCAGCAGCGCCCTTCGTGCTTCCCTGGTCATCTCCCCCCGGTTCCTGCTCCCCGTGGCGGTCTCACCCGGAGGCGACCAGGGCCGCAGGGATCGCGGCTTTCAGGGCTGCGAGCAGCTGCTCGTACCGCTCCCCGCGGGGCGTCAGGCGCAGCCGGCGGTCGGTCTCCTGGCCGGACACGTACCTCAGTTCAACCAATAGGTGCTCGTCGGGCATGGCTGCGGGCGCGCGGTCAGCCCACTCCACTACCGTGACCCCCGGCCCAAAGAAGTACTCATCCAGGCCCAGGTCGGTCGCTTCCTCCACCCGTTCGATACGGTACAGGTCCACGTGGTAGAGGGGGAGACGCCCGGTCCGGTACTCATTGACCAGGATGAAGGTGGGGCTGGTCACCTCTTCCGGGATACCCACCCCTTGGGCCAAGCCCTGGGTGAGTTGGGTTTTCCCGGCGCCCAGGGGTCCCTGCAAGAGCAACACGTCGCCCGGCTGGACCAGCCGTCCCAGGGCGATGCCCACCGCGGCGGTCTGCTCCGGGCTCGAGGTCTCCAACGTCAGCGTCATCACGTCTCCCGTGCGAGGTGGTCCCAGCCGCCGTTCTGCCAGGGCACCGGCTCGCCTGCGGCATCCACCAGTGTGACCTGCCCCGGCGTTCCCGCTGCGATGGTGCCGATAGCTGTGACTGGGAACGCGGCCTGCCGCTGGAGTTCGGCAAGGATCGCGGCGGGAGCGGTAAAGAGCAGTTCGTAGTCCTCCCCACCCGACAGGGCGAGGGACTGCCACGCTGGGAAGTGCTGGCGGACCGCGGGAAGGACCGGCACCTGCTTCAACTCCACCTGGGCGGCCACACCGCTGGCGGCGCACAGCTTGCTGAGGTCCGCCAGCAGCCCATCCGAGATATCCATCGCGCAGCGCACGCCCGCCCGGAGCAGGGCCTGGCCTTCGGCCAGTCGCGGCCGGGGCCGCAGGTGGGCCTCCCTCAGCAGCGTCGCGGCCGCCTCATCGGACAGCGGCCGGCCCGAGCGCAGGACCTCCAGCCCCGCGGCGGAAGCGCCGAGCGAGCCGGTCACGGCCACCACCTCCCCTGGCCGGGCTGCGGCGCGCCGTAGCACACCTTCCGGGTAGCCCGCGCCCGCGGCAACGCCATGCAGGGCAACGGTCAGGAAGAAAACCTGAGAACGGACGATATCGCCGCCCACCAGCCGGGCGCCGTAGGTGTGGGCCGCCTCCAGCATCCCCCGGTACAGATCCGTCAGGTGCTCCACCTCGGCATCCGGGGGCAGGCCCAGCGTGATGAGGGCATAGAGAGGGATGCCCCCCATCGCCGCGATGTCGCTCAGGTTGACCGCCAGGGCTTTCCACCCCAGGTCGCGCCAGGGGGTGCGCTGGGGCAGAAAGTGTACCCTCTCCACCAGGGTATCCGTCGTCGCCAGCTCCAGCACATCCCCCAGCTGCCATACCGCAGCATCGTCGCCGATGCCCAGCAGCAGGCGGGCAGGCGGCGTGCCAGCAGGGCCGGGAGCGGCTGCCCCGAGCGAGGCAGCGCGCTCCTCGCTGGCGATGACCTCTGCCAGGTGCGCAATCAGCCCGAATTCGCCCAATACTGCGGCCTTCATCGTCCTCATTATACCGGGCCGGTCCCCGCCCTCACAAGGACGAGCGCGTACCTACCGTATACCACCTTTCTCCCATACCCGCCGCAGCGCCAGGCCCACGCGCTCACGTAGGCGCTGGGACCGAAACCTGGTATAACGGAACTACCTGCGCCGCGTGCTGGGGGACCGCCGATGCGTGCCTTGCTGGTGTCGGACATCCATAGCAACCTTGAGGCTTTCCGGTCCGTGCTCACGGATGCCCGCGCCCGTGGTGGGTGGGATGTCGTCTGGTGCCTGGGCGACATCGTGGGCTATGGGCCGGACCCCGGCCCGTGCCTGGACCTGGTACGGGACCTGGGCGGGATCAGCGTGGCCGGCAACCATGACTGGGCGGTGGTCGGCAAGGTACCGTTGTCCGACTTCAACCCCTACGCGGCGGCGGCCATCCGCTGGACCGTGGATCAGATCAGCCCGGAGCAGTCCCGCTACCTCGCCAACCTGACCACCACGATACGGTGCGATCCCTTCACCCTCGCCCATGGCAGCCCGCGCGAGCCCATCTGGGAGTACCTGTTGGACCCGGAGGACGCGCGGGATAACTTCACGTTGTTGCTGACCCTCCACGGCCTCGTCGGACACAGCCACGTGGCCCTGGCTTTTCGCCAGGAGACTGTGGGCACACGGCCCCGCCGCACGGCCCTGACCTCCGAGGAGGCCGTTTCCCTCAGCACAGGACGCTGGATCGTCAATCCGGGGAGCGTGGGCCAGCCGCGGGACGGCGACCCGCGGGCCGCCTATGCGCTCTATGACGACGCCGCGAGGACCATCACCGGCTACCGGGTGGCATACGACATCCCCGCGGTGCTGCAGAAGATGGCAGCGGCCGGGCTGCCCACCTTCCTGGCGCAGCGGCTGAGTGTCGGCCGCTGATCCTCGCCAGCATGGTGCAGAGACAGTGATGCTGTGGGTGAGATCCCGGCGCGCTGGCACGGCGCAGGAGCGCCGCATGACGGCGCCCGGAATGGCGCCTATGCTACAATGGAAGCAGGAGTGCGTACTGGCTGGTGCCCCCTCCGTCTTCCCGCCGCCAGCCACGAGGCCCGGTCGCCGTCCCGGAAAGAGGCGCTCGCTTGCTGGTGACCCATCTCTCCCTGCAAAACTTTCGCAACTACACGGCCCTGGACCTGGCCCTGGCGCCCGGTCCCACGGTACTCTGGGGCGACAATGCCCAGGGCAAGACCAACCTGCTGGAGGCGGTGTACCTGCTGTCCACAGGGCGCTCGCCGCGGGCCACGGCAGACCGGGAGTTCATGACGCGCTGTCTCCCGCCCGAGGCCCTGCCCATGACCAGGCTGGCCGCGGAGGTGCAGCGTGCGGCCGGTCCCCTCAAGCTGGAGCTGGTGCTCCTGGCGCAGGACTGGGCCGATGCAGCACGGGGAGGGAAGGCCTCGGCTCCCCTGGCCGCGGGATCGCGCGTGGGGTCCGGCGGGAACGTGCAGAAGCGGGTGCGGGTGAACGGCACGCCCCGGCGCCTGCTGGACCTCGTCGGCCAACTCCCCGCGGTGCTGTTCAGCCCGGAAGACCTGGAACTGGTGACGGGGTCGCCGGTCGTGCGACGGCGCGCCCTGGATATTACCCTCTCGCAGCTTGATCCGGGCTACGCTCGCACCTTGCAGCGGTACCAGCGGGTGGTCCTTCAGCGCAACCACCTGCTCCGCCTGGTACACGAGGGCCAGGCCCAGGAGCGGGAGCTTGCGTTCTGGGATGGGGCGCTGCTGGACCTGGGCGCGGCGATCGTGTGGCGGCGGCTCCAGGAGCTGGCCGGGCTGGCGCCCCTCGCCTCCGCCATCCAGGCCCAACTCACCGGCGGCCGCGATATCCTGGAAGCCCGGTACGCGGCGGCCGCAGAAGCAGTGTTGCCGGAGGCGGGTGCCGGCACCCCGACCGAGGTGCGGGCGGGTCTCGCCGCAGCCCTGGAGCGCGCCCGGCGGCGGGAACTGGCCCAGGGGCAGACCGTGGTCGGCCCGCACCGGGATGACCTGCACTTGCTGGTGAACGGCGCTGCGGTGGGAGCCTTCGGCTCGCGGGGCCAGCAGCGCACCACGGCTCTGGCGCTCAAGCTGGCCGAGGCGGAGCACCTGCGCCGCCAGACCGGCGACGACCCCGTGCTTTTGCTCGACGATGTGCTCTCCGAGATGGATAGCGAGCGGCGGACCGCCCTGGCCGCCGCCGCCCGGTCCTTCCAGCAAGTCCTCATCACCACGACCGACCCCGCCCAGTTCCCCGCCAACTTCCTGGCCGATGCGACCTGCTACCGGGTCGTTGCTGGCCGGGTGGAGCCGCGCTAGCAGACCATCCGTTCAGAGTATCACCAGTGTCGGTAGCCAGCGCGGACGCATCCGCCCCGGGGCAAGCGTTCTGACCAGATCTCCCCAACCGTGACGTCAGGTGCAAGGTTTTTCATGGGGTTTTCAGCCACCGCGGTATTATGGCAGCTGATACTATCTATAGGGAAAATCAATATATCCCTTGCAACGCTGGCGGAGCGTGCTCGGACGCCGCGATGGGATGGCCTCCGGCGCACGTGCGCACCTCGCACCGGAGCCCGCAATGGGTGCTGCGCATCGCTCAGACCTCCTGAGCGTCAGCACCTGGGATCGGCAAGGAGGAGCGGTATGGCTGACGTCGTCGAGATCCGATGGCACGGGCGTGGTGGACAGGGAGTCGTGACTGCCAGCGAGCTGCTGGCAGAAGCGGCCCTGGTGGAAGGAAAGTATTTCCAGGCCCTGCCAGAATTCGGTGCGGAGCGCAGCGGGGCGCCCCTCAGAGCCTACACTCGCCTCAGCTCTTCCCCCATTCACCTCCATTGTTCCGTCACAAACCCCGATATTGTCGTCGTGCTCGACCCCACGCTCCTGGGCGTGGTCAAGGTCACCGAAGGACTCAAACCCGACGGAACGCTGGTCGCCAACACCACGCTCTCGCCGCAGCAGCTCCGGGAGCGCCTGGGTCTGCACACCGGCCGGGTCTACACGGTCGATGCCACGCGCATCGCCCTGGACGCCTACGGCCGGAACATCCCCAATACCCCTATGCTGGGCGCCCTGCTCCGGGCGAGTCCCGTCGTAGAGCTGGCCGGAGTCGTGCAGACGGTGCAGAGCCGCCTGGGATCCCGGGTGGCTGCCAAAGTGGTCGAGGGGAACGTCCAGGCCCTGAAGCGGGCCTTTGCGGAGACCCAGGCAGGCTAAGGATGCTCCGGGGGCTGCGGCAGACCTCTGGGCACGCGGGGGATCCGCCGCGGTCCGGCGGCGCTGCTCGGAGATGCCCACCGGAGCAACCCCCAGTCCCTGAAGGCACGCGGGGGATCCGCCACGGTCCGACGGCGCTGCCACGGCGCAGGCAGAAGGAGAAGACATGGAAACTGGAGCAGGCTGGCGAACGATCTCCCCTGGGGGGGTGGTGACGCAGGCCGGGAACTCGGTCCTGTATGAGACGGGAAGCTGGCGCACCCTGCGTCCCATCATTCACTTCGATGCGTGCTCTCACTGTATGATCTGCTGGCTCTTCTGCCCCGATAGCGCCTTCCTGACCGAAGGGAAGCTGCTGATCGGGGTGGACCTGGAGCACTGCAAGGGCTGCGGCATCTGCGCCGTGGAGTGCCCCAAGCAGTGCATTGAGATGGTCGAGGAAATGGCCGTACGGGGAGGAGGGTAAAGGTATGACCCTGACGACTGCCCAGCAACGGACGAAGTACGTCCAGGGGAAGGACGTCGCCCTCAACGGCGGCCAACTGGTGGCCCACGCTCTGCGCCAGATGAACCCCGACCTGGTGGCAGCCTACCCTATCACCCCGCAGACCGTGCTCATGGAGCTGTTCTGCCAGTTCGTGGCCGATGGCCTGGTGGACACGGAGCTGCTGACGGTGGAGAGCGAGCACGCCGCCATGAGCGCCTGCATCGGGGCCGCGGCCGCGGGCGCTCGGGCCCAGACGGCTTCCGCCGGGGCGGGCATCGCCTTCATGTGGGAGCTGCTGTGGTGCGCCTCGGGCATGCGCCTTCCCATCGTCATGCACGTGGTCAACCGCTCCCTCTCCGCTCCCCTCAACATCCTGGGCGACCACACCGACGCGATGGGCTGCCGGGACACCGGCTGGGTCCAGCTCTACGCCGAGAACGCCCAGGAGGCCTACGACAACGCCATTCAGGCTCTCTGCATCGCCGAGCATCCCCAGGTCCTCCTGCCCGTCATGGAGTGCCAGGACGGGTTCACCATTAGCCATGCGGTCCAGCGGGTGCAGCTCCTGCCGGACGAGGCGGTGCGGACCTTTATCGGCGACTATCAGGCTGAACACTCCCTGTTGGACCTTGACCATCCGGTATCCTTCGGCGCCAACGACGACCGCAACGACTTCTTCTGGCACAAGCGCCAGCAGTGGGACGCGCTGGAGCATGCCCTGGACGTCATCCCCCAGATCGGGGCAGCCTACGGCCAGCTGACTGGCCGCCCCTATGGCTACTTCGAGGGGTACCGGCTGGACGACGCCCAGGTGGTCCTGGTAGTCCTGGGCTCGGTGGCCGGGGTCGCCAGGATGGTGGTGGAGGAGATGCGGAGCGAGGGGGTCAAGGTTGGCTTGCTGAAGATCCGCTGCTACCGACCCTTCCCGGCCCAGGCCGTGGCGGACGCCCTGCGTGGGGCCACGGTGGTCGGGGTGCTGGACCGCTCCTCGTGCTTTGGCGGGCAAGGGGGACCGTTGTTCCTGGACACCTGCACCGCGCTGTACCAGCGGGGACTCGCCCCGCAGACGGTGAACTACATCGGCGGCCTGGGCGGGCGGGATATCGTGCCCGGCCACATCCGGGCGGTGTTCCAGGAACTGCTGGCCATCGGCAGGGGCCACCCGGTGACGCGGCCGATGCGCTTTCTGGACGGGCCTCCGCCCTACGACGCGCGGTAAGGAGACAGCAATGGCAACCAACGTCGCCAGTCTGAACCTGAGGGACCTGGCGCAGCACGACGACCGGCTGGCTCCCGGCCATCGCCTGTGCGCCGGCTGCGGCGAGAGCATCATTGTCCGTCAGGTCCTGCTCGCCCTCGATGCCCCGGTGGTGGTGGCCTCCGCCACGGGCTGCCTGGAGATCGGCACCTCGCCTTTCCCCTACACCTCCTGGAAAGTACCCTGGATCCACGTTGCCTTTGAGAACGCGGCCACGGTCCTGGGTGCGGTGGAGGCGGTCTACCGCTCCTGGGTGCGCCGGGGCAAGATCCCCGAGCGGGGCGTGCAATTCGTGGCCTTCGGCGGGGACGGCGCTACCTACGACATCGGGCTTCAGTTCCTCAGCGGTGCTATGGAGCGGGGCCACAAGATGATCTATGTCTGCCTCAACAACGAGGCCTACATGAACACGGGGATCCAGCGCAGCAGCGCGACGATCCTGGGCACCTGGACCACCACCACCCCGGTGGGCGCGCAGGTCCCCGGCAAGACCGAGCACCGCAAGGACCTGACGGCCATCATGGCCGACCACCAACTCCCCTACGTGGCCCAGGCCTCGCCCCACAACAGGAAGGACCTCATGACCAAGGTCCGCAAAGCGGCCGCAGCCGATGGTCCCGCCTTCCTCAACATCCTGGCATCCTGCAACCGGGGCTGGCGCCACGACCCGCAGGAGACCATCGCGGTGTCCAAGCTGGCGGCCGAGACCTGCATCTGGCCGCTCTACGAGGTGGAGAACGGGACCTGGAAGCTGAACTACCAGCCGCGGGAGCGACGGCCTATCGTCGAGTGGCTGCGCTCCCAGGGGCGGTTCTCCCACCTGCTCCGGCCCGAGAACGTCGCGCTGGTGGAGGAGATCCAGCGCTGGGTAGACGACAGTTGGGAGCGCCTCCAGCGGCGCTGCGCGGCGGGACCACTCTAGCGCCGAGCACAGGATCAGGAGACCGCTTCGGAGTCGGTCACCGAAGGGGCGCATACAAAGGGGGGTGCGGGGGAAGCGCGAGGCGGAGACGGAGGGATCTGGAAAGCGAGGCCACCTCTCAGGAGAGGTGGCCTCGCGATTGCAGCGTGATGGGCAGCGACCCAGCGTCTAAACCCGGTTGGCCTCCTTGATCTTCTGGAGGACGGCCTGGAGCACCCCACCCTGGCGGTAGTAATCCACTTCCACCGGGGTATCAATCCGGCACGTCACCGGGAACGTGATCTCCTCGCCGCTGTCCTTCCGGGCGGTCACGGTCAGGTCCTGGCCGGGCTGCAAGCCGTCCGCGATGCCAGCGATGTCGTAGGTCTCCAGGCCGGTCAGCCCCAGGGAGGCCGCGCTCTGTCCCGGCTTGAACTGGAGGGGCAGCACCCCCATGCCCACCAGGTTGCTGCGGTGGATGCGCTCGAAGCTCTCCACGATGACGGCCTTCACGCCCAGCAGCATCGGGCCTTTGGCCGCCCAGTCGCGGGAGCTGCCGTTGCCGTACTCCCGGCCCGCAATGACCACCAGCGGCGTCCCCTCCGCCTGATACTGCATCGAGGCGTCGAAGATGCGCAGGCGCTCGCCGTCGGGCAGATGCTGGGTCCAGTCGCCTTCCACGTTGGGGGTCAGCTGGTTCTTCAGGCGGATGTTGCCGAAGGTGCCCCGCACCATGACCTCGTGGTTGCCCCGCCGCGCGCCGTAGGTGTTGAACTCCGCCTGCTTCACGCCGCGCGCGATGAGGAACTGGCCCGCCGGGCTCCGCAGCGGGATGGCGCCCGCCGGGGAAATGTGGTCGGTGGTGATGGAGTCGCCCAGGTAGGCCAGCACGCGTGCCCCCCGGATGTCCTGGAGCGGCGGCACCTCGGCGGGCTGCATCAGGAAGTAGGGAGCCTCCTGGACGTAGGTGGAGGAAGTATCCCACTGGTAAAGGTCGCCCTGGGGCACCGGGAGGTTGCGCCAGGCCTCGTCGCCGTTGAAGACCTCGCCGTAGCGGGACGCGAAGATCTCCGGCTTCACGGCGTTGGCCACGGCATCCCGGATCTCTTCCTGGGTAGGCCAGATGTCGCTCAGGTAGACCGGCTGGCCGGCGCGGTCGTGGCCCACGGGGTCCGTTGCGAGGTCAACGCTCAAGCTGCCGGCCAGGGCGTAGGCCACCACAAGCATGGGCGAGGCGAGGTAGTTGGCCTTCACGTCGGGATGGACGCGACCCTCGAAGTTGCGGTTGCCACTGATGACTGCCGCCGCCACGATGTCGTGCTCGTTGATGGCCTGCGAGACGGCCTCGGGCAACGGGCCGCTGTTGCCGATACAGGTGGTGCAGCCGTAGCCCACGATGTGGAAGCCCAGGGCTTCCAGGTAGGGCATGGTACCGCAGTTGGCGAGGTAGTCGGCCACCACGCGAGAGCCGGGGGCCATGCTGGACTTCACCCAGGGCTTGGTGTCGAGGCCGCGCTCGATGGCTTTCTTCGCCAGCAACCCGGCGCCGATCATCACCGAGGGGTTGGAGGTGTTGGTGCAACTGGTGATGGCGGCGATCACCACGGAGCCGTGGTCGAGCCGTACGTTCTGGCCGTCCAGCTCCACGGGCACGCCGGGCCGCTCGGCGACCGCGGTGGCCGTGGACGCGGCGGCAGCCTGCTCACCGCTCCCTGCCGGGCCGGTCTTCTTATAGAAGCTCCCCAGGGCGACCTGGAACTTGTCCTTCACCTCGCCCAGGGGCACCCGGCCTTCGGGGCGGGTCGGCCCGGCCAGGCTGGACTCGACCGTGCTCATGTCCAGTTCGAGGACATCGCTGTACTGCGGATCGGGCGTGGCGTCGGTGCGGAAGATACCCTGGGCCCTGGCGTACCGCTCCACCAGATCCACCTGGGCGGCGGTGCGTCCCGTGCCCCGCAAGTAGCGCAGCGTCTCCTCGTCGATGGGGAAGAAGCCGCAGGTGGCGCCGTACTCCGGCGCCATGTTGGCGATGGTCGCCCGGTCGGCGAGGGGCAGTTGGCCGAGGCCCGGCCCGAAGAACTCCACAAACTTCTCGACCACGCCCCGGCGGCGGAGCATCTCGGTCACGGTGAGCACCAGGTCGGTGGCCGTGACGCCCTGCCGCAGCGTGCCCGTCAGCCGCACGCCGATGACCTCGGGCAGCAAGATGTAGTAGGGCTGACCCAGCAGCACGGCCTCGGCCTCGATGCCGCCGACGCCCCAGCCGAGCACGCTCAGGCCGTTGATCATGGTCGTATGGGAGTCGGTGCCCACTACCGTATCGGGGAAGGCCACTGCGGCGCCGTCCTGCGACTGGGCCATGACCACGCTAGCGAGGTACTCCAGGTTGACCTGGTGGACGATGCCGGTGCCCGGCGGCACTACCCGGAAGTTCTGGAACGCCTGCTGCGCCCACCGGAGCAGTAGGTACCGCTCGGTGTTGCGCTCGAACTCGATGGTGACGTTCCGCTGGAAGGCCAGTTCGCTGCCGAAGAAGTCCACCTGCACCGAGTGGTCAATGACGAGGTCGGCGGGCACCAGGGGGTTGATGAGCTTGGGGTCGCCCCCGCTGCGGACCATCGCTGAGCGCATGGCCGCCAGGTCCACCACCACGGGCACGCCGGTCAGGTCTTGCAGCAGCACCCGCGCCGGCATGAAGGGGACCTCCCGCCGCGGCGGGTTGGTGGGGTTCCACCCGGCCACCGTGGCGACGTCTTCCTCGCGCACCAGGTAGCCGTCCACCTTGCGGAGCATATTCTCCAGCAGCACCCGGATAGAGAACGGGAGGCGGTCCAGCTTCGCCAAGCCGGCCCGCTCCACCACATGCAGGTCGTAATAGGTCACCGGGCCCTGAGCCGTTTGCAGCACGCTGCGCGCCGCAGCATGGAGATCGGAATTGCTCATCGCACCCCTCTTACGTACCATCAACGCCAGAACGTGGCCCACCTTCGATGGTCTGCTCGGACCGGGCGTGGCATCGGCCCAGGACGTGAGCCCCTGCACACGAAGCGCCTGCCCAGCATACTATACCGGGCACGATCCGCCCTGTCAAAGTGGGTGGTGGGGCGTGCCCGGCCCCGCCCCGCATTGACCCCTGCCCTTGCGGGAAGCTACAATGGGGCATGGAGGGCGTATGTTCGAGCAATTAACGGAAAAACTTGACGGTATCTTCAACCGCTTGGGGAGTAAGGGCCGCCTGACGGAGCGGGACGTCGAGGAAGCCCTGCGGGAGGTGCGGCTGGCGCTGCTGGAGGCGGATGTCAACTTCCGGGTGGTCCGGGAGTTCGTCGGCCGCGTCCGCGAGCGCGCGGTCGGTCAGGAGGTGCTGCAAAGCCTGACGCCGGCCCAGCATGTGGTCAAGATCGTCCATGAAGAACTGATCGCCATGCTAGGGCAGGGCGGCCGCTTGAACACCGCAAATACCCCGCCCACCATCGTGATGCTGGTGGGCCTCCAGGGCTCGGGCAAGACTACCACCGCGGCCAAGCTGGCCCTCCACCTGCGCAAGAACGGGCAGCGCCCCTTGCTGGTGGCCGCCGACGTCTACCGGCCCGCGGCCATCACCCAGCTCGTTACCCTGGGCAAGCAGTTGAACATCCCGGTGTACGAGGAGGGCGCCCAGGCGGATCCAGTCGCCATCAGCCGCAACGGGGTCCGCCGCGCCACCGAGACCGCCTCCACGGTGGTCCTGCTGGACACCGCCGGCCGGCTCCACATCGACGAGGCGATGATGGCGGAGGTGGCCCGCATCAAGCAGACCGTGCAGCCGCACGAGGTGCTGCTGGTGGTGGACGCCATGACCGGCCAGGATGCGGTGCGCGCCGCCGAGGAGTTCAATACCAAGGTGGGCGTGACCGGCCTCATCCTCACCAAGATGGACGGCGACGCGCGGGGTGGAGCGGCCCTCTCCATCCGGTCGGTGACGGGAGTGCCCATCAAGTTCTTGGGCACCAGCGAGAAGACCGATGGCCTGGAGCCGTACCACCCGGACCGCCTGGCGTCCCGTATCCTGGGTATGGGCGACATGCTCACCCTTATCGAGCGGGCCCAGGAGAACTTCGACGAGGCCAAGGCCCGCGAGCTGGAGAAGAAGCTGCGCCAGGCCCGGTTCGACCTGGAGGACTTCCTGGACCAACTGCGCCAGCTCAAGAAGCTGGGGCCGCTGACCCAGATCCTGGAGATGCTGCCGGGGTTCAACAAGGTCGCGCGCAACCTGCCCGCCGGGGCCAACCTGGACGATGGCGCCCTCAAGAAGGTGGAAGCCATCATCCTCTCCATGACTATGGCCGAGCGGCGCAACCCGGACCTCATTGACGGCAGCCGGCGGCGGCGCATTGCCAGGGGCAGCGGTACGACGCCCCAGGATGTGAACCAGTTGCTCAACCAGTTCCAGCAGATGCGCAAGCTCATCCAGCAACTGACCCAGGCGCAGCGGGGCGGCAAGGGGTCCCGCATGTCCCGTGCCCAAATGATGGATATGTTCCGGCGCTAGCCTGGAGAGACAGACCTAACCCCCTTCCCCCTTCCCTCGCAGGGAAGGGGGAACTGATCTCCTCTCTCCCCTACCAGGGGAGAGAGGTCAGGGGAGAGAGGTGGGGAGCCAGCTATGGAAGTTGCCGCCGGACCACGGCTCCAGGTGGCATCCCTGGAGGACATCAAGGCCGGTCGGGTGACCGATGTGTACTTCGACCGCACCATGCGTGTCCTGCGGGCCAGGGGCGTGGACCCCCACGTGCGGGCCGAGTTCTTCGCTAAGAGCTTGCCCAAGGGCTGGCCCTGGGCGGTCTTCGCCGGGGTAGAAGAGTGCCTGACCGTGCTGGCGGACCTGCCGGTGACGGTGCGCTGCCTGGAAGAGGGGACGGTCTTCCGACCGGGGCAGCCGGTCATGGAGATCACCGGGCGCTACTCCGCCTTCGCGGTGTTCGAGACGGCCTTGCTGGGATTCTTCTGCCAGGCTTCCGGGATCGCCACCCAGGCGGCCCGCTGCAAGCGCCTGGCGGGAGACCGCATCGTGGCCAGCTTCGGCGCCCGGCGCATGCACCCGGCCCTGGCCCCCATGATCGAGCGCAACGCCTACCTGGGTGGCTGCGACGGGGTTTCCGTCATCGCCAGCGCCGACCTTATCGGCGCACCGCCGACCGGCACCATGCCCCACACCCTCATCCTGCTCCTGGGCGACACGGTCGAGGCCGTCCGGGCCTTCGATGAGGTGATCGATCCGGCGGTGCGGCGGGTGGCCCTTATTGATACCTTCAACGATGAGAAGTTCGAGGCGGTGCGGGTGGCCGAGGCCCTGGGAGACCGGCTCTTCGCGGTGCGCCTGGATACGCCGGCCTCCCGCCGGGGCAACTTCCGCCAGATCCTGGAGGAAGTGCGCTGGGAGCTGGACCTGCGGGGCTACCGGCACGTCCGGCTGTTCGTCAGCGGCGGCATCACCGAGACTACCATCCGGGAGCTGAACGACCTGGTAGACGCCTACGGCGTGGGAGCCGACATCGCGGCGGCGCCCATCGTTGATTACTCTATGGACATCGTTGAAGTCGAGGGCCGGCCCCGCGCCAAGCGGGGCAAGCGCTCCGGCGCCAAGAGCCTGTGGCGGTGTCCGGTCTGCCTGGCCGATGCGGTGACGCCCCTGGGGCTGCGCCCGGAGCACCCCGGCTGCGACGGGACCTTCGCGGAGTTGCTGACGCCTCTAGTGGAGAACGGGCGGGTCGTCCGTCCCCTCACGTCGGTGCGGGAGATCCGGGACTTCGTGCCCTCCCAGGTAGCCCGGCTGGACGTGTGAGGCAGACTCCAGACGCACCACAGAGAGCACGGAGACCACGGAGGGGTTGCGGGGGACAGATGCCCCTCTGTCCGCTTCCTTCCTTCCTCTATGCGCTCGGTGGTGCGTCAGGACCCCACGGCAGGAGGGAGAGACCGTGACCAGCGCGCCCCTTCCTGCGTCGGACCTGCCCGGCGTGACCTTCCTGGATATCACCGCCGACGTGGGCTTTGAGGTCCGGGGCCCGGACCTGAAGACGGTCTTCGAGCGGGCGGCCCTCGCCACCTTCAGCGTCCTGGCAGACCTGGACACGGTGCAGGAGCGCCAGGCCGTGCCCATCCAGGTGCAGGCGGAGGACCGGGAGGGGCTGTTGGTCGAATGGTTAACGGAACTCCTCTACCGCTTCGAGGTGGACCGCCTGCTCTTCCGGCGCTTCGCGGTGGACCACCTGACAGATACGGAGCTCCGGGCTACGGCCTACGGGGAGCCGATGGACCCCACCCGCCACGAGCTACGGGTGTTTATCAAGGGCGTGACCTACCACCTGCTGGCAGTGCAGGAAACCCCTGAAGGCGCCTGGGTGCGCGTCGTGCTGGATATCTGAGCAGACCTAACCCCCCAGCCCCCTTCCCTCGCAGGGAAGGGGGAGGAGGAGGGTGTCATGACCACCAAAGCGCACGCGTGGGAGCGTCTCGTCCGGGTGGACGAGTACCACTGGGAGATCCCCCAGGACTACAAGCCTGGGATGCGGGTGCCAGGCCGGATTATCGCGGATGAGCGGATCATCCGCGAGCTGCGCGAGGACCAGTCCCTGGAGCAGGTCGCCAACGTCGCCTTCCTGCCCGGCATCGTCAAGTACTCCCTGGCCATGCCCGACATCCACTGGGGCTACGGCTTCCCCATCGGGGGCGTGGCTGCCACCCGCTGGGAGGATGGCGTGGTCTCGCCCGGCGGCGTGGGCTTCGACATCAACTGCGGTGTCCGCATGCTCCGCACCGACCTGACCGAGGACGAGGTGCGGCCCCGCCTGCGGGAGCTGGTCAACGCCCTCTTCCGCAACGTGCCCTCCGGCGTCGGGTCCCACGGCCGCATCCGGCTCAAGGGGCACGAGATCGCGGAGGTGCTGGCGCAGGGCGCGGCCTGGGCCGTGGCGCAGGGGTACGGCTGGCCCGAGGACCTGGAGCACATGGAGGAGGGCGGCTGCCTGCGGAGCGCCGACCCCGCCCAGGTGAGCGAGCGCGCCCGCAGCCGGGGTGCGCCGGAGCTGGGCACCCTGGGCTCCGGCAACCACTTCCTGGAGGTCCAGGTCATTGATGAGGTCTACCTGCCGGAAGTGGCGCAGGCCCTGGGCATTACCGGCCCCGGCCAGGTGACGATCATGGTCCACTGCGGCTCGCGCGGCCTGGGACACCAGGTCTGCCAGGACTTCCTCAAGACGGTGGAGGCGGCCACCCGCAAGTACGGCATCGAACTGCCGGACCGCCAGCTTGCCTGCGCGCCCGTGAGTTCCCCCGAAGGCAAGGAGTACCTGGGGGCGATGGCCTGCGGCGCCAACTTCGCCTGGGCCAACCGCCAGTGCATTACCCACTGGGTCCGGGAGAGCTTCAGCCAGGTGTTCGGCAAGACGCCCCACGACCTGGGCATGCGCCTGATCTACGATGTGTGCCATAACATCGCCAAGCGAGAGGAGCACCAGGTTAACGGCCGCGCCGTAACCCTGTGCGTCCACCGCAAAGGCGCTACTCGCGCCTTCCCGCCGGGCCACCTCCAGGTCCCCGCGGCCTACCGGGAGGTGGGCCAGCCGGTCATCATCCCCGGCGACATGGGACGCTACTCCTTCCTGGCGGTGGGCACCGGGACCGCGATGGGCGAATCCTTCGGCTCCACCTGCCACGGGGCGGGACGGGTGCAGAGCCGGGGCGCGGCCAAGCGCATGCTCCAGGGCGTGGACATCGCGGCCCGGATGCTGGAGCGCAACATCATCGTGCGCGCCGAGAACATGAAGCTCCTGGCGGAGGAAGCGTCCGAGGCGTACAAAGACGTTGCGGATGTGGTGGACGTCGTGGAGCAGGCGGGCATCGCGCGCAAGGTGGCCCGCGCCCGGCCGATGGGCGTGATCAAGGGCTGACACCGGACGAGCAGGATGCACCACAGAGATCACAGAGGACACAGAGGGAGAAAAAGGAGAGGCGCATCAGCGTTCTCTCTCTGGCCCTCTTAACAACATCTCTGTATACTCTGTGGTGAGAAGAGCGTCTCGCTGTGCTGAGGGGGCCGATGGCGGTTGATGCCCAGACCTTCCGGGAGGTCATGGCCCATTTCGCCACCGGGGTGGCGGTGGTCACGACCCTGCGGCCGGAGGGCTTCCACGGCCTGACGGTGAACGCCTTCTGCTCGGTGTCCCTGGAGCCGCCCCTGGTGCTGGTGTGCCTCGACCGCCTGAGCCTGAGTCACGACTACGTGCGGGAGAGCGGCGTCTACGGGGTCAGCATCCTGGGCCGCGGCCAGATGTTTCTGGCCGACCGCTTCTCGGGCCAGGCGCCCCTGGTGAGCCCTCGGTTCGAGGGCGTGCCCTACCGCACCGCGGCAACCGGCGTCCCGCTCCTGGGGCAGGCCCTGGCCTGGCTGGACTGCCGCGTGGCTGCTGAGTACGACGGCGGCGACCATACCATCTTCCTGGGCCAGGTAGAGGCCGCGGGGGTGGGCGCCGCCGACGCGCCCCTGGTGTTCTACGGCAGACGCTACGTCCGCCTGGGCTGAGGGGCGCCCGCTCGCGGGCTACGGCTCGATGACCTTCACCGGGTCGTTGTCCCGCAGGGTGCGGTTGCCCTGCACCACCACTGCCTCGCCCGCGGCCAGGCCCTCCAGCACTTCCACATCACTGTCGCCGGTCAGCCCCAAACGCACCCGGCGCATTTCCGCCGTGCCATCCCGGACCACGAAGACTACCGGGCCGTCGGGCCGCTCCAGCGCCGCCGGGCGCGGGATGACCAGCGCGCGCTCCCTCCCGGCGACGATGACCTGGAGGTTGGCGAACATCCCGGCCTTCAACCGGCCCGCCGCGTCCTCCGGCGTGATCTTGACCGTGAAGGTGCGGCTGGCCGCATCGGCAATGGGGGCGATACTGCTCACCTGTCCCATAAAGGCGCGCTCCTCGTAGGCCGGTACGGTGAAGGTAACGGCCTGGTCGGTCCCAATGCGGCCCAGCGCCGCCTCCTCGACGTGGAAGACCACTTCGACGCGCGAGGACACCAGAGAGACGATGGGGGTGGCGGGGCCTGCCAGCGCACCCCTGGACAGATACTTCTTCGCCACGATGGCATCGAAGGGGGCAGTGACCGTCGCCTGGTCGAGCACGAGCCGGGCCTGCTCCACCGCGGCCTCGGCCACTGCGACCCCAGCCGTCAGCCGTTGGAGGTCGTGGCTGGTGTACGGGTTCTCTGCCAGGGTTGCCTGGTTTGCGAGCTGGGCTACCTGCTGCTCCTGTGCCTGGAGGTCCGCCGCGGTGAAGGGGTTGCGGGCCAGGGCCAGGTCATTCTGGGCCCGGATCAGGTCGCTCTCCGCTGCCTGGAGCTCGGAGGGAGAGACCCCATCCTTGGGCTGGCCCCATTTGGCCTGCGCGGCCTGGAAGGCTACCCGCGCGCTAGCGACGGCGGCCCTGGCCGCCTCAACGTCGGCGGGCGTGGGGTCCTTGAGGGTCGTCAGCCGGTTCTGGGCCGCGGCCAGCGCCGACCGCGCCTGATCCACGGCCGCCTGCGCGGCCGCCACATCGGCCGCCGACGGGTTCACGAGCCGGTCCAGACTCGCCTCGGCCGACCGCACCGCCACCTCTGCGGCGCGCAACTCTTCGTCCTTGGGCGCCGGGTCCAGGTCCACCAGCGTCTTCCGGGCATCCTTCAGGTTCTGGGTCGCGGTCTTCACTCCCGACTGCGCGGCGGTGTACTCCCCCGCCGTGAATCCCAGTTTGCTCCAGACCACGTCCCGCTCCGCGTTCTCTATCCCTTGCCAGGCAGCCTCGACCGCGAGTTGGTCCGCCTGGAGCTGTGTGGGCGGCACATTGCCGGCCAGGTCCTGCTCCAGCCTGGTCCGGACCGTGTTCAGGGCCGACCAGGCCGCGAGGTACGCCGCCCCACCCGAGACATCCCGGAGCTGGTTATCGAACCCGGCGAGGCGCCGCTGCGCCTCCAGCAGCGCCTCCCGTGCGCCCTCGACCGCGCGCTGGGCTTCTTCAATGATGCCGATGGTCGGACGCTCTCGCACCGCGGCCAGCCGCGCCCGTGCGCTTTCGAGATTCGCCTCCGCCACCGCCACGTCGCCGGGGCCCGGGTGCAACAGCCGGTCGAGACCGGCCTGGGCGCTCTGGAGGCTGGCCTGGGCCGCGCCCGCCGCGGCTTCCGCCGCCTGGAGGTCCGCCAGGGTGGGGTTAAGCACCTGGTTCAGCCGGGCCTCTGCGCTCGCCAGGTCGGCTGCCGCCTTGTCCACCTGGGCCTGGGAGATGGCCCGCAGCTCATACAGCCGCGCCTGGGCGCGGGCGACGTTGGCCTCTGCCGTCGCGATCTGCTCGGCGCGCCCGCCGTCGCGCATGTCCGTCAGCTTGACGCGCGCCGCCTCCAGACCGGCCCTGGCCGCCGCCACCTGCTCAGGCCGGGCTCCCGCTAGGGCATTATTCAGCTGGGCCTGGGCGCTCTGGAGAGTGGCCGCTGCCGACTTGAGCGCGGCCCGCAGGGTATCGGTCTCCAACTGCGCGATGGGCTCCCCCTGCCGGACGACGGAGCCCACATCCACCAGGATGCGCTCAATCCTGCCGGACGTGCCCGGCAGCAACTCGACCTGGTCCGCCGCCTGGATAGAGCCGGAGAAGGACAATGTGGCGCTGATGGCGCCCTCCCGGACCGACGCGACCCTCACCGGCACGGCCACCGCACCGGCGGACTGCTGGCCGTCGCCCTGTCCCTGGCAGGCCGCGAGGGCCACCAGGGACACCAGCGCCAGGCCCAACCAACGAGAAAACCGGAGACGCATACCGCTCCTCCCTTCCTGGGAGATCTCCACGGGGACTCGGCTCCTGGAGGCAACCCCGACTCCGCTCCGGCAAGCCCGGCGGACCGCCTACCTAACCGTCCCGCCGGGCGCCGACCATCTCCTCGCCCGCGAACGCCGACCACTCCGGTCCCGCCGTCCGGCTGTGGCGCCGGGGACGCCACCCCTGCACGTCGTCGAGCAGCGTGTAGACGACGGGCACCACCACCAGGGTGAGCAGGGTGGAGGTGATGAGACCGCCGATGACGGTGATAGCCATGGGCGCCCGGAACCCGGAGCTTGACCCCACCGAGAGCGCCGTCGGCACCATGCCGAAGACCATCGCCAGCGTGGTCATCAGGATGGGCCGCAGGCGGACCGGCCCGGCGGTCATGATGGCGGTGCGCCGGTCGTAGCCATCCCGCCGCAGCCGCAGGATGAAATCGATGAGCAGGATGGCGTTCTTGGTCACCAGCCCCATGAGCATGATGATACCAATCATGCCCATGATGTCCAGGGGCTTGCCGAAGACCAGCAGCCCCAGGAAGGCCCCGGCGAGGGACAGCGGCAGCGAGAGCATGATGGTGAAGGGGTGCAGGAACGACCCGAACTGGGACGCCAGCACCATGTACAGGAAGACGATGCCCAGCAGCAGCGCCTGGAGGAGGGAGCCGAAAGACTCTTCCGACTGCTGGGTGTTCCCGGTGAAGGCATACGTCACGCCGGGCGGCAGGGCCACCTGCTCCAGGCGCTGGCGCACCTCCGCCGCGACGTCGCCCAGGGGCCGCCCGCCGGTTTCCGCCCCGACCAGCACTTGCCGCTGGCGGTCCTCCCGCTCGATCTGCACCGGCCCGACGGCGATCTCGACCCGGGCCACGGCGCTCAGGGGCACCGCGACGCCCTGGGCTGTGGGAACTGTAAGGCGGAGGAGGTCGTTGAGGCGGGTCCGGTCCTGCTCCCGAAGGCGCACCCGGATGTCGGTCTCGGTGTCGCCCTCCCGCAGCGTGCTGGGGACATCGCCATTGACCAGGGTGCGAACCGTGGCCCCCAGGGTGCCGGCGCTGAGGCCCAGGTCGGCGGCGCGCTGGCGGTCCACCACGATGCGCAGCTCCGGCTTGCCGGGCTTGTAGGTGCGGTCCAGGTCTTGCAGGCCGGGGACCTCCCGGATGGCCTCCAGGATGCTGCGGGAGGCCGCATCCAGGTCCGCCAGGGAGGATCCCCCCTGGACCGCGAGCACCAGGGGGCGGTTCGCCACCGAGGTGGTGGCGCCGCCCATGGGGTCCTGGCTGCTGAAGGTCAGCCCTGGAAGGTGGCGCAGCTGCTCCCGCAGCCGCTCCTGGACGCGGGCGCTCTCGGCGTGCTCGTGCAGACGCACGTACACCGAGCCCCGCTCCGGCGCGCCGTCGGAGGCGCCGGTGCGGGTGTAGACGTGCCGGACCTCAGGCTGGGCAGCGACCACCTCGCCCAGGTAGCGGACGGCCAGGTCGGTCTCCTCCAGCGTGGTCCCGGCGGGCAGCTCCAGGCTCATGGTGAACTGTCGTTCTTCGGTGCGGGGGAAGAAGGTCACGCCCACCAGAGAGACCAGCGCCAGGCTCCCCGCCAGGCTTGTGATGCCGACGCCCACCACCACGCGGCGGTGGCCCAGACTCCAGCCCAGCAGCCGGCCGTACCCCACGGTCACCCGGTCATAGGCCCGGCCGAGCCGGGCGCCCAGCCCACCGGCGCGGCGCTCCCGCCCGTGCTGCGTGCGGTGAAAGAAGTGGGCCGAGAGCATGGGGGCCAGGGTGAAGGCCTCCACCAGGGAGATCAGCACCGCCGCGGCTACCGTGATGCCGAACTCCCGCAAGAACTGGCCGATCATCCCACTGGCGAAGCCCACCGGCAGGAAGACCGCCACAATAGAGAAGGTAGTCGCCAGCACGGCGAAGGCGATCTCCCGCGTTCCCTTGCTCGCCGCCACCACGGGCTCCTCGCCCTGCTCAGTGTGGCGGAAGATATTCTCCCGCACCACGATGGCGTCATCGATGAGGATGCCGATGGAGAGGGAGAGCCCCAGCAGGCTCAGCATGTTCAGGCTGAAGCCCAGCCAGTGCATGACGGCGAAGGTGCTGGTGACGATGATGGGCAGCCCGGCAACGGTCACCAGGGTGTTGCGCCAGTCCTGGAAGAAGAGGTACACCACCACGGTGGCGCACAGGGCGCCCAGGACCAGGGCCAGGCGCACATCGTCGTTGGCCTCCTTGATAGCGGTGGAGTCGTCCCGGACGACGGCGAAGTCCAGGTCGGGGTAGCGTGCGCCGACGGCCGCCAGCTCCTTCGTGACCTGCTCGGCAACCTGCACCGTGTTGGCCCCGGACTGCTTGGTGATGGCCAGGGCCACGGCCTCCTGGCCGTTGAGGCGGCTGATGGTGCGCTGTTCCTTGAACCCGTCGGAGATGGTAGCGATGTCCCGCAGGAAGACGGGCACGCCGTTGCGGGTGCCCACCACCACGCTGCCGATCTCGGCCACCGAGGAGAACTCGCCGGTGGTCCGCAGCAGGTACTCCTGCTGGCGCTCTGCCAGGCGGCCGCCGGGGATGCTCTGGTTCTCGGCGCGCAGGGCCGCACCGATCTGGGGGACGGACAGGTTGCGCGCGCGGGTGGCATCCAGGCTCAGGGCCACCTGGATTTCCCGCTCCCCGCCGCCCTCCACGGTCACCGCCGCCACACCCTCCAGCCGCTCCAGCCGGGGCTCCACGGCGTCCTCCAGCAGCTTGCGGATCTGGGGTGCGGCGAGTCGTCCGGAGCGGTCGGACACCGCGATGGACATGATGGGCATCTGGCTAGGGTCGAAGCGGAGCACCGCCGGGTCGTCTGCGCCGTCGGGCAGCAGGGGCCGCACCGCGGCCACCCGGTCACGCACCGCGTTAGCCCCCTCTTCCACGGGGTGGCCCAGGTCGAACTCCACCACCACCAGGGAGACCGACTCCGACGAGGTGGAGCGCACGTGCTCGACTCCACTGATGGAGCCCAGGGCGTCCTCCAGGGGCTTGGTCACCAGGGTTTCGACCTCAGCCGGCCCCGCGCCGGGGAAGGTGGTGCGGACCGCCACCACCGGGAACGCCACATCGGGGAACAGGTCCACGGCCATCCGGCTGTAGGACATACCGCCCAGCACCACGGCCGCGGCCAGGACCATACTGATGAACACCGGCTGGCGGATGGAGAGGTCGGACAGCCACATGACCGGTTCCTTTCCCAGCGATCTGCGATGCCCCGGCACCGTTCCCCGCCGCGCGGCGCCCGACACCTGGCCCAGAGCGGGGTGGGTGCCGGCCGTGCCCTACACCGCGGGCGGCCAGTCCCGCGCGATGCCGCGGACCTGGAACTGGACCAACTCCTCCGCCAGGTCCTCCGGGGACAGGGGCGGCGTCTCTCCCATGACGAACCAGCGGAAGGCGACCCGCTCCACCATGCCGACCAGGCTGTGGGCCAGGACCCTGGCGTTGAAGGGCCGCACGAGGCCAGCTTCCTGGCGCAAGGTGAAGGTCTGCTCGATATGGGCCGCGACCCGGACCCGGAAGTCCTCCAGCCGCTCGCTCACGTCGGGGCCGACGCCCTCGGCCTGCTTGAGCATGAGACGCGCCAGGAGCGGACGGTCGGCGCACAGCCGAAAGACCGTGGCCACGTCGGCGTGGGCGCGGGCGGCGGCTTCTTCCAGAGTGGCCGGGCGAAAGCGGGACGACTCCTCCAGGACGCGCCACAGCGCGTCGAACCACAGCCCCATCAGCGTATTGAAAGCCTCGCGCTTGCTGGAGAAGTACAGATAGAAGGTGCCCTGGGCTACCCCGGCGCGCTCGACGATCTCCGAGACCTTGGTCTCGTGAAAGCCCTTCTCGACGAACAGCTCCAGGGCCGCCTGGAGGAGCGACGCCCGGCGCTGCTCCGTCCGCGAGTCGGTGTGCATAGGCCCTCTCCGTGCTGGCTGACTCGTCAGTCAGTATACGGGAGTGGATGCTCCGTGTCAATAGCCCACGAGCGCCGATACTTCAGGGAGTTGTGCGCGCCAGCAGGACCATCAAGGGAGACGAACGGCAGCAGGAGTGCAGGGCGCGCCGAACCCGGTGGCTACTGCCTGGGCGTGGGCGGGAGGCGCGCCAGGGTGGAACAGGTGAGGGTGCCAGCGGCTAGCGTGGGAAGGCGTCTGGCACTTCTTCGGGGGCGCCGATGCGCTGCGCGGCCAGGCGTCGTACCACGTCCAGGCCCTCGGCCAGGGTCTCAAGGTCCTGGGGGTCAGCGGCGTGCAGCAGATCGCTGAGGTTCAGCTTGAAGGCTTCCCAGGACCGAAGGATCATACCTTCGCCGTGCTCTGACAGCCGGATGACCACCAGGCGGCGGTCGCCGGGCGACTCCTCGCGCGTGACCAGCCCTCTCTCCACCAGGCGGTCCACGATGCCGGTGGCGGTGGGCAGCGACACCCCCAGGGCCGTGGCCAGGCGGCTCATGTGGGCTGGCCCCTGGGCGTAAAGCAGGAAGACCACCTTCAACTGGGACATGGTCAGGTCCAGCGTGCTCCAATTGGTGGGCAGCACGCGGCGCAGGATGTGCTGGAGGCTTTCGGTCAGGTCGAGAATGCGCTGCACCAGGCGCGTTTTCTCATCGTCCATCGTGAACTCCTTCGGCTGCGGGAGGCGCCTGCCTTCTGCGGGATTTCACCTAGTATTTAGCGCACATCGAAACGTTCCCAGTATATACCAGCCGGACCTGAGCAACAAGTCTCAGAGGCCGTCAATTTGCAGAAAATCTCTCGCATTTCGCCGGGAAAGTATCGCGACGGCATAACAGTCGGGCGCGCCACCCTGGAGAGAGGCCGGGGCGCATGGTGTCGTGCTGAGGTCGGAGGCCGAAGCGTCCGTGGCCCCCGTGCGTTGGAGCGCCAGGAGGACGGATGCTTCGCTGAACTCATAACAGAGCGCGCGCGCAGCTTTCCACACTATGGTGCATCTACCACGACACCCTGGAGGGATCGATAGCGGGAAGAAGTTTTCCATCTCCACTTGCGACGACTTGCGCAGCGTGGCATTATTCGCGTAAAATTATCGCAATTGGTCCCTTTTGGACCTCAGATGACCACGACGGCGGTTCGGATGAGATCGACGCGGTGACGCCGGCCGGGACTGCGCCGCGGTGCTGGCGGGTGCCGCGGCCTGGTCCCGGCGTCGTGGGCGCCGTTTCCGGTGGAGACGGGAGCGCAAGGCGCGGGCCCTGTCGAGGGTACGGCTAGTGCTCTGTCAATCCTCCTGTGATGGGTGCCATCCCGCCGCCCTGAAGGGCGGGCCCGCCGTTCACGGCGGCGGTCTCACCCATCAGGTCACGGCTGACAGAACACTAGACCGCATGGCGCTCATCAGGCCGGGTCGGGTTGCCCTTTACCAGATTGGCGGAGCACGACCATGACCGCACCAACGCCGTTCGAGCTTCAGATCCATCAGCGCCTCCGCGCGTGCGACCCGGTCGCCCCGGAGGACCTGGCTGAGGCGTATCTGGAGCGCCTGATACGGCGACTGCGCGCCCGCTTGCGGGGGCCGTGGGACGACATGGCACTGTATGACGCCGCCACGGATGCCCTCATGGACTATATCGAAGGCCCCTCCCACTACGATCCCACCAGGGGCAGCCTCCTGGCCTACCTCACAATGTCCGCCTGGCGTGACCTCCAGAACGCCTGGGCGCGGGAGGACCGGCGCTCCGGACGGACCCTTCCCCTGGACGACGTCGCACAACGCGGAGGAGACCGGAATACGCTCATAGAGGAAGCGACCGACCCCGCCGAGGTGGTTGCCAGGGAGTGGGCGGCGAGGGAGTGGGAGCAGCGGCTGCTCCAAGCCTTCCCCGATCCGCTGGACCGCCAGCTTCTCCAACTCATTTTCGAGGGGGAGCGCCGCACCGCCGCCTATAGCGCGGTGCTGGGACTGGAACGGCTCGACGTGGCACAGCAGCGGAGGATCGTGAAGCGGCACAAGGACCGGATCAAGAAGCGCCTCCAGCGATGGGGAGAACAGTTCCGTGAGTAAACGTCGCGACTTCGGGTTCCTCCGGCGGGCGGCGCAGCGGGCGGCAGCGCGTCCCTTTTTTGTCGCGCGCGATCTGGCCGCATACATGGAGTTGCATCAGGTGGGAGAGGAAGCCCTGGCGGACTTGCTCGGCTGTTCACCGGAACAATTGCCCCGGCTCGCGCTCTGCCGGCGGCCGGACCCTGCGGGAGCAGACTTCCGCAGCGAGGTTGAGCGTATTGCGCAGCACGTGGGGGCGCGCGCCGAACGGCTGGCCCAACTGCTGCGGGAGGTAGACGTGGTCCGCACCCTGCGCCGGGCCGGGCCGCAGCAGGACCGTTGCGACGACCGGGGGATGCTGCTGGCCGCCCGCGACCGCGGCGCGAGCGCGGCCCCGGAGGCCGGGCCCACAGAGCCAGGGGCTTCCGGCGCGCCGACGGAGGATGCCGCCGCACCGGGCGCGGAGGGCGGGCCGCCGGAGCAGCAATGACGGAGCCGCGGCTGGAGCGCATCGCACAGGAGTTTTGGGCTGCTGCGGGCGGGCCAGAGCCTTTCCCGCGTCGCCTGGAGGGGGCCGTCCTCTGGGCGCTGCCCCTGATGGTGGCGAAGCTGCCGCGCCTGTGGGTGCGGGATGCCGAGGCGTGGTTGCGCGCCCGTGGTCTCCCCTTCTGCGCGGGGGGGCCGGACCGCCCGCTACACGGCTGTCTGGTCGCCTACGGGGGGAGCGGGTGCGTGCTGCTCGACGGGACCGACCCTGCCGACGAACAGCGGTTCTCGCTCGCCCACGAAGTCGCCCACTTCTTGCTGGACTACCAAGAGCCGCGCCGGCGCGCGGTCCAGCGGCTGGGCCGGTCTCTCCTGGAGGTGTTCGACGGCCGGCGGCCACCCACGGCAACCGAGCGGATTGACGCCATCCTCTGCCAGGCGCCCATGGGCGCCCACACGCACCTGATGGAGCGCCGACCGGACGGCGTCCTGGGCTGTGGCCCCGTGGCGGACGCCGAGGCCCAGGCCGACCGGCTGGCCCTGGAACTGCTGGCGCCGGATGCCGAGGTGGAGCGGCGCGTTGCCCTGTCAGGGCGCCCGGTGGCGTTTGCTGCGGGACGACGGCACCTCGTCGCGGCGCTCACCACCGACTTCGGACTGCCGCAGGCGGTGGCGGCGTCCTACGGCGCGGGGTTGGCCCGCGCCTGGTGGGGCGGGCCGTCTTTCCGGGAATGGCTGGGCCGCTAACGGGCGGGCCGCGGTGTGGGGTGTCGCACTTCGCTCGTATGGTGGGAACTCCCTAGAAGGAGGGCACACGGACCTCCAGGACAGGTAGGACGCGCATGCACCCGCGTAGTCCTGAGCAACATACCGGGATGGGAGACCTTAGCGTGCCGCCGGTACCGCCGGACCTGGTGATGATCGGGTCCGATGACTACCAGGCCGCAACGGGGGAACCGCTGTCCCAGACCCTGGACCTGGGCAGCTGGCGTCCAGGGGAAGACCTGTTCAGCCTCTATGGTCGCACGGAGCGGGAGATCGCGCTGGCGGTCCGGCAGGAGAGCGCGTACACCAAGCGCATCCGCCAGCAGGTCTTTCCCCGACTGCGCGAGCGCGCCCACGCCCCGCCGGGCGCCGGGGTCTACCAGACCACCGCCGAGGAGGTGGCGCGTGTCCATCGGGGGCTGCTGTTCACGGGGAACGTGGAGGCGTGCGACGGCACCAGCGTTACCCACGATACCCTGCCCGTCACCATCCACCAGATCGGGGTGAGCCTGGTGGCCTACCACGGCGACCAGGGTTCCTGGGTCCACCGCGTGTACCGGCGCGACGTCCGGGCGGGCGGGGTGGACCCGGTCGGCGAGACTCTGGCGGTGCTGGAGCGTCGGCAGCAGCGCGCGGGGTATGACATGACCAGCCCCAGCGACACCCTCAGCGACCTGGCCCGCCGGGGCATCATGACCTATGCCGAGCGGGCGGCGCTGCTCCAGAAGTCCACCGCCCCCTGGCGCATGGGGCACGGCAACCCCCTGGCCTATGAGCTGCTGACCGGCTCCGGCATGAGCGAACTGGTGGAGCAGAGCCTTGACCTGCTGCACGACCTGGTAGTGGGGCACCGGAGGTTCGTGTTCGTGCCCAGCGCACCCAAGGAGCGGGCCTGGCTCACCATTGGCAATGCGCTCCGGCCTTTGGAGTACGCCATCGTGGACACCCTGGAGGACTGGATGGGCCGGCTGGTGGACCAGGGGCACTACCGGGGCGCGTGGACGGCGGTGCTCCCGCGCCTGCGGCAGTTTCTCGGCGAGGTTGGCCCCCAGGTCGTGGTCGGGGCGTACCGGACCTCGCGGCTGGCCCCGGCCCACCTCTTCTACGCCCATCGCGACCACGCCCACAGCGCGGCGCACATCGCGCTGGCGGACAGCATGTTGCAGGAGCACCGGGGGTTCCCCATGCTCATCAGCCTGGCGGACACCGTGTGCGGGGTGATGTTCGGCGGGGACGCCTTCGATGCCTCGGTCCAGCTGGGTTACCTCCAGGCGGGCGAGCCGTTTCGGTACTTCACGGAGCGCCAGACCCGGCGCTAGGGTGTGGGGAGGGACAGCCATGGCGGACAGGAGCGATCCGCTTCCCCTGGGGAGCATGGGCGAGGGCGTGCAGGCCGTCCCGGCGGAGGCCCTCGACGCGCTGGATGAGGAGATCGCGGCGGCGGGCGGCGAGTGGCAGGGCCATCCCGACGACGCGGGCGCGGTCGCCTACACTATGTTCGATACGCCCTCCAGCACCGACGGCACCGTGACCATCCTCCTGCCTCTGGCGTGCATCGGGGTGGTGCCCAACCAGTCCCTGGTGCGCATCGAGAGCCGACCCGATAGGAGCACCTACCTGGGGATCGTGGTGAAGGGTCCCTTTACCGAGCCGGACGGCCTGCGGGCCGATGCGCCCATCGTGGTGACGGCCACTGTGCGGGGCGGCATCTTTATGCCCCAGTACCACGGGCGTGCCCAGGTGGAGATCCTCGGCGAAGAGCTGGACGACGGCAGCGTGGTGCCGCCCCGCCGGCGTCCGGTGCCCAACAGCCCGGTGTTCCTGCTCACGCCGGAGGACACGGCCAGGGTGCTGCGGACCGATGGGACCATTCGCCTGGGCCTGGTCGAGGGCCAGGACGAGATCGAGGTGCGGGTGCCCGCGGACAAGAAGGCGGTGTTGCCCCGGCACACGGGCATCCTGGGTACCACCGGCGGCGGCAAGTCCACCACCGTCTCCGGCCTCATCGCCCAGTTGCAGCAGGCGGGGGTGGCCTGCATCCTCCTCGACACCGAGGGAGAGTATACCGCCATCGACCAGCCCACCGAGGATGAGGCCATGCTGCGGGCCCTGGCGCGGCGGGGGCTGGTGCCGGCGGGGGTCGAGCGGACCTTCGTCTACCACCTGGTGGGGCGGGAGACCGCCAACCCTGCTCATCCACGCATCGGCGTGTTCCGGCTGGACTTCGGGGCACTGTCGCCCTACGCGGTGAAGGAGATCCTGGAGCTGTCGTCGGCTCAGGAAAGCCGTTTCTTCCAGGCCTACGACGTGTGCAAGCAGGTCTTGCGGGACGTGGGCATCTACCCGGCGCGGGGGAACCAGCGAGAGGAGCGGGAGGCCCAGGAGCTGGACGAGATGGAGACCGGCTACCCCCGCATGACCCTCTCCCACCTCCTGGATATCGCCGGGGTCTTCCTCCACCTGGTGTCCAAGGCCGCGGGGGAGCCGAAGCTGTACCATGCGCCCTTTACGGGCCACCTGGAGCAGATCAAGCGGCTGGTGCAGGCGGTCAAGCCCGACAGCGAGGTCAGTTGGCGGGTGCTACTGAGCAAGCTCTGGCGGCTGCACCGGCTCCAGGTGTTCGACAACCCGAACGCCCACAGCCTCACCTACGAGAAGATGCTCCAGCCGGGCCGGGTGTCCATTATCGACCTGAGCGATACCGACTCGCCCACCGTGAACAACCTGGTCATCGCCCAGATCCTCCGGGGCGTGCAAGTCCAGCAGGATGAGAACTACCAGAAGGCCCTGGCCGAGGGGAAGCGGCCCACGCCCACCGTGGTCTTCATCGAAGAGGCCCACGAGTTCTTGTCCGCGGAGCGCATCACGCAGATGGAGGCGCTGTTCCAGCAGGTGGCGCGCATTGCCCGCAGAGGGCGGAAAAGGTGGCTGGGGCTGGTCTTCATCACCCAGTTGCCGCAGCACCTGCCCGATGAGGTGCTGGGGCTCATCAACAACTGGGTGATCCACAAGGTCAACGACGCCAACGTGGTGGGCCGCCTGCGGCGCTCCATCGGGGGCATCGACGACGCCCTGTGGGGCCAGCTCCCCAACCTGGCGCCGGGGCAGGCCATCGTCTCCTTCACCAGCCTGGCGCGGCCCCTCCTGGTGGCGGTGGACCCGACGCCCTGCAAGCTGCGGATGGTGGAGTAGGCCGACTGCTGCGCGTACACCGCACCAAGGAGAGGTCGCCATGAACCTCCAGGCCCACGTCCTCCAGTTCTCGTGCAAAGCCGAGACCGACATGGTCACGCCGCCCTATAAGGGCAGCATGCTCCGGGGGGCGCTGTTCGGTGCCCTACGCCGGGACTTCTGCCTGGACCAGCGCGGGAGCGCCTGCGCCGACAGCCGTCTCCGGCAGGCGTGCCCGGTCTGTGCGCTGCTGGCCACCGCCGACGAGGAGAGCGCCCGCGGGGTGGAGGTCGCCCGGCCCTGCACCGTGGAGCCGCCGCTGGAAGACCGGACACTCTACCGGACCGGCGATGCCTTCAGCTTCGGCGTCACGCTGTTCGGCGAGGCTCGCCCGCTGCTGCCTTATATCGTGCTGGGCGTCCGGCGTATGGGCGAGGGCGGCATCGGGAACCGGGGCCGGGCCGCGGGACGGTTCGCTGTCGCGCGCATCTCGGCCCAGGTCCCGGTATCGGGCGAGTCGGAAGGCATCTATGAGGCAGGCGAGCGGGTGGTGCGCCAGCCGGGGCTGGCCGTCACCCATGCGGGGGTGCTGGCGGCGTGCGAGCGGCTGGGCAGCCCGCCGGCGGTGACCGTCGCGCTGCTGACCCCGCTGCGCCTGATCGTCGAGAAGCGGCTGGTCAAGCGCCTGACGTTCCCGCTGCTCATGCGGCGGGTGCTGCGTCGCCTGACCGACCTGAGCGAGACGGCAACGGGGACCAGGCCCGACTTCGACCACCAGGAGCTGTTGCAGCAGGCCGAGGCGGTGCAGGTCGCCGACGACCGCACCCGCTGGGTGGACGTGCCCAGCTATTCGTCCCGGCAGGGCCGTTTCACGCCCATCGGCGGGCTGGTGGGGGAGATCACCTTCCGGGGCGACCTGCGGCCATTCCTGCCCTGGCTCCTCTGGAGCGAGGTGACGCACATCGGCAAGGACTGTACCAAGGGCGATGGGTGGGTGAGGTTGCGATGGCCGAGCTGATCGTGGAGCGATACGGGGCCTTCGTGGGCAAGCACTCGGAGCGGGTGCGGGTCTCCCTCAAGGGCGAAGTGGTGGAGGAGCGGCCCCTCTACGGCCTGGAGCACGTGCTGGTGCTCTCCGGGGGCGTCTCCCTCTCCAGCGACGTCATCCGGGAGTGCGCCGAGCGGGGCATCGACATCACCTTCTTGTCCGGGAGCGGCGTGCCCTACGCCCGCCTCATCTCGCCGGCCCTCACCGGCACCGTGCGGACCCGGCGGGAGCAGCTGCTGGCCTACCTGGACGGGCGGGGCGTCACCCTGTGCAAGGCCTTCGTGGCCGGGAAGCTGGCCAACCAGGCCACCCTGCTGCGCTACCTGGCCAAGAACCGGCGGCAGAAGGACTTCGACCGCTACGACCAGGCCCGGGAAGCGGCCTTCCGCATCCAGGACTACGGGCGGCAGGTCCAGGGGCTGCGGAGCGAGACCGTGGACGCCCTGCGCCAGGAGCTGATGACCCTGGAGGCCCACGGGGCCAAGCTCTACTGGGAAGCCATGCGGGAGCTGCTGGTGCCGGACGTGGGCTGGGAGGGCCGGGAGACGCGGGGAGCTACGGACCTGGTGAACTCGCTGCTGAACTACGGCTACGGCATCCTGTACAGCCACGTGGAGCGGGCCATCCTCCTGGCCGGGCTGGACCCCTATGCCGGGTATCTGCACGTCGACCGGGCGGGCAAGCCCTCCCTGGTGCTGGACCTCATCGAGGAGTTCCGGCAGATGGTAGTGGACCGGACGGTGTTCGGACTGCTCAACCGGGGCGCCACGCTGGAGGTAGAGGAGGGCCGCCTGACCGAGCCCACCCGCCGCCTCTTGGCGGAGCGGGTGAACGAGCGCCTGGATGGGGAAGAGCCCTACGAGGGCAAGAAGCACAAGCTGCGGACGGTCCTCATGAGCCAGGCCCGCCACCTGGCGACCTTCGTACGGGGCGAAGGGAAACCCTATACGCCCTTTGTGGGGAGATGGTAATCACAGGAGAGAGCGCAATGGTAAGTGAGCAGTATGCCGGATTGAGGTGGACGGGACACCCGCTCCCCGACATGGGGATCGCGGCGATCTTGGTCTATGCTAGGAAGGAGATGCCGGAGGAGATCACCGTCGAGGACCTAGAGCGGTTGGCCCAGGAAGCTGAACGATGGTACTTCAGCAAGGTACTGTCAGGGTACCTTACTGTGCTTTTCACGTCTAACTTTCTCAACACGAGTTGGACTCCTAACCAGAAGGTAAAGTACGCCCAAGCGGTTCTCAGGGCGTTCAACTGGCCGCTCGACGAGACCGGACCCATGTGTGCGTATTGTCACCGCCCGTCCGTCCGACCTGCCAACCTATGCGGGAGATGCGATCAGGTTCACCACGAAGCTATCTGTCCTTCATGCAAGAAAGAAGGGGTAACCCGAGCGTATCGTGACCTAGTTCCAATGCTTACAGGTCGCGATGTCATAAACTTCTTTCCCCAGGGACAACATGGGCTCGCTCTATGCGGCCTCTGCATCGTGGCCTTACAGGCGCTTTCCATCGGTGCGCCTTACTGCGAAGGGAAGGCCGTCATTGTAGAGGTTGGAGACGCCCCCGCGGATAGGGAAATCCTGAGGGCGGTGGTTCAAGACCGCTTCGCAACCCTCCAGCGGTTGTTGAGCGTGCAGACCGACGCGAAGCCCGCCAACATCCGCGGGCCGCGCACGCGCGTCATCGAAGCACTGGCTCGCTGGCAGCAGGAACGCGCACCTGACGGTGAAGATGAGGAAGTGGAGAAGGCAGGCCCGCTGACGGTCTACCACCTCTCCAACAGCGGGCAGGGTCCGGGCATCGAAATCTACCCCTTGCCATCGAACGTCGTGCAATTCGTGAAGCGGGCGCAGGGCCAGCGATACCGGGGCGTGTGGAACCAGACGGTGCGGCGGGCCTGGGAAGGCAAGCGGCGAGAAGGCGAGGAGCCACCGGAAGAAGAGCGTCGGGCGCTCCGCAACCGGTTTTACGACGACCTGTTTACGCTCCCCGACAATGCCGGTGTATTTCTGCGCCGTTGGTTCAACTGGCGCCCTGAGCAGATCGCAGGTCTAACGCCGGAGACCCTGCTGAAGCAGGAACGCTGGCCCTTTGTGGTCATGTTTCTTGAGGAGGTGCTGAGAATGGAACAGGTCCGTGTCACAGCTATCCGGTCGCTGGCAGATCGAGTGGCCGCCGATATTGCCGACACCAACGACCGGCAGATCTTCCGGCGGTTCTTCTCCGGTCGCACTGACTATCGTACCGTCCGGGATACGCTCATCCGGGCGGATCGGCGGCGTGTCCAGCGGTTGGGAGAGCCCTTGGTGACTTTGGACGATTTCCTCACGGTCTTTGAAGAGGGGGAGGAGGTCGCTCGCGCAGACTGGCGTCTGGCGTGGGATTTGCTCCGTATCCGGATGGTCGAGGAGCTGTGCAGGCTCGGCTGGTTCCAGCGGCCCGAAGGGCGAGAGATCATGAGCGAGGTTGACCGGGAGGAAGCTGACGAACAAGCCGAAGAAGTGGGAGCAACGGTCTAGCGTCGGGACATCGGACAGACAGGAGGTAGACGATCATGGCGTACCTTAGCGGTATCATCCTCGTCGATGCGCCGGCATCGGCCTTGAACAACTCCGGGGGAGATCCGGAGGCAAGCACGGACAATGCTGTTGCAACCAAGGTCATCAAGACACGGCACGGGGCCTACCCCTATGTCTCGGCCCAGGCGTTCCGCTATTGGCTACGCACCACCCTTGCCTCCGCCGCGGCGGCTGGAGAGCTCCCGTGGATCAACTCACCCATCTTCCGGGAGCAAAAGGTCGCCTACACTGATGGCAACCCCATTGAGTATTGGGAAGACGACCTTTTCGGGTACATGCGCGCACCTTCCCGACGTACAGAAGCTGCGGCGGCGCGCCAAGCCGATCAGTCCCGGGTAGGCCGCGAGACGCCCACGACCGGCGAGATTACCCGTGTGTCTCCGTTCCGGGTGAGTCCGCTCATTGCCATCGCACCCGTCACGCTGACCCGCGACTTCGGTACCATGTCCCGGCACGAAGGGGATCCGGTCCCCCACGAGCACCAGTTCTATCGTGCCGTCTTGAAGGGCCTCATTTCCCTGAACCTACATGCGGTGGGCACCTTTAGCGAAGTGCAGCGTTCAGGCTATCGCAACCTGGATGACAACCGCGTCAAGCAGGCGGTAGACGCGGGCCTGGAGTACATCGCACAGGAAAAGAGCTACCGCCTGAAAATCGATGATCGGATTGAGCGGGTAGCCGCTCTTCTCAAAGGACTTGCCCTGGTCTCCGGGGGCGCAAAGCAGGCTCTCCACTACACCGATGTCTCACCGGTCGTCATCCTGGCAGGCGTCTTCAAAGGAGGGAACGACCCGCTGCAATATGTAGTGGGAGCAGGCCCCGATGGGCAACTCCGGATCCATACCGATGCCCTGAAGGAGATGGTTCGCGCCTGGGGCGACCAGATGATTTCACCGCTCTATGCGGGCTGGGTGCAGGGGTTCTACGACGACCAGCGGAGCGCGCTGGAAAAGGCGCTCCAGGAGATCGCCCAAGATAGCGACCTGCGGCAGCCGCCTCTGGAATACCGGCTCGACCACCCCCGTGCCATCCTGTCGCAGTTGACGGAGGACCTTGGGGGGGAGCAGAGCAGCGCGTGGATGGCCTAGCATGGCCGGCCAGGTGCTCCGCATCGAGTTGGAAGGGACGACGACATCCTTCCGGTATCCCCATTTCCTGGTGGGGCGGCAGCCTAGCTTTCCCATGCCGCCGCCCGCCACGGTCTACGGACACAGTGCCAGCGCGCTCGGCGAGTTCCCCGACCGGGCGACGCTGCGGTTCGCCTACTCCTTCACCGCTGCCGGAAAGGGGGATGACCTGGAAAACACCCACCTGGTGGAGGCGGCCAGCGGACGCCTCGACAGGGCGATGGGGTTCACCAAGAACCTGGAAGGGAATATCAACCCGCTCTTGCGGGAGGTCTTGCTGTTCCCTCGGATGGTGTTGTACTTGGACGCACCGGGCTGGCTGGAGCAATTGGAGCGCGCCTTCCGCGAGCCCTGCTACCCGGTGGTCTTGGGTCGGTCCCAGGACCTGGCGGCCTACCGCACCGTCCAAGTCGTGGACCTGGAAGCGGCCGCATCGGGCTACCTCGAAGGGACGCTGCTCCCCTGGACTTGGCGGCTGCGCACCCCGGTGGGTGTTATGGCAACCATGCCGCGGTTCATCGACCCGACGGATCGCCGACGGGTGGAGTGGGCTCCCTACGTCGTGCTGGAGCGCCGGGTAGCGGTCCGTGAGGGAGCAACCCAGGGAACCTCAGCGATGCGACCCGATCCGGGCGAGATTTTCTCGATAGACCCGCTGAGCCCGGAGGAAAATGGTCTGCGCCGCATCGTGGTGTGGCACCGGTTCGATGGAGCACATGATGGTCCGTAACTCCGATTGGCAAACCTTGCTGGCGGATGCCTTTGCGAAAAGCGGTACCGGCGGCCAGGCTGGTGAGTCCATTACCCAGCATACCCGGCAGGTGCTGCGTCGCTTGGCACAGCTTGCGCAACGACATCCCCAGCTTCCGGAGCTGGTGGGCGAGCCTCGACTATCGCACCGTGCCTTCTGGGCCTGCTGGCTCCATGACCTGGGCAAGCTTACGCAAGGATTCCAAGACTACCTCCGCACCGGCGCATCCTGGAGAGGTCACCGCCACGAGGTCTTCTCGCTGGCCTTCCTCCCCTGGGTCGCGGACCCCACTGGCCCCGACTTCCCGTGGATCGCGGCGGGAATCGCTTCGCACCATCGAGATGCTGAGGAGATCATCGCGGAGCGCTATAATCCCAACTTTCCTGTCGAGGACTGGGACATCGAGCAATGGATCGCCAGCATCCAACACAAGTGGATTACGGGGGTTGCCCAGTGGCTTTCCGCGATGAGCGGCCCGTGGATTACGGAGCTCGGATTCGCGGAGCACGTTGAAGCGCCCAGGGCAGTCCCGACCTCACCCGACCCGAAGCGCTTTTGCGAAGAGGCGAGTGCGGTGATCCGGCGCGGGCTGCGGGCCTATGAGCGGTTGTGGCGTCGCCTCGGAGCGCAACCTGCCGACAGCCCGGAAAACCGTGCTGCCGTGGCGCTGCGCGGTCTGGTGTTGCTCTCGGATCATCTCGGCTCTGCCCACGCCTCGCCCCTGGCGCCTCTGGTCCTTCCAGATGCCGACCAAACCCTGCGTACGCTGAACCTCTCGGCACTCCGCTCGCACCAGCGGGACGCCGCGCAGCAGAGCGGCCCGATCATGTTCGTCGCCCCAACGGGGAGCGGCAAAACCGAGGCCGCGCTCCTCTGGGCGCGCAGGCAGACGGAGGAGCGGCACCACGCGAGTCTTATTTACGTGCTGCCCTATCAGGCGAGTATCAATGCGATGCGGACGCGGCTGCAACGGCTGACCGGCGCTCCCATCGCGCTCATGCACGGGAGGAGCGCACAGGTCTTGTACAAGGAATTGACGGAGCAGAAGGGCTACCGAGCGCGGGAGGCGGATTTGGCCGCGCGTCGAGCTACTGACCTGACTCGTCTGCACCAGCCTGCGATATGGGTCACGACACCGTACCAGTTGCTGCGTGCGGCCTACCGCGTGCGAGGCTATGAAGCCCTCTGGACTGCAATGAGTGGAAGCATCCTTCTCCTCGATGAGGTCCATGCGTATGAGGCGGAGCGGCTTGGCTTGCTCGTTGGCCTCGTAGCCGAACTCCAGCGTACATGGGGCAGCGTCGTCTGCTCGATGAGCGCGACGACACCCACCTGGCTCGCTGGGCTGCTCGATAAGCACTTGGGCCTCCAGCGGCTCGCTGTGGAACCATCCCTCTTTGCTGAGTTCCGCCGGCACAGGATTGAGCTCATGGAGGGCGAGTTGCTCTCGCCCTCCATCCTTGACCATATTGCCGAGCGCTGCCGCAAGAACCAGCGTCTCCTGGTCGCCGCCAACACTGTGCGGACCGCGCAGACAGCTTGGCAGGAGCTACGGGACCGGCTCGGCCCCGAAACCGTGCTGCTCCTGCACAGTCGGTTCACCGTGGAAGACCGGCTGGCAAAGGAAGAGGTGATCCGCAGCCGACTGGGGACTTCTCGGCCCTTGGCAGTGGTGGCCACACAGGTCATTGAGGTCAGCCTGGATTTGGACTTCGACGGGATCGTCACAGAGCCCGCCCCCCTGGAAGCGCTGGCCCAGCGTTTCGGTCGCGTCAATCGCCGGGGCAGGAAAGGGATCGTGCCGGTCACGGTGCTTACCCAGCCCCGCAGCGGGCAACGGATTTACGACGACGGGCTGGTCGAGAACTGTTTGGATATCCTGTCCGGCCACGATGGGGAAGACATTGACGAAGCCCGCCTGAGCGAGTGGCTGGACCAGGCGTATAAGGATGGTCTGGCGGAGGAATGGATCCGCCGGGTGGAGGGCGCTCTCATGACCTTTCAGCGAGGATGCCTGGACACGTTGCGGGCGTTCGCGAGCGACGAAGATCTCGGCCGCCAGTTTGACGACCTGTTCGAGGGCACAGAAGTGCTTCCTCTCGCCCTCCGGAATGAATACGAACGACGGCGGGAAGCCTCTGTCCTTCACGCCAACGAGCTTCTCGTCCCCATTGCCGAATGGCAAGAGCACCGCTTCCGCGAGCACTTGTCGTGGGAGAAGGATTGGTTCCTGAACACCATTAACCTCCCGTACGATCCCGAAATCGGCCTGCGCACCGATATGTCTCCCGACTGACCGCCAAGGATACGTCCAGTGACCACCGTGCTCCTCCTCTACGACATCCCCCACGACGGGACGCGGGCCAAGGTGGCCGACGCCTGCCTGGACTACGGCCTGGCCCGCGTCCAGTACAGCGCTTTCCTGGGCGAGCTCAACCACAACCGCCAGCAGGAGATCCTGCTGCGCCTGCGCCGCATTATCGGGCAGCGGCCGGCGCGCATCCAGCTGGTGCCCGTGTGCGAGAAGGACCTCCGCCTCATGAAAGAGGTGGTCACCGATGACTACCGAGTGGACCGCTAGCCCCTCCCTCGTCGGGGAGGCTCCCCTCATGCTCACGGTGAGCGACGTGAAGCAGTACCCCTACTGCCCGCGCATCGTCTACTACTCGTATTTGCTGCCGGTGCGGGCCCGGCCCACCACCTACAAGATGGAGGAGGGCCGGCGGGAGCACGAGCGTATCGCCGAGCTGGAGGAGCGGCGGAGCCTGCGGGCCTACGGCCTCGCTGAGGGTCAGCGCCACTTCGATGTGGCCGTGTCCTCGGACCGGCTGGGCCTGCGGGGCCGGCTGGATATGGTCGTCGAGGCGCTGGGGGAGGTCATCCCGGTGGACTTCAAGAACTCCGAGGGTGCGGTCGGGCTGAACCACAAGTACCAGCTGACGGCGTACGCCCTGCTGGTGGAGGAGGTCTGGCGGCGTCCGGTGCGCCGGGGCTTCATCTACCTCATCCCCCAGAAGCGGGCCCAGGAGGTGCGCATCACGTCGAACATGCGGGGCTGGGTGCGGAAAGCTTTACGGGAGATCCGGGCGGCGATCGCGCAGGAGGCGCTTCCGGAGGCCACCCGGATGCGGGGGAGGTGCGTGGACTGCGAGTTCCGCAATCTGTGCCCGGATGTGTGGTGAACGAGTAAATGCGTGCTGAGTGCTGAGGACTGAGGACTGAGTGTGTTGCTCTTGGAGGTAAGTGGGTGGCAGAGGAGGGCTGATGATGACGCAGGAGGTACCCCACCTGGTCTGCTCGGTCGGAACGGGCAACTACACCGAGACGGTCTATGCCCTCGACGACCGCACGTGGGCCAGTCGCTTCGCACCGGTTGCCCTGGCGCGGCTGCGGGATCTGCGTGGAGGGAAAGCCAGTGTCCTGGTCACGTCCGGCGCTCGGGACAAATGGTATCCGGCAGTAGCCGCAGAGTTGGCAGAAGCTGGCTTGGAGCCCGAGGCGGTGGACATGCCGGAAGGCAAAACGCGCGAGGAGTTCCTCGAAACCTTCCACCGGCTGGTGGAAGCTGTAGGGGAGGGGGAGTCCGTAGTCCTTGACGTGACCTTTGCCCTGCGCCACCTCCCCTTCGTCTATTTGGCCGCGCTCACCTACCTGACGGCCTACCGGGGGGTCACGATCCGGGGCATTTACTATGGGGCCTTCGAACTGCCAGACCCGGAGACGGGAGAGCGGCCGATCCTCGACCTGACCGCCCTCTTCAATTTGACGGAATGGTTCCACGCAGTGCAGAGCGCGCGCGAAAGCGGCGACCTGCGGCCAGTGGCACACTCTTTGCGGCAGGAGGTGGCCCGGCTCTTCCAGGAGCGGCAGGGCGATCATGCGCTCTCCCGCGCCAAGGACGCGATCGAAGACTTGGCGCCGGCGCTGGCCGCCGGGCTGCCGGTAGAGGTCGGGCTGGCCGCCGGGCGGTTGCACGCTGCCGTTGAGACCCTCGCCCAGCAGGCCGGTCCGCAATCGGTGGGGCGGCGCTCGTTGGGGATCCTCAGTGGGCCGGTGGCATCATGGGCGACGCGTCCCGCTCCGTCCAAGCGGGACCTGCCACTCTCTGATGAGGAACTGCAACGCCAGCTCGCACTGGTCCAATGGTACGCTGAACGGAACGCCCTGCCAACGGCGCTGCTGCTCCTGCGGGAGTGGCTGGTCAGCTTGGTGGTGCTGCGCAGCAGTGGTCCCCGGCAGTGGCTGGGCCGCCCCCAACGCCTGGCCGCGGAGCGCCAGCTCGGTGGTATGGTCCAGCGCGTGCGGAGCGGGGTGGCTACGGCTACCGAGCAGCGTCTGGCGACCGTCTGGGACGGAGTGGCGCAGCGTCGCAACCGGTTCGCGCACGCCGGTATGACCGAGGACGAAGTGCGCCTCACGCCCGGCGACGTGGCGGAAGTGGGCCACCTCATCCAGCAGTGTGCCGCCCTGCTGGCCGACCCTGACCTTCCACGCCTCGCCCAGCAACGGTCTAGGATCATGCGGCTGCTGGTGACTCCGCTGGGCCTTTCTCCCGGCGTGCTGTACTCGGCGGTACAGCACGTCCGACCCGACCGGGTCGTGGTCATCACTTCGGCCGAGGGACGGCAGCGGCTTCCGGACGCGCTGGCTGCGGCGGACGTGGCGGGGCTTCCGGTGGTGGTGCGGGAACTGAGAGACCCCATGACCGGCTTTCAGGAAGGGCGTGCGCTGCTGGATGGCGAGTTCCGTCGCAGCCTCGTCGAGGCAAGCGAGGTCGTGGTCAACCTGACCGGGGGCACCACCGTCATCCAGTACGTCGTGGAACAGATCGCGGGCGCAGCACGTAGCTTGGGTGTTGCGGTGCGGCGGGTGGCGGTGGTGGACCGCCGCACACCGGAGGAGCAGCGGGCACACCCCTTCGTGCTGGGGGAACTGGTCGTGCTGGACGGCACGGAAGCAGAACAGGAGGAACAGGAGGATGGCCCCACCCTCTAAACTGACCGTGGCCCTGTCGGCGGTGACGCCCCTGTTTCTAGGAGGGGCCGACCCCAACGAGTATGCCGAACTGCGGCCACCGTCGTTCAAGGGTCTGTTACGCTACTGGTACCGGGCACTGGACGGGGAGTACGCCGCACTGGACGGGGAGTACGCCACCCGCGAAGCGCGGCTCTTCGGGAGTACGGAGGCCGGGCAATCCCCCTGCCTGCTGCGGGTCAGCGAGTGGCAGGTAGGGAGGATCCGGTGGGATCGAAACCGCTATACGCAGCCCGTCAACCGGGGAGGGTTCCAACGCGGCGGGCGTCCCCCGGAGAATGGCATCGTGTACCTGGGATACTCCCTCGTCTTGGGCGATAACGACCGCCGGGCGATTCCTACCAGCCCCAGCGCCTTCACCCTGGAGGTGCAGCCCCGCCCGGGCTGCGACACGCCGGAGGTGCGGCGCGCCTGGTTGGCATCGCTCTGGCTGCTGGTCCATGTCGGTGGTGTGGGCAGCCGCTCCCGGCGTGGGCTGGGCAGCCTGCGTATCGAAGGCTGGGAAGGCTGGCCGGACTGTGGAGACCTCCCTCTCCCCTCTCAGGCCGCAACACCAGAGGATTGGCAATCCCAGATTGGGAGCGGCCTCCTGACCCTGCGCCGCTGGTTCCCGACTCTTCCGGGGAACGATCACACTATCGTCGCTCCTGGTGTGCGACTGTTGGTGCTGCGGCAGGGCTTCGACTCGTGGGAAAGGGCGCTGGACGACGCGGGCTTACGCCTGCAACGCTTCCGCCGTGGCGTCAAGGTCGCGGAACGGGTGGGCTTCGGACTGCCGCTCACCGTGGTGTCCCAGGAACGGATGGCCTCGCCGCTGTTCATGCGGGTGCTGCGCCTGGGCCATTCCTACCATCTGGCTTTCCTCTTCCTACCCGCGCCGCTGCCCGACCTGGACGGCGTGCGCTGGCCCGACAATACCCGGCAGGTGGTCCAGGACTTCCTGGACGAGCAGCAGCCCGATGCGGTGGAGGTGCGGCTGTGAGCGAACAGACCATCTACCTCGCGTTTGGCCCAGTCCAGGAGTTCATCAGCCAGGCCCGGCGCACCCGGGACCTGTGGGCCGGGTCCTACCTGCTGTCCTATCTGGCGGGCAGCGCGCTGGCACGCGTCGCCGACTCCTGTGAGATGGTGCTCCCGGCCATCGAGGGCAACCCGCTGATGGATGCGCTCAGGCGTGGCGGCGTGCCCCAGGAGAGCGGCAGCCGCGTGGGATCGATCCCGCACGTGGCAGAACTGCGGGCTCCCGCGGAACGGGCCGGCCAGGTCGCCCAGGCGGCGGTTGCTGGGTGGCAGGAGGCGTGGAAGCGCGTGAGCAAGGCCGTCCGGGCGGAGTGGCAACGGCGACGTCTCCCCTGGACCGCAACGACGGGTGAGGTTTGGGAGCGACAAGTCGCTGGCGTCTGGACTCACGCCTGGGTCCTGGGCGATCCAGCCGGGATGGCCCGCCGCAAGACGCTACGGGCCTTCACACTGGAGGACGAGCCGGGGGAGAAGTGTACCTGCTGCGGCGCGCGGGAGGCCCTGCACGCCGGCGACGGTTCGCGCAAGGAGGTGCGTGACTTCTGGACGGAGGTCGCACACCACGGGGGGCTGCACGATGTGCAGCCGAAGGGCAAGGAACGGCTCTGCACGCTATGCACGGTCAAACGATTCTTTCCTTACATTGCGGCCGACGCCCTTGGGTGGTCGGTACCCACGGGCTTTCCTTCGACAACGACGATGGCCAGCATTCCCTGGCGGCTCAGCGTGCTGAAGGCCGGAGCGACCGACCCTCGGCTACGGGATGCGGTATCGCTGCATATGTGGGCACTTGAGGAAGCCAGGGTCCCGCTCAGCATCCCGCGCTCGTTCTTTCCGGCGCTCCGGGACGCGGCCGATGCCTGGTCTCCAAGTGACCGGGAAGTCGCGGATGCTTTCATCCAGATCGACGGCGACTGGTTCTCCCCGGAGGTGGTAGGTGACCGCGAGCGGGAGGCGGAACTGGGCGACCAGCGGACGGCGGTCCTGGGGACGCTGCGGGAGCTTCTGGACGCAGTGCGTGCCGTGCGTCTGCCCATGCCGAGCACGTCCTACGCACTCCTGGCAATGGACGGAGACTCGATGGGAAAGCTCTTGCGGACACATGCTGACCGGAAGGAGCACATCTCCCAAGCCCTCGCAGCATTCAGCCGCCGGGTGCCGGAGATCGTAGAAGGGCGGGAGGCCAATGGGGTCTTGATCTATGCGGGAGGCGACGATGTGCTGGCCCTGCTGCCCAAAGATACGGCGCTGCGGGTCGCAGCAGACCTCCGAGGGACGTACCACGACGAGTTCACGAAGCACCTGCCAGAGATGAAAGCGACTATCAGCGCCGGGCTGGTTTACGCCCACATGAACGCCCCGCTGCGGGAGGTCGTCGCCACTGCCCACCGCATCCTGGAGGAGCAGGCCAAAGACACCGCGGGCCGGGATGCGCTGGCCGTGGCGGTGTGGAAGCGGCCGGGCATCGTCCTGGAGTTCGCCAGGAAGTGGGACAGCGGTCGGGAGGGGGACATCCCGCTCGTGGATGATATTGAGACGGTCAGGGATGGGCTGGGAAAGAAGCTGGAAAAGAACCAGTACGGCCGCGGGTTCCTCTACCATCTGCGGGACCTGCTCCCCGCCGCCAGCCCAGAATGGACGGAGGAGACGGTAGATAAGCTGCTGGCGGCCGAGTACCTCAAGAGCCGAGAGCGGACGGCCACCCGTGAGGAAGCTGAGGCGCGGGTCGTGGTGCTGCGCCGCCTGGCCGGGGTGGGTTGGCGGGATACGGCACCGGTGCTGCTGGCGGCCTTCCTCGCCGGAGAGGAGGATTGATCATGGAATGGCGCATCTTTCCCCTGGACGTGCTGTTCTTCAGGGGCCTGGAACCCATGAACGCCGGCGAGGCTACCGTGATCCACAGCCGTTTTCCGCCCTCCCCGGAGGTCATGCAGGGCTTTGTGCGGACGGCGTTGCTGGCCGCCCTGGGCGTCGCCGTCCAAGACTATGCGGCTGCGGTGCAGGGAAGGGGTGGCGGCTTCCCGGAGGTGCCAGAGGCCATTAAGCTCTTGGGGGGTCTGGATGACCTGGGACAGCTTGACCTGCGTGGCCCCTACCTCATCCGGCAGGCGGGTGGGGTGGTGCAGCGCTGGTACCCCGCGCCCCTGGACCTGCGAGGACGGGAAGGCAGCGTATGGCACCCGACGAACCCCGGCGATCCTCTGGACTGCGACCTGGGGGCAGTGTCCTTCCTCCCGAAGCTGGAGGAGGGCGACCGCGAGACCAAGGTCGGGATGTGGATCTCCCAGGAAGGGCTCGCCGCCTACCTAAGAGGGGATCTCGTGCCGGATAGCCAGATCGCGAAGGCATCCGCGTTTTTCTGCGAGGAGCGGCGGGTCGGTATCGGGCGCAACCCAGCGTCGCGCGCCACCGAGGAAGGGATGCTCTACGCCCCGGTCTTTGTCCGCCTCAAGGATGACCACGCCGGGCGGGTGGGCATCGGCTTGCGGGTGAACGGCATTGATGCCCTGCTCCAGGAGCGGTGCGCCGGCCTCCACCGCCTGGGTGGGGAAGGTCGGTTGGCCGCTGTCGAGGTGCATCAGGAGCCCTCCACACCGGTCACGCCGGGCGGCGCGCGGGCCCGCCTGGTTTTGCTGACCCCGGCACGCTGGGGTGGCCGGTGGCTCCCCCAGGAATTCCGTCAAGCTGGTGACGGGTGGCACGGCGACCTGGAAGGGCAGGCGGTGACCATCGTCTCCGCGGCAGTGGACAAGCCTGCGCGTATCGGTGGCTGGGACATCGCCGCGGGGCGGCCCAAGCCCGCCGAAGCGTGCGTGCCTGCGGGCAGCGTCTATTTCCTACACGCCCAGGACGGCGCCGACCTCGGCGCATGGCACGACCGGAAGCTCGGTACACGGGGGCGTGCGGGGTTCGGCCACGTCGTGGTCGGCTATTGGAGCGAAGGAGGAACGCGATGACCATACCGTCCCACCAGACCACTGCCACCGGGCGCGCCGCGGGCGCGGCCCCGGTGGTGCTGGCCCTGTACACGGAAACTCCCCTGCACCCGGGGACCGGTCAGAGCACGGGGATCGTGGACCTCCCGGTGCAGCGGGAGCGCCACACCGACTTCCCCATTATCCCGTCCACCAGCCTCAAAGGCAGCTTGCGCCGGTTAGCGGAGGGCCGCTGGTCGGGCCGGGATGGGCTGGTGGACCTGCTCTTCGGCCCCAGGCCCCAGGCCGGTGGTGGGAGTGACCTGCACGCCGGGGCGCTGGCCTTCAGCGATGCCCGGCTGCTGGCCTTCCCGGTGCGCAGCCTGACCGACGTATTTCTCTGGGTCACCTGCCCCCTGGCGCTGGGCCGGCTGGCACGGGACCTGCGCCTGGCCGCTGCCGCGGCGCCAGACCTGTCCTCTCCCGATCAGCTCCAACCCGCCCCGGGCCGGCTGATCGCCGCAGACGAACGCTCCGGCACCGTCGTGCTGGAAGACCTCTCGTTCCAGGTGGACCGAGACGGTGCCTGGAGCGATCTGGCGGCATGGCTGGCGGAGCTCCTGCCCGCCGGGGAGGCCCACCGGACCTACCGGGAGAAGTTTGCCCGTCATGTGGCGCTCATCAGCGACGGTGATTTCGCGTATCTCGTGAAGCATGCGACCCAGGTGACCGCACGTGTCGCCCTCAATGAGCACAAAACCACCACCGGAGGCGGGGGGAACCTCTGGTATGAGGAGACGGTGCCCGCCGATAGCTTGTTCACGACGTTGGTCCTCCCGGAAGAGCCACGCACGCCTCTGGAGCGGCGCCAGCGCGCCGGTACCCCCAGCGCCGAAGCGGTACGGGACCAGTTCCTGGAGTTGGTCCACGGCGATCCCTTCTTCGTCCAGGTGGGCGGCAACGAGACAGTGGGGCACGGTTGGTGCGCGGTGCGGGTGCTAGAACAGGGAGGTGGCGCTCTTGGCTAGGCAGACCCTGGAACAGCAACGGGCGCTCTACGCCCTCCAGACCGTCCAGCGTCATGCCCAGGACAAGTACGCCTCGCAGTACGGGACCCTGGTACGCTCGCTGCCGAGCATGGTGCTCCAGAACGGGCTGGGCCAGGCCCTCGCCTACTTGCTGGCCGCTACCGGGGGAAAAGGCGTGCAGGCACAGGCAGCGCGGGCGCTGTATGAGGAGCTGCAAGACTGGCTGGGGCCGGTATCCCACCAGAGTGAGCGGCCCGATCAGGTATACCGGGAAGGGACCGACCTCATGGCGGCGTTGATGGCGGGCTCACGTGCCGAGTACCAACAGGCACAGCAGACAGCCCTGGCGCTCCTGGGGTGGATGCGGAAGTTCGCCGACGCGTACTTGCCGGAGCATAGTCGCCCGGTACCGGGGGCCGAGGAATAGGGAAGATGCGGACGTTTGCTGGCGCGTACGCGCTGAAGGAGGAACGATGAACCGGCCACCGCGCAGGGAGGAACGGTCCCCACAGGGCGGGCGGGGCGGCATCCGGGGTCCGGACGGAGGCGGAAGGCCACCGGGCCTCAACCGACGGGCAGGCCCGCAGGACCGGGGTGGGCCACCGGCGCGGGTACGGCCCGTGTACCGGGAGGCGCGCGACCTCCTTCGACCTCGTCCGCCCACGACCGCCAACCTTGGCCTGCTGTACGACCGCTATGCCGATATCTGGTCTGGGGATGCCGGGAACTGGGAGCCACAAACCTCGCGGGACGGCGGATCGGTGCGGCAACGGTTCCTGGAGGAGATGGCCCAGCACGCCCAGGATGTCGCTCCGCAGCTTGCATCGCTGCTCCGCGCGCTCCATGAGCGCAGGGCGGCCCTCTGGCGTTTCCTGGATGCCCACGAGGTGGACGTGACCCTAGCGACACCGCTCGTGAGCGGCACCGGCATGACCCATGCCCTGGAGGTTGGGTTCGTATGGGACCGCAACCTGGGCGTCCCTTTCCTCCCTGCCAGCAGCCTCAAGGGGGCGACGCGCGCCTGGGCCCAGCATTGGGAGGGGCTGGTTGGGCCGACGCTCGCCCGCACCTTTGGCGACCGCCCGGCGGAGACAGCCGAAGCGGGGGGCGCCGGCACGGTGGTCTTCCACGCCCTGTATCCGGTGGAGCCGCCGCGCGTACGCGTGGATGTACTCAACCCCCACTTCGCTGAATACTACCAGGGCAAGGTGAGACAACCGGGTGACTGGCTGGCACCCCAACCCGTCTTCTTCCTAACCGTCCCTGCCGGGACACGGTTCCGCACCGCCCTCCACACGCGCCCGGATGCCGCGCCGGCAGACCGCGCACAGGCGGAGCGGTGGCTGCATGATGCCTTGAGCAACCTTGGCATAGGCGCCAAAACGGCGGTGGGCTACGGGCTATTCACCCCTTCAGGATAGGCGACTGAAGAGCACCAACGGGAGGTCGGTATGTACTTCCTCGCTGATGAAGAAAAGCGGTGGGTCCAGCGCCACCTGGCGCCCCAGGCCCGGCAGCGGGGCGTGGCCGAAGACTTGCGGGGCTGGAGCTGGCACCAGCCGCCCCTCAGCCCCATCTACGATACCCGCCTCAGCGTCTCCGCGGTGGCCGGCCAGTACTGCCCGACGGGGCGGGACCTGTACCTGCGCCACGTGCTCCAGGTACGGGTGCCGCCCAGCCCGCGCATGGTCCAGGGGAGCTATCTCCACGACGTGCTCGCCCGCATCTTCGTTGCGGCCAAGCGGCTGTTGTACGCGGCGGAGGGCAATCCCCTGGACGCGCTGCGCACGTTGCAGCACCCGGACCTCCCCCTTCCCGATGACGCCACAGCCACCAACGAGAGCCTCCCCGATCACGGGCGCTTGCTCTGGGCCTTCGAGGAGCGGCGAATCCTCGCCCGGGTTCAGGAGGCCCTGGCCCGCCAGCCCGGCATCGGCATCGATGCCCTGGCCCACCTCGCCCTGCCGGTCATCGTCGAGCAACGATTTGGATGGTACCTTGCTGGGCCTGTCGTCACGGCTCTCTGCGGATGCCTTCGTATGGTCAGAGCAGATGGTGGTGGATATCAAGTTTGGCGGCAAGGAAGCCTTTCATCGGCTGAGCACGACGGGGTATGCCCTGGCAATAGAGAGCATCTACGAGTACTCGGTGAACCTGGGCTGTGTCGTATATGTCGCGTTTCGGGATGGCCTCGTGGTGGTCGAGCGCGACCTCCATGCGCTTGATGACGAGCTGCGACAATGGTTCATCGAGTCTCGGGATGAGCGAGCCCGGCTGGTTGAGGAAGAGATCGATCCTGGTATGCCGGCTGAGTGCCCGCGGGCCTGCCCCTATTACCGCGCGTGCCATCCGGAGTAGGGCGGTGCGCCGGCCCCTCGCAACCCGCCGCTTCCGGATCGCCCGGAGCAGCCGGGCAGTCGAACCTGTTGCAGCGATTATTCTGCATCATATATCAATGAATGGAGAGTTCTGTCTGGAGACCTTCGCAACCCCAAGGGGAAACCGTGCAGAAGATCACCTTGCGCACTCATGGCCGCGTCCAGTATAGTAGGCGTCAGGGACGCAGGGCCCAGCATGCCCGCCAGAGGACCTCAACCATCTCCGGAGGTCTTGCCAGCCCGCCCGCTCCGGGAAGTCAGATGGACTTGCAATCAATCGACCCGCTTTTAGGGTACTGAAAGGCCCTCGATCTCCGCCAGGTGCAGCAAACGCTCCCGGTGCTTGCAATCAATCGACCCGCTTTTAGGGTACTGAAAGATCGAGCTTCACCAGGTCGGTCTCGATAAGTGCATCTTGCAATCAATCGACCCGCTTTTAGGGTACTGAAAGACCTTGACGGCAGGCAAATATCCCCGCAGGCACCATCCTTGCAATCAATCGACCCGCTTTTAGGGTACTGAAAGTCAATTAGAGATCGCATCGTGGAGTTGCGCAGGGTGCCCTTGCAATCAATCGACCCGCTTTTAGGGTACTGAAAGAAATAGCAACACAGGTCACAACCCTAACGCTAGGAGGCCTTGCAATCAATCGACCCGCTTTTAGGGTACTGAAAGACCGCATGGCATTGCACCGGCGGTCACTGCCTGCCCCCTTGCAATCAATCGACCCGCTTTTAGGGTACTGAAAGAGCCGGACCCTTTGCGGGACTGGCTCCTCGGGCACGTCGCTTGCAATCAATCGACCCGCTTTTAGGGTACTGAAAGCATGGACAGGCCGCGCCGGGTGGTGACTCTGCAAGGCCGTGAGAGTGTGCTATGCTGAGCTTGGGAGGAAGTTCAGCAGGAGGACCGTGCAATGCAGAGGATGCCGCACTCGGCTTGCAGGCATTGCGGATCGCTGCACACCGTCAGCAATGGCAGCAGTCATGGTCACCATCAGTGGTCCTGTCGGGAGTGTGGTCGTTCCTTCCGGGCGACGACGGGCACCCCGGTGGCGGGGCTCAAGACCCCGGTGGAGGAAATCGCCCGGACGCTCCTGGTGGTGCTGCGCCGGGGCAGCCTGCGTGCGGCGGAGGAGATCACCGGCCACAAGTACGAGACGATTGGCGCCTGGCTGCGGCGAGCAGGAACGCACGCCGCAGCCCTGACGGAGGTGCTGGTCCATGAGCTCCACCTGACCGCAGGAGAGGTAGACGAGTTCTGGTCCTTCGTCCGAAAAAAGGGGCCGTTGCGCTCACGGCGCTGAGCGGGGACGCCGCGGTCCCGATCCCAGCGGGGGGAGAACACAGGGGAGCGTTCACCATCGACCGGCCTAGCCGCTTCATCGTGGCCTGGACCTCCGGTCGCCGCGATACGGAGCTGGCGAGGACGCTGGTGTACACGACCCGGCAGCGCCCCGCGGGCCGTGCCGGGATGCCCTGGGTGAGCGCTGGCTGGACGCCCTACAGCGATGCCATCCAGGAGGTGTACTGGGTGGGACCAGCCGCCAGCTACAGGCTTGCCGTGGCCAGTCTTCTTGCCGGTGCCAGGGGTAGCCTGGACCCAGGCGGTCAAGTACCGGCAGGGTCGGCGGCTGAAGCGGGTGGAGGTGCGGGCAGTGCTGGGGGAGCAAGCAGCGCAGCCCTATACCGTGCAGGTGGAGCGGCAGAACGGGGTGCTGCGGGACCGGCTGGCCTGCCTGACCCGCAAGACCCATGCGTTTGCGAAGGTGGTCGCGACCTGGAGGGCCTGCTTCAGTCTGGTGCTCTTTGAGCACAATGGGGTGCTGCCCCACGTGGCCTTACGGGTGCCCTTGGCAATGCCGGATGGTCAGCGGCGCTACCAGCAGCGGACCCCGGCGATGGTGCTGGGTTTGGCCGACCATGCCTGGTCCCGGTCCGAGTTTCTCACCCACCCAGTCTATCACGGCACTTAGGAGTCACCACCGACCTGGTCGCTGCGGCGCACAATATCCAGCACCCAGCCGAAGTGCTCCAGGACCCAGGCGACCAGCGACCCGGCGTAGATGCCGTCGGCCCAGATGCGTTTCCTGCGGGGCAACGTTCCCCGCACCTGCTCCAGCAGCACCCTGGCTCCCTGGGGGTCCTGGATGTTGGCGGCAAGAACCGCCAAGGCCCAGATGAACCCCAGGGTATCTACCAGGAGGTGTCGTTTGCGACCGTTGACTTTCTTGCCGGCGTCGTAGCCGTGGGTCCCTCTTTTTGCGTCGTCTTCACCGACTGGCAGTCCAGCGCGCCGGCGGAAGGGGTAGGTTCTCGGCCCAATCCAATTGGACCCGTAGCTTGGTGCGGAGGGCGGCATGGATGCGCTCCCAGGTGCCGTCCTTCCGCCAGAGCCGAAAGTAATGGTACACCGTGCCCCAGGCGGGGAAATCGTGGGGCAAGAGCCGCCAGGCGCCCCCCGGCCCGGGTTACAT
>JACQUQ010000002.1 GCA_016210175.1 Chloroflexota bacterium | reverse complement strand
CGCTTTCGGCGCATCCTGGTGCGCTGGGACAAGAAACCTGAGCACTATCTGGCCTTCCTGCACTTCGCCTGTGCCCTCATCGCTTTCCGTGCTGCCGGATTATTCGGATAGGCTCTAAGAGGCCCGCCCTTCAGGGCGGCGACTCCCTCTACCCGCTACGCGATTCAGTTGTTAAGGATCATAACGGCGGGCCCGCCCTTCAAGGCGGCGGGGTGGCACCCAGCACAGGAGGATTGCCAGGGCAGTAGGGGCAAACGTATGGCAGACGTGGCGGAACGGACGCGCCTGGGGCGGTATGGGGGCCGACTGCTCCGTGCGCTCGCGCTCGTGCTCCTGGCCGGGGGAGGGCTGGCAGTGCTGCTCTTCTCCCTGGCGCTGGGCTTTGCCCACTGGATCCGGAGCCAGCCGGAGCCTGCGGTGCTGCTTCTGGGTGACTCGATGCCCCCCACGCTCCAGAGCTTCGATGTGGTCTACTTGCGCGCTCCCCGTGACCTGCGCCGCGGCGTGATTATCTCCTACCGCGTCCGCCATGGCCGCATCGCCCATCGTATTGTGGGGCTGCCGGGCGAGACCATCGCGGTCCGGGATGGGCAGGTGGTTATCGGCACCGGCGGGGATGCGCGCCCCCTGGAAGAGACCTATGTACGCTACCCCTTCCGCTGGAGCGCCGACCCCGTCACGTTAGCCCCGGATGAGTACCTGACCCTGGGAGACAACCGCGCCGCAGCCTCCGGCCGGGCGATCCACCTTGTCCCCCGCCAGGACATCGTGGCCGCCGTGTATCGCATCGTGTTTCCCCCGTGGCGCGCCCGCCTGTTGAAGGAGTGACCGCTTGGCGAGATCCTGTGGAAACCGTCCCAACCTCTCCCCCTGGCCCCCTCCCCGCGGCGGGGAGGGGGAAATGCCCCCTTGTAAGGTGAAAAGGGGGCCGGGGGTAGGTCTTCTCGCATGCCCCGCGACGGGAGCGCCGCGCGCCGGGTCAGACCCGCGCCAGCTGGTCCTTGAGGAAGTCGATGACTGCCACCGGGTACGGGTCGGCCTCGTTCAGCAGGGCCAGGTAGTAGCTGACGAGGTCGCCGAAGAGGAGGGTGCTCAGCATGTGGGCCAGGGGACTGCGGCCCTGCGCATCCAGCACCTCGTAGGAGATGGCGTTGTTGGCGAGCAGGGTGGTAGTGATGGGGTAGCGGGCCAGCGTACGCGGGTGCAGCAGGGAGGAGCGCAGCAGCACTACGTAGAGCCGGTCCCGCAGGTCCGCGGGGTTGGGGTAGCCCACCACGGCGTTGTGGTGGAGCTCCGGGAGCACCTCGAACACGGCCCACTGCTTGCTGTTCTCGTTGATCTGGGTCTTCCAGCGCCGCGCCACGTCTGCCAGGAAGCCTGCGCCGTAGATGACGGGCAGCCTGCCGTGGAGCCTGTGGGCCAGTTGCTTGGCGGGGTTGGCGGCCGTCGGGATCGCGGGGCCCAGGCCGGATAGCATCTCCTCCATGACCTGGACGGCCTCGTTCAGGTCGCCTTCTTTGTCGGCCAGGATACCCAGTCGCTCCAGCAGGGCGACCAGGGGCACCAGGCTGTAGCCCAGGGTCGCGCGGGGCGGCGCCTGGTAGCGGATGCGGAACAGCGGCAGATGATGGTGGGCCGCCAGATCGGCCAGCCGCCCCCCGGAGGTGAGGGCCAGCACCGGCGCCTTGCGCTCCAGGGCATCCTCCACGGCGGAGAGGGTTTCCTCGGTGTTGCCCGAATAGCTGGAGGCGATGACCAGGGTGCGCGGGTCCACATAGGCCGGCAGCCGGTAGTCCCGCTGCACCTGGATGGGCACCGGGCTTTCCAGTTCGGCCAGGCCCCGCACGAGGTCCCCGGCGATGGCCGAGCCGCCCATGCCTGCCACGACCACCCGCTCGACGTCGCGGTAGTCGTCGGGCAGGGAGACCGTCGCCGCCTCCCGCCAGGCATCCCGGCAGGTGCGAGGGAACTCCTGGATATGCCGATCCATCCCCGTGGGGTCCAAACGGCCATAGGTCTCGCGGTCATCCAGTAGGGTCATGCTGACCTTTCCTCTCGTAGCATCCGCCAGCCGGACGGGTTTACCGCTGACGACCACGCCCCGGTGGTCTCCCTGGGGATGACAAGGCCGCTCGTGGCGAGCGGGTCAGACCAGTGTGTAGGGAGATGCTCAGTTTGTCATGCTGAGCGCAGCGAAGCGTCCGTCATGCGTGGCCCTTCGCCTGGTACATCTGGTAGAAGTAGAACGCCGCGATGACGAGGGCATGGGAGATGCGCCCGTCAGCGATGTACTCCGCAACGCTGGCGGCTGGCACCAGCTCGACGCGGATATCTTCCCCTTCACCCAGGTCCTGGGACCCGGCCGGGGTCGCGTTCAGGGCAAGGAAGGTATGGCAGCGGTTGGTCAGGAAGGCCGGGTTCGGCGTGACGCTCCCGAGCGGGAGGATGTGGTCGGCGGTGTAGCCCGTTTCCTCCAGCAACTCACGGCGGGCCGCCTCGCCCGGGTCCTCGTTGGGGTCTACCATTCCGCCGGGGACCTCCAGGGTCAGCTCGCCGGTCCCGTGGCGGAACTGCCGCACCATGACGATCTCCCCCGCCGTCGTGATCGGAATGATGTTGATCCAGTCCGTGGCTTCCAGGACGTAGAAGTTCAGGGAACGGCCGGAGCGTGGTGAGACGCGCACCTCCTGCCGCAACCGGAAGATGTAGTAGTCGCCCAGGATACGGCTGGAAACCGTGTGCCACGGGGGCAGGTCGCTCACGCTGGTGCTCCCTCCTCGTATGTCATCTGGCCCTCACCCGCCGGTGCTGCGCTCCCCCTGGGAGCGGGCTGGGGGCCAGGTCTTTGTACCCATCCGTTTACACGCCCGCCAGTCGGCGGCCGTCCTGGAGCAGCCGGGCGACCCGCTCAGGGCTGTTGGTCTCGGCGTAGATGCGCAGCACTGGCTCCGTGCCCGAGAAGCGGATGAGCAACCAGCTGCCATCCTGGAGCATGAAGCGGACCCCTGAAAGGTTCCCCAGGTCGTCGCGATAGGTGCCGGCCTGGGCCACGGGCGAGCCTTGCAGGTATTCGGGATGGCCCTCCACCACGCGCCCGATGATGGCGGCCCGCTGATCGGGTGGGAAGTGCAGGTCGATGCGGTCGTAGTAATGCGGACCGACCGTCTGGTAGAGGTGGTCCACCAACTGGGAGGGCGTCTTGCCGGTCTGCACCATAAAGTCCAGGAAGTACAGCCCGGCCAGGATGCCGTCTCGCTCCGGGATATGGCCCCGGAAGCCGTAGCCGCCGCTCTCCTCACCGCCGATCAGGGCGTTGCGACGTACCATCTCCGGCCCCACGTACTTGAACCCGACATCGGTTTCCGCCACCGGCACCCCGAAGCGCTCGCCCAGCCGGTAGACCATGCTGGACATGGTGATGGTCTTGACCAGGGCGCCGCGCGCGCCGCGGGCTTCCAGCAGGTACAGGGCCAGGAGGGAAAACACCTGGAGCTGGGTCAGAAAACGCCCGTGCTCGTCCACCACCCCCAGGCGGTCGGCATCGCCATCGGTGGCCAGGCCGACCGCCGCGCCCAGGCGTGGCACCCGGGCCAGCAGCTTGCCCAGGTTGCGGGTAATGGGCTCCGGCTGGGCGATACCGGGGAAGGCGGGGTTGCGCTGGGCGTGCATTTCCACGATGCGGGTGCGCCCACCCCGCAGCAGCCGGGCGGTGTACCCGGCCCCGGCGCCGTACATCGAATCCACCGCAATGGTCAGCCCGGCGTCCTTGATGGCCTGGATGCGCTCAGGGCCTACCAGGGCGCGGATATGGGCCAGGTAGTCGGCGTCGGGGTCGAGGGGGCGGACCAGCCCTGCCGCTTGGGCCTGGGCCTGGGCCAGGGGCATGCGCTGCACCCGGCCGGTGCGTTGGATCTCCGGGATGCGCTCTTCAATCTGGGCCACCGCCTCGGGCGGCGCGCTCCCAGCGTGGTGGTCCTTCACCTTGAAGCCGTTGTAGCTGCCGGGGTTGTGGCTGGCCGTGATAACGACGCCACCCGCGGCCCCCAACTGCTGGACGCTAAAGCTGGCGACGGGGGTAGGGATCACCTTGCTGGCGAGGTACACGGGGATGCCGTTGGCCGCCAGCACTTCGGCCACCGCCGCCGCAAAGTGTTCGGAGGCAAAGCGGGTGTCGTAGCCCACCACAACGCCAGACTGTGGCCGCCCCTGGGAGCGGAAGTATTCGGCGGTGCTCTGTGCGCAGAGGCGCACGTTGTCGAAGGTGAAGTCTTCGGCGATAATGGCGCGCCAGCCATCGGTGCCGAACTTAATGGGCGTGGTCATCATTCCTCCGTGGTGGGGGAGTCAGCAGCCTCCCAGCGGGCCATCTCCTGCGTCGGGCAGGATGGGGTGTCGCCGGTGGGGGATCGCAGCGGCGTGGTCGCGCGCTTCCCCCAGCAGGGGCAGTATAGCAAGGGGCGCCCCTGCTTGCCAACCGGCCCGGCGCCGAGAGCCAGGGGATTTGCCCGGCGTGAGGGCGGGTTGCGGCGCGTTCGCTCGACGTGCTAGACTCGGTGCGAAGGCGTTGACCACGACGGTCGTGGGCCCCTGGGGTCCGGTCGCTGCCTATCCCAGCCAGGTGGAGCGGGTCGGGCAGGCGGGCCCGGCGTTGCTGCCTCTCTTGAAACACCGTCCCCGCCCAGGTGGGGATGAGCCGCCCGGAGTAGAACGTGAGCAAACTCACCGAGAAGCTACGCAAAGTCGGGAAGAGCGAACCGGGTCCCATTGGGTTCGGCCTCTTCGCTCCCCGCGCCAAGACGCCGCAGCTCCTGCTGCTGGCTGAACTCCCCCCGGCCCACGATGCGGACGCCGCGCGGCAGGCGCTGGCGGATGGCGCCGATGCGCTGCTGCTGGGGCCGACCGCGGACCTCGATCGCGTAAAGGGGGTGCTGGCGGCCGCGGGGGAAGCGCCGGTGGGGGGCGGTCTGGAGGGCCACGGGGTCGAGGTTGCCCGTGCGCTGCACGAAGCCGGCGGTGACTTCCTGGTGCTGACCAGCCTCGACACGCCGGTGGCGGTGTTGCAGCTCGATGGCCCGGCGAAGCTCCTGGAGGTGGACCCTGATTGGGGCGATACCGTCCTGCGGGCCGTAGAAGGGCTGCCGCTGGATGCGGTGCTGCTGCGGGTTGCTGGGCCGTGTACCCTCGCCACCTGGCTGACCTGTCTGCGGGTCGCGGGGCTGACGCGCCGGGCGCTGCTGGTCGCCCTTCCGGGGCCGGTAGACGGCGACGCGCTGACGTCGCTGCGGGATGCCGGGGCCAGCGCCGTGGTGGTCGAGCCGGCGGCGGTCGCCGCAGCGCGGCGCCTGATCGACACCCTGCCAAGCCCCAAGCGACGGCGAGAGCACGCCGAGGCGTTGTTGCCCGCGGCGCCGCAGCGCACCCCGGCGCCGTCCGAGGAGGAAGACGACGACTGATCGGCCGCACTGCCGGGCCTCAGCGCGCGCCCGCCGCGGCAGGAACGCCCATCCGCTGGACCCGCGGCACGCTTGAATCCAGTCCCGCGGAGGTGGCCGTCGTGAACATCATGCGCTGTACCATTGTGGACCCACAGGGGACGGTCAGCTTTATCGCCCCTTGTGACGCCGCCATGGCCCTGATGGTCGTGTGTGCGCACAACCCCCGAACCCTGGAAGAGCTCCTCACCCACGCCGACACCTATTACCCCTCCCTGAAAGAGTATGTGTGGAACGGCCTCGCCGTCTTCGATGAGCGGAACGTGCCCGGCGGTCTGGAGGTGATCCGTCGTATCCTCCGCGAGGAGCAGCCGACGGATCACCCGGTGTTCCGGGTGGTGGACGACGTGACCCGGGAGGCCAGCCTCCAGCCGGTCAAAGCGGGCGGCGTGGTGATAAACCTTCGTGCCAAACGCATCGTTCAAATTCAGAACAGCTACCAAGAGATTACGCGCAGCGGCCGCGTCAGGGTGTTCGATGGTAGCCGGCCCGGTGGCCGGACCGTCCGCTACCGGCTCCCCGATGAGTGGTCCTTAGTCCCCTAGAACCTCCGCGCACATCGTTCGTCTTACCTGTGAGCACGCGGGCGCCGCGTGATCCGCTGGTGCGGGCGGCACGCTGGGGGAGCCGCGTGCCCGGTGCCGGAACGGAGGCGAAGGATCCGACGCAGCCGCCCTCGTGGGGATGGAGCACCATCATGCGGTTTGGCAGGCCCCTTTGGGCTGAGATTGACCTCGATGCCGTTGCCCATAACGTCCAGGAGGTGCGCCGCCATATCGGCAGCACCCCGCAGATCCTCGCCGTAGTCAAGGCCAACGCCTACGGCCACGGTGCGGTCGCCGTGGCGCAGGTGGCTCTGGCAGCCGGGGCGGAGCGTCTGGGCGTGGCCTGTGTGGAAGAGGCGGTGGTGCTGCGGCGCGCTGGCATCACCGCGCCCATACTCATCCTGGGCTACACGCCGCCGTGGGAGGCGAACAAGGTCGTGGAGTACGGCCTGACGCCTACGGTCACGACCCAGCAGTTGGCCCTGGCGGTCGCCCGCTTCGCCAGCGAGGCCGGTGTCGTTGCCCCGGTGCACCTCAAGGTGGACACCGGCATGAGCCGCTTCGGGCTGACGCCGGACGAGACGGTGGCCTTCGCCCGCTTCCTGGCCGAGATCCCCTCGCTGACGGTGGAGGGGTTGTACACCCACTTCGCCAGCGCCGACGAGGCCGATAAGACCTTTACCTGGCAGCAGTTCCACGCCTTCCTCGCCGTTGCCGAGCAGCTTCCCCACATCCCGCTGCGCCACGTTGCCAATAGCGCCGCCGCCCTGGACCTGCCCCAGCTGGCCCTGGACCTGGTGCGTCCTGGCATCTGCCTGTACGGGTGCCGGCCTTCGGCGGAGTCGGGGCGAACCGCCGACCTGCGGCCGGTGTGCAGCCTCAAGGCGCGCATCGTGCGGGTGCTGGACCTGGCGGCGGGCGAGACGGTGAGCTATGGGCGTACCTGGACGGCCCCGCGACCGGCGCGGGTGGCGCTGGTGCCCTGCGGCTACGCGGATGGCCTGCCGCGGCTGCTGTCCAACCGGGGCGCGGTGCTGGTGCGGGGCCAGCGGGCGCCCATGGTGGGCCGGGTCTGCATGGACGCGTGTCTGGTGGACGTGACCCATATCCCGGACGCGGCGAAAGACGATGAGGTGGTCATCTTTGGCCGGCAGGGGGACGCGGCCATCGCTGTTGAGGAGGTGGCTGCACACGCCGAGACCATCAGCTACGAGATCCTTTGCGGTCTCAGCCCGCGGGTGCCGCGGGTGTACCGCCAGGACGGCCGCATCACCCGCATCCAGACCCTCCTGGGCGACTACGACGCCAGCCCCGAGATGGCGGTGGCGCCGGGCGGCTAGGGCTGCGGGCAGCTTCCAGGAGAGCGCGGACCGGCCCGATCCCCGTGGGACCGGGCCGGTCTCGTCATCGTATTGGCAAAGCATATACGACGGCGGGTTACCGTCAGTCGGGCGCAGTGCGCGCGGCCGGGCCATCGAGTAGCGCAGGGGTGCCGGATAGAGTACAATACGCGAACCTTACCGGGAAGCACGCTCGGGCGTGTTGACAAACCCGTTCCTTGAGCGTGTCGCAAGGAACGGGCATTGCCCCTTCGACTATGCTAGTGAAGGAGCGAGGGCCATGACGGCTCCGGGCATTGCGGGTATCCAGGAAACGACGGCGCGGGTACGCGAGCATGTCGGCCGGGTGATGGTCGGCAAAGAGGAGGTCATTGACCTGGTGCTGGTGGCCCTGCTGTGCCAGGGGCACGTCCTGGTGGAGGATGTGCCCGGCATCGGCAAGACCACCCTTGCCAAGGCGGTGGCCCGCTCCCTGGGCTGCACCTTCCGGCGCATCCAGTTTACCCCCGACCTCATGCCCTCGGACATCACCGGCATCCACTACTACAACCAGCGCGCGGGCGATTTCCAGTTCCGTCCCGGTCCCTTGCTGGCGCAGATCGTCCTGGGCGACGAGATCAACCGGGCGACGCCGCGCACGCAGGCCGCCCTTCTGGAGGCCATGGAGGAGCGCCAGATCACCGTGGATGGCGTGACTATGCCCCTGCCCCAACCCTTCCTGGTGCTCGCCACCCAGAACCCGGTCGAGCTGGAGGGCACCTTCCCGCTCCCGGAGGCCGAGCTGGACCGCTTTCTGCTGCGGGTGCGCCTGGGGTACCCCTCGGAGCAGGAGGAGCAGGCCATGCTGCGGCGGTTTGAGGAGGAGAACCCCCTGGATGACCTGGAGCCGGTGCTGTCCGCGCAGGATCTGCTGGCCGTGCAGCAGGCGGTGCGGCGGGTGCACGTGGCCGAGGCGCTGCGGGAGTACATCGTGCGGCTGTGCCGGGCGACGCGGGTACACGCGTCGGTGGACCTGGGGGCCAGTCCGCGGGCAACGCTGGCCCTGTTCCGCACCGCGCGGGCCAAGGCGGCCCTCGCCGGGCGGGACTATGTGCTCCCCGACGATGTCAAGGCATTGGCGGTGCCGGTGCTGGCCCACCGTATGCTCTTGAGCGCGCAGACCCGGCTGCGGGGCCGCAGCACCGAGGCCATCGTTGACGAGGTGCTGCACACCGTGCCGGTGCCGGTGGAGGGGTAAGGGGGGAGGAGGTGAGCGTCCACGATGTTTGGTGAGACCTGGCTCCCCCTGGCCATCGGCCTGCTGGTGCTGGGCAGCGTGAGCGGACAGCCGGTCTTGACCGCGCTGGGCGTGCTCCTGTTCTGCGCCGGAGCCGTGGCACGGCTGTGGAGCCGCTGGGCGCTGTTCCGGGTGGAGTACCAGCGGGACCTGGCCGAGCACCGGGCCTTCCTGGGGGAGTCCGTGGCGCTGAGCATGCGCCTGACCAACCGCAAGTTCTTGCCCCTGCACTGGATCCTGGTGCGGGAGGAGATCCCCCACGACCTGCGGGTGCCGGAGGCGACTATCGAGCCTGCGCCCGCGCCGGGGCGGGTCTACCTCTCGCGCGCCACGTCCCTGGCCTGGTACGAGCGGGTGGGCTGGCGTTACCGCCTCGTGTGCCGCCAGCGGGGGTACTACCGTATCGGGCCGACGCGGGTGCGCTCCGGGGACCTGTTCGGGTTCTTCCCCGTCGAGTTCCAGGAGCCGGCGGTCGAGTACCTCCTGGTGTACCCGCGCACCGTAGAGATGGCGGAGCCGGACCTGCCGTTCAAGCGCCCCTATGGGGACGTGCGCAGCCGGGAGCGCCTCTTTGAGGACCCGAGCCGGGTCATGGGGCTGCGGGACTACCGCCCGGAGGACCCCATGAAGCACATTGACTGGAAGGCGACCGCCCGCCGGGGCAGCCTCCAGGTGCGCCAGTTCGAGCCGACCATCACGCTGCACCTGGTCATCATCCTGAATATCAATACCCTGCCCCATAGCTGGGAGGGCCACATTCCGGAATTGCTGGACGAGGCCATCACCACGGCGGCCTCCCTGGCGCGCCACGCCACGGCGGCGCGCTGGGCCGTGGGGCTGTTCGCCAACGGCAGCTTTCCCCAGTCGGACCTGCCCATCCGGCTCCTGCCGAGCCGGGACGCGCGCCAGTTGCTCCACGTGCTGGAGGCCCTGGCCGTCATCTCTCCCATGGCGACCGCGGCCATCGAAGACCTGGTCCGGGAGGAGCGCCATACCCTGCCTCTGGGGGCCACCATCGCGCTGGTGACCGCCCTGGCGACCGAGGCCCTCTGGCTCGCGCTGGCCTCCCTCCGCGCCGATGGGCACCGCGTGGCCCTGGTGTGGGTCGGCGACCAGCCGCCGCCTGCGTGCCCGGTGGCGGGCGTCAGCATCCACCGGGCGCGGGACTTCTTGCAGCTTTAGCCTTCCCTGGCCGGCCACTCGACCGTAGGGCGGTCTCCTGCGTTTGTACTCGGAGGCGTTACGGGCGCTGGAGGTGGACGCTGGCGGAGGTGGTCGGGATGGGTGACACACGCGCGCAACAGCGGCCGCGCCCCTGGTGGCGAGTGGAGCCAGGGCCGCTGGTGCTGGGGCTGGCCGGCGGGCTGTTGACTCTGGCGGCAGCACTGGGCGCCTATGCGGTGGCGGAGCAGGGCTGGGTGCTGGAACCCCCGGGGGGCGTGCCCCTGACGCTGGCGGCGATGGCAGGGGGCGCCATCCACGCCGTTATCTACCGGTGGTCGCGTGATCGGGCGGTCTGGGGCCTGCCGGTGTACCTGGTGCTGGCGGGGTGGTTTGCGGGGATGGCCGGTGGCGCCCTCATCACCGCGTATACGGTTATCCTGGTGCCGGCGCTGCTGGGCTTCCCGGATCTGAACCGGAATATCCTGGACCTCCAGCCGCCCTTCACGACCCCATTCATTGCCCTGGTGACAATGTGGGCGGTGGTGGGCCTGGGGGCGGTGGTGGGCGGCGTGGTCGGTGCGGCGGTGTCCTTGCTGACGCTGCCGGTGGTGGGGCCGCTGTGGGCGCTGGCCCGCCTCGGGCGCTGGCTGCTGCGCTCCAAGGTGGGGGACCCGACGGACGAGGGGGCCGTGCTGCATGAGTATGTCCGCAAGCCCTCAGCGCATGGGTAAGCCGCGGCGCGTACCCGCGGAAAGGGGGCGCTCCTGATGCTGCGCGTGCAGGGCGCCCTGGTCCTGGCAACCCTGGGTATGGAGGGGTGCTGGCTGTTCGGGGCGGTCGCCCTGGCGTCCCTGCTCGCTGGGCTTGACGGCCCGGCGCTGTCCTTCCTGGGGGTGCTCCTGCTGGTGAGCGCCGCCTATGGGGTGGCCTGGGTCCTGGAGCGCACGGATCTGCCCCTGCCCACGCTCCAAGCGCTGGGCGCGGCGCTCGGGGTGATGGTCGTGACCACCCAGGCCCAGGTGCATACCCTGGGCCTGGGTGGCCTCGCTCCCTGGAACCCGGTATGGTTTGTGCCCTGGTTCGGGGGTGAACTGGCCGGGCGGCAGTTCGGGACGGCCATCCTGGCCGTGGGCGCGGGCCTGCTCCTGTGGTGGCGGGGCGTGCGCCTGGCGCAGCGGGAGCCAGCCTTCGAGCCGGTCTTGCGGAGCCTCCGCATCGGCTTCGGGGTGGTGAGCGTCGAGGCGTTGCTGGAAGCGTTCCGCACCCCCGCCGAGCCGGCGGCCTGGGCGGCGCTCCCCTTCTTCACCCTGGGGTTGCTCGCCCTGTCCCTGGCCCACTTCGAGGAGATTGGGCTGGAGGCCTGGGTGGGGTCAGCGCGGCGCTGGGTCTGGCTGCCGCCTCTGGTGCTGGGGGGCATTGCCCTGGTAGGGGTGAATATCGGGCTGGGGGTGTATGCCTGGGCCTGGGACCTGGTGCTGGCGGGCCTGTCGCTGGTGGACCGCGTCATTGGTGTGGCCGTCTACGGGGTGTTGCTGCTGGTGGGCCTGTTGGCGGAGCTGGTCATCACGCTGCTGCGGATGCTGCTCGCCCTCATGGGGGCACCAACGGACCCGCTAACCCTGGAGCCATTCGAGCTGGTCCGGAACGAGCTGCGCCAGGAACCTGAGGCCGAGGGGGGATGGCTCCGCGGGGTCGTCTTCCTGGTGATCGGGGTGGTGATGGCGCTGGTGGTGGGGAGCATCGTGCTGTGGCTGGCCAGGGCCCTGGACCGGCGCCGCGGCCGCGAACGCGAGCACGAGGATGAGGTGCGGGAGTCGCTCTGGACCGAGGGCGCCCTGGCTGAGGAGATGCAAGACCTCCTGCGCCGGCTCGCCGGGCGGTTCCGCCGTCGCCCCACCGCCCCGTTCCTGACCGGGCCGGGGAGCGACCCGCGCAGCATCCTGCTGTACCTGTACCATGCCCTGCTGGCGTGGGCGGCGCAGCGCGGGGTCCCGCGTCCGCCCTGGCAGACCCCGGCCGAGTTCCAGGGCAGCCTGGCAGGGGCCTTCCCTGGGGGGGAGCCGCAGGTGGCGCGGCTGACCCAGGGCTTCATGGCGGCGCGGTATAGCCCCGTGCCGCCCTCGCCGGAGGCGGCCGAGCGCGCCCGCGCGGACTGGGAGGCCCTGCGCCATCCGGGTCAGGTCCCGGAGTTGGGACGCGAGGACACCGAGTTACCGCACTCCTTGTCGGCGCGGGACGGGGAAACAGACCGCTGAGGTCTCCCAGGGTGTGACCAAAGCTTGTTGGAGCTTGCGGTGAGCGAGGGACCTCATGCACGATCCGGGGAGGTCGTAGGGAATCGGGCGGTGGTGGGGGCGCATGGCCATGCCCCTACCACGGTTGCCAATGCCGAAAACGTCTCCTGATACTGCACGAACCCCCCAGCCCCCTTCCCGCCGTGGGGAGAGACAGCCCGCCACAGGCGGGCGGGGAGAGGTCCGTCCTCGCCTCCCACCTGGTACAACTGCTGGTCACACCCCGGTTCCAGGCTTCCTTGACCGGGGTACCGGGGGCTGGTATTATCGGGTATCGCAAGGTTCTGCGTGATACTGCCGCGCAGTTCCGGCACGGGCCGGAGTGCAGGCACATGAGGTACGAGAGGCGTGGCGAACGGGAATCCCATCGGCGTCTTCGATTCCGGCGTGGGGGGGTTGGCGGTGGTGGCGGAGCTCCGCAAGCTCATGCCCGATGAGGATGTGCTGTACTACGCCGACCACGCCCACTTTCCCTATGGCAGTAAAGACCCGGAGACGGTGCGGCGCTATGCCCTGGAGGTGGCCGGGGAACTGGTGCGGCGGGGCGCCAAGCTCATCGTAGTGGCGTGCAATACCGCCTCCAGCGTGGCGCTGGGCGCGCTGCGGGCGACCTACCCGGTGCCCTTCGTCGGCATCGTGCCGGCGGTGAAACCGGCGGCCCTCACCTCCCCAGGCCGGTGCGTGGGTGTGCTGGCGACCGAGGCCACCTTCCGGACCCAGGTCTACGCCGACCTGGTCGCCCAGTTTGCCCAGGGCGTCCGGTTGGTACAGCAGCCCTGCCCCGATGTGGTGGCGGCGGTGGAGGCGGGAGAGATCAACGCCGACGGCTTGACCGAGCGCATGCGGGCGTACCTGACGCCGATGCTGGCCCAGGGCGTGGATACCCTGGTGCTGGGCTGCACGCACTACTCTTTCGTGCGCTCCCAGATCGAGCAGATCGTCGGGCCGGGCGTCACGGTCATCGATGCCAGCCTGCCGGTGGCCCGCCAGTCGCAGCGGGTGCTGACGGAGCAGGGCGCAGGCAAGGGTGATGGCGTGCCGGGGAAAGTCACCTACCTCACCAGCGGCAGCATGGACGACCTCAGGCACGTACTGGCCCGGCTGTACCCGGATACGCTGCGGGATGGTCTGACGGAGGGGAGCACGGTCCGATGACCTTTGCGGAGAAGCTGGCGGAAGCCGTGCGGCGGAATGAGAGCCTCGTCTGCGTGGGGCTGGACCCCGACCCGGACCTGATGGCGGTGCGGGACGTGGTAGCCTTCAACCGCGCCATCATCGAAGCTACCGCCGACCTGGTTTGCGCCTACAAGCCCAACTACGCCTTCTATGAGGCGCTGGGGACGCCCGGCATCGTCGCCCTGGAAAAGACCCGGGCGCTCATCCCGGCGCACCTCCCGGTGATCCTGGATGCCAAGCGCGGCGATATCGGCAATACCTCGCTCTTCTCCGCCCGCGCGGCTTTCGACACCTGGAGCTTCGATGCCCTGACGGTAAACCCCTATCTGGGCCGCGATGCCCTGGACCCGTTCCTGGGCTACCGCGATCGAGGGGTGCTGGTGCTGTGCCACACCTCCAATCCGGGGTCCCGAGATTTCCAGGACCTCCAGGTGACGGGGGCTGATGGGGTGTCTCGCCCGCTGTACGAGGTGGTCGCCCTGGCCGCGCGCGAGTGGAACGCCTACGGCAACGTGGGCCTGGTCGTCGGCGCGACCTACCCGGCCCAACTGGCCCGCCTGCGCGCGCTGTGCCCAGAGATGACCTTCCTGGTGCCGGGGGTGGGCGCGCAGGGCGGCGAACTGGAAGCGGTCGTCCGCCATGGGCTGAACGTCCAGGGCGCAGGGCTGATCCTGAACTCGTCCCGCCAGGTGCTCTACGCTTCCCGCAGCAGCCACGACTTCGCCGAGGCCGCCCGCGCCGCGGCGCTGCGGCTCCGGGACGCGATCAACGCCTTGCGTCCCACGCCGTCATCCCGCTAACGCTGCTCCGTAGTGCTCGGTCAGCCGTGAACGGCGGCAGCTTCACTCAGCAAACCAGACCTGACAGAACACTGGTTCCCCGCCGGAGGGTCAGACGGTACACCGTACCCCCAGAGATGGTGACCCTGCTGCCACAGATCGTCAACCGTACCCACGCCGTTGTGCCGCGCTATGCGCAATATGCGGAGAAAGGGGACAGCACGGTGGCCCGTATCAAGGTGTATGCCCTGGAGCATTGACCAACGTCCACCAAGGCGAGGCGGGTCCTTGCTGAGCGGGGCTTCGAGTTCGACGAGGTCATCGTCGATGACGATGACGACCTCATCGAGGAAGTACTCACCATCTCGGGCCAGCCGACCGTCCCCGTCATTGTCTGGGAGGATGGCCGGATAGAGGTGGGGATTGACGGGGAACGCGGCTGAGAGGTCGTGTAAAGAGGGTCGGAGGCCCTCGATGACGTGTTGGCAATCCCGTTCCTTGAGCATGTCGAAAGGCTGGTCCTGAGCCCTTCGGCGGAGTTTATCCTGAGCGCAGCCGAAGGGCTCAGGGTAAACTCCGCCGAAGGGAACGGGCGTTACCCCTTCGGCTGTGCTCAGGGCAGGTTTCGACAGGCTCAGGCAACGCTCTTTGCAGACAGACTCTGAAGGAGGGGTTGCGCGCGCTCAGGAGTGGGCAGGAGCGTACTCGCCTGCTCGTGGTGCGCCCTTTGGCAGGACGAGCGGACCTCCCCTTGCCCACATGCGCCCTATGTACATCTGCCGGGAGACGCGCTGCGGCACGGGCGCAACCGCCAGCGATTTGCCGTACAATGAAGAGCGAAGTGGCGCGCCGGGCGCCGTGGCCGACGCGCCCCAGTAAGGTGTGGCTGGGTGTGTCGCCTGTACCGGAGAACGCCTGGATCGAGGATGGGAACGGCATGGTCGCAGAGATCCGTCTCGGAGATGTGGTACGGCTCCGGAAGATGCACCCCTGCGGTGGATACGACTGGGAGGTGGTCCGCCTCGGCGCCGACATCGGGGTGCGTTGCCGCACGTGCCGCCATCGGGTGCTGCTAGAGCGCCGGGTCTTTGAGCGGCGCGTCGCGGCCTTCCTCTCCCGTGGCCCTGAGCCCGCCGTGGAGCACCCGCCGCGGCCGCTCCCTGGGGCGGGTGCATCCCCATGAGGCAGGGAGTACCTGAGGACGTGCAGCCGGGCTCCGTACTGCGCAACCGGCCGTTTCTGCTCCTGTGGTCGGCGCAAGTCCTCTCGCAGACCGCAGCCAGCGCGCTCCTCTACGCGCTGATGGTGTTCGTCGAGGAGCGGACCAACTCGTCGGTCCAGATGAGCATTCTGGTCCTGTCCACCATCCTCCCCTCCGTGGTCTTTGGCATGGCCGCCGGTGTGTTCGTGGACCGCTGGAACAAGAAAAAGGTGCTGGTCGCCACCAACCTCCTGCGGGGCCTGGCCGTCCTGCTCTTTGCGTGGCTGCACCAGAGCCTGGCGGTCATCTACGCCATTAACCTCATCTTCTCCACCATTACGCAGTTCTTCGCACCGGCAGAGGTCGCCAGTATCCCGGCGCTGGTGCGCCGCCGACAGCTCATCGAAGCCAACGGCCTGTTCAATCTGACCTTCAGCATGTCCCAGCTCGTCGGGTTTGTCTTCGTGGGCCCGGCGCTGGTCAAGAGCGTTGGGGTGGTCGGCCTGTTCGTCTCGATGGCCGTCGTCTACTTCGTCTGCGCCGCGCTGGTGGGCCTCATCCAGGTCAAGGAGCCGGCCCGCCTGCCCGGTGGCAAGAGTACGGACCTGCTGCGGGGCGTGCTCAGCGACCTGCGCGAGGGCTGGCACGTGCTCAGCCGGGACCGCGCTATCAGCCTGGCCCTGGTCAACGTGACCCTGGCGAACTCCCTGCTGCTCATCGTCGGGATGCTGGCGCCGGGGTACGTGAGCCGGGTGCTGGGGATGATGCCGGAGGACGCGGTGATTATCATGGCCCCCGGCGGCGTCGGCGTGCTCCTGGGGATCGTCGTGCTGCGCTACCTGACCCTGCGCTACGCCAAAGAGTACCTGGCGACGGTGGGCCTATTCCTGACCGCCGGAGTCCTGTACGCCCTGGGCCTGGTGGGCAACCTGGGGACGGGGCTGGCAGCGCGCACCTACGCCTTGCTGGCGGCGGTGGACCAGGCTAACTTTCCGCTCCTGGTGGGCGCGGTGATGGTCCTGGCGCTGCTGCTGGGGCTGGCCTACGCCGTCGTGAACGTGCCCGCGCAGACGGTGCTCCAGGAGCGCTGCCCGGTGGAGGTGCGCGGGCGGGTGTTTGCGACCCAGTTCGTCGTTGCCAACGCGGTCTCCCTCGCGCCGTTGATCTTTCTGGGGGGGCTGGCCGATCTGGTGGGGGTCAACGTGGTGGTGTTCCTGGCGGCGACGGCGGTCCTGGGGATGGGCTTCTTCAGCCGCCATCGCACCCAGGTGCGGGTGTCTTCGCTCCCCCTGGAAGGAGACCAATGATCACGGTGCTCCGGGCGGGGCTGCCGCTGCTGCAATTTCCTCTGCTAAACGTATTCCCTGAAATCGTCCACGGTGTGACCACCCGCCACGGCGGCGTCAGCACCGGGCGCTGGGCATCGCTGAACCTGGGCTGGTCGGTGGGCGATGCGCCCGAGGCGGTGGCTGAGAACCGCCGGCGGGTCTACGCCAGTCTGGGACTGGACCCTGGCCGCGGCGCTGCCGGGCGCCAGGTCCACGGCACCCGGGTCGCCGTAGTGGGGCCGGATGGTCCGGCCGGCGTCAGCGCCCCCGGCACGGCGCTCCCCGATACCGATGCCCTGCTGACCGCGGTGCCGGGCGTCGGGCTACTGGTCATTGCGGGGGACTGTGTCCCGGTGCTGCTCTGGGATCCGGCGCAGCGGGTGGTGGGCACGGTCCATGCCGGCTGGCGCGGCACCGTGGCGGGCGCAGTGGGCCAGGCGGTCGCGGCGATGGCAGCGCACTTTGGCAGCCGGCCCGGGGACGTCCGGGCGGGCATTGGCCCGGCCATCGGCCCCTGCTGCTACGAGGTGGATGGGCCGGTGCTGGCGCCCCTGCGGGCCGCTTTCCCTGATGACTGGGCCGGCCTGGTGCAGCCCCGGGAGGGGGACCGGGCCTTGCTGGACCTCTGGGAGGCCAACCGCCGTGCCCTCCTGGCGGCCGGTCTGGCCCCGGAGCACATCGACGTGGCCGGGCTGTGTACCCGCTGCCATCGCGACCAGGTGTATTCTGAGCGCGCCGAGGGGCGTCCGGCGGGCCGGTTCGGGGCGGTCATCGCCCTGCGGGAGGGCACGGGAGCGGCCTGACGCGGGGAACCCCTGATCGCGTCGGCAACGAGTGGTCTGTCCCCCGTGCGTTGCTGGGCAGCAGGTACGGAGCCTCCAGGCGGCAGCACGCTCCCCCCGGCGCTGGTGCGATGCAGCTGGCGGCCTCCACCATCGCCCTGACCATGCCTCCTTTCCCGCGCCGAGCCTGCCTGAGCCCGCACGGGGCGGGCGCCGGGCCGCGCGCTCCCCCAGGAACGCACCGGCCCGAGGGCGTGCGCGCCCTGCCGCTCAAGTTGACAAGGCGGGGGCTGCGCCGTAGAATACTTCCGTGGTGGGCCGCGTGAGGGAGGCGATATTTCATGGTAGAAATGACCATCGAGAGCGTGCGTGTCAGCTTGATGAACTACCAGCGGGTAGTAATCCTGAAGGAAAAGCACGCTGATCGGTATTTGCCTATCTGGATCGGCCCGGCTGAGGCGGACGCCATCGCAGTACAACTCCAGGAATTGCGTGTTGCCCGTCCTTTGACCCATGACCTGCTGCGCTCGGTGATTCAAGCGCTCGGTGCGAACGTCCAATCCATTGTCGTGAACGATCTGAACAATGATACCTTCTATGCCCGCATTGTTTTGGATGTAGATGGCCGGCATCTGGAGATCGACTCTCGCCCCAGCGACGCCATTGCGCTGGCGGTGCGCGTGAACGTCCCGATCTTTGCGGAGGAGGCGGTGCTCGACAAGGCCGGCATCGTGCTCGATCCGGAGACCGGGAAGTTTCAAGCAGCCCGGACCTCTGAGGAAGCCAACGCACCGGTTGATGAGGAGGAGCGGCAGCGGTTGTCGGCCTTTGCGGATTTCATCAACAGCCTGGACCTTGAGGATTTTGACACCCGCAAGTGATCCCGCCGGGCCTGGCTTCCGGCGGAACTCTGGCGGTCCCCAAGCCTGCGGGCTTGGGGCTTTTTCGTAAGATGTCTGACCTGCCTGTGCTGCCGCCCCTGCTGATTCTGGCGCTGGCCTTCGGCGTGGCCTGGCTGATGGCGCCGCTGATGGAGCGCGTCGCGCGGCGCTATGGCTTCATGGACCGCCCGCATCCGCGCCGGGATGCCGTGCTCAAGCCGCGCCTGGGCGGCGTAGCGATGTACGCGGCGTTTGCGGTGGCGCTGGCGGCGACGGCGCCGCTGGTGTCGCGAGACGCGGCGGAAGTGCAGAAGGTCGTCGGCATCCTGGTGGGTGGGGCCATTGTGCTGGTGGTGGGCGTCATCGATGACTGGCTGGAGCTCCCACCGCTGCCCCTGCTGGCCGCCCAGGTGTTGGCCGCGGCCGTCGCCATCGCCGCCGGCGTGGTCATCACCGCGGTCACCAACCCCTTCGGCGATCCCCTGACCAATAGCATGCTCCTGTTCCCGGCCGGGGCCGCGTTGCTTTTCACGGTCTTCTGGATCGTGGGAGCCATGAACACTATCAACTTCCTCGATGGGGTGGACGGCCTGGCGGCCGGGGTCGGCGCGATTGCGGCGGCGGTGCTGGGCGTCCACAGCCTGCTCATGGGGCAGTACAGCATTGCGGCGCTGGCGGCGGCGTTGGCTGGGTGCTGTCTGGGCTTCTTGCCCCACAACTTCTTCCCGGCGCGCAGCATTATGGGGACCTCGGGCGCCGGCTTCTTGGGCTTTGCCCTCGGGACGCTGGCCATCATCGGCGGGGCCAAGACCGCCACCCTGCTGCTGGTGCTGGGCCTCCCCATCGTGGATACCGGGTGGGCCATCCTCCGGCGCCTGGCGGCCGGCCGCTCCCCCTTCGTCGGCGACCGCGGGCACCTGCACCTGGTGCTGGTGGACCTGGGGTGGAGCCCGGCGCAGATCGTCCTGCTCATGTATGGCGTCTCCGGCACGCTGGGCGCGCTGGCCCTGGTGCTCGCCAGCCGGATGCAAAAGCTCATCGCTATCGGCGGGATGACGGTGCTCCTGGTGGTGGGGCTGATGCTGGTCGCCCAGGTCCGTGGCCGTACCCCGGCGGGCCGGCCGCACGCCGGCGCGCTGGAAAGTATGGATCCCCCGAAGCCGCCCCGCTCGTGGTGAGTTTGTCCGAACCACGGGCGAAAGAGTTGATCCCCCCCAGGGCATGTGATATACTGCGCAAAGTCGGGGGGTGAGGGGGCGTGATGCGACGCCTGACTGGGCCCATGCGGCTGATGGCCTTGGGCTGGTACGTGGCCCTCTGCATCACCGTGGGCATCCTGGCCGGGCTGTGGCTGGACCAGACGCTCAACACGCTCCCCTTGTTTACCCTGGTTGGTTTACTCCTCGGGTTAACCGCCGCCTTCGTCGGGCTCTATCGCATGGTCTCCGCAGCTGTTGAGGCGGATGCGGCGTACACCGCCGCCGATGCCGCCGCGATCGCGGCAGCGCGTGCGGCGCGCGCCGCGGCCGAAGGCGGGCCGGAGCGAGAAGAGCCGGAGGACCCGACCGCGGCGCCCCCGGACGGGCCGGCCCCCGATGCCGGGCGGCAGGAGGCCGGGGCGGGGATGAGCGCCTGGGAACTGGAAGCCCGGCTGGGGGCGTCCTCCGAGCCACGACCCGAGGACCAGAGGGAGGAACAACGGTGAACCGTTGGCTCGTCATCGCGGCCATACTGGGGCTCCTGGTGGCCGGCTTCTTCTTCCGCGGGCCCATGGAGGAAATCCACATCCCCGCCGGGAAAATCGCCTCGGTGGCCGGGTTCCCTATCACCAACACCATCCTGGCGACCTGGGTGACGATCCTGGTCCTCACCGGTATCTTCTACAAGGCGACCAGCGGCTTCAGCTATGAGCGGATGAGTCTGGTGCCCCGTGGGCTCCAGAACCTGGTTGAGTTCCTCGTCGAGGCGCTGCTGAACTTCGTCACCGGCGTGGCCGGGCAGGAGAACGGGCGCCGCTTCTTCCCCCTCATCGCCACCATCTTCCTGTTCGTGCTTGGGAATGCGTGGCTGGGACTGCTGCCGGGCTACCTGAGCCTGGGGGTCATCCAGGCCCCGGAGCACGGCGAGGCCGCCCACCACTTCGAGGAACTGACCACCATCGGCGGGCTGCGCATCGGGTATGTCCCCTTCATCAGCGGAGCGGAGGAGGCCCACGCCGCGGCGACCACCGTAACCGGCGCAAGCCAGGCCACCATGGCCCCGGCGGCGGAGGAGGAAGCGGCCAGCGGTATCGCAGGGGTGTTCGTCCCGCTGCTGCGGGCAGCCAACACCGATCTGAACACGACGCTGGCCCTGGCCCTGGTGGCCATGTTCTTCGTGGAAAAGTGGGGGTTGCAGGCGCTGGGCATGGCGTACCTGGGCAAGTTCCTGAACTTCAGCGGGCCTATCGCCTTCTTCGTGGGGCTGCTGGAGTTGGTCTCTGAGTTCGCCCGCGTGATCAGCTTCACCTTCCGTCTCTTCGGCAACATGTTCGCGGGCGAGGTGCTGCTGGGGGTGATCACCTTCCTGGTACCGTGGGTGGCGGTGCTGCCCTTCTTCGGGCTGGAGCTCTTTGTGGGGTTTGTGCAGGCGCTGGTGTTCGCCGGGCTGACCCTGGTGTTCGGCGTTATGGCGGTGAGCGGTCACGGCGAGGAGCACCACGAGGCGCACCCTGTGCCGGAGACTGCCCACCACTAAACCTTCGACTGGGCAAGAGGAAACACGTAGAGGAGGGACAGTTCGTATGGATGCAGAAGCGGCGAAGTTGCTGGCCGCAGGTCTGGCCATGGGGGTCGGCGCCATTGGCCCAGCCATCGGCATTGGGATGCTGGGGGGGCGTGCGATGGAAGCGATCGGACGCAACCCGGAGGCCCGAGGCTTTATCCAGACCAACATGATTCTGGCCATCGCCTTCGCGGAAGCTATCGCTATTTACGCTCTGGTGGTTGCCCTGATTATCAAGTTCGTCTAGCGAACGCACGGGGCGCCCTGGTGTCCTCGTGCGCGCCGGGCCGCGGGTTCCAAGGCGGGAACGTGGCGGACCGGGCGCAGGTTCAGGGCCACTGGAGAAGGGGGTTTGTCTGTGGAAGCCCTCGGTATTAATCTTCCGGGGCTGGTTGCGCAGATCGTCAACGTGGCGCTGCTCCTGGTGATCCTGCGTGCCTTCGCTTTACCGGCGGTAGTCCGCATGCTGGATGAGCGGTCCGCGCGGATTCGGGAGAGCCTGGAGGCGGCGGAGCAGATGCGCCGCCAGGCGACCCGCGCCGAGCAGCAGGTGCAAGAGCAGATCGAGCAGGGCCGTCGGGAGGGTCAGGCCATCCTCCAGCAGGCTGCCCAACTGGGCGAGCAGATGAAGGAGCAGGCCCGCGAGGAGGCCCGCAAAGAGGCCGAGGCCATCATCAACCGTGCCCGCGCCGAGATCACGCTGGAGCGCGAGATGGCCATGAACGAGTTGCGCCGGCAGTTCGTGGACCTGGCGGTGCTGGCCGCCGAGCGGGTTATCCAGCAGGAGCTGGACCGGTCCAAGCACCAGCGCCTCATCGTAGATGTGCTGGAGACCAGCGGCAGCGGCGATGGGCGCCGCAGCCCATCCTAAGGAGCCGGTATGGCAGACGGCGTATCGGCCAAGCGCTATGCCCAGGCGGTGTTTCAGATCGCGGCAGAGCAGGGCCTCTTTGCGCACATGCGGGCCGACCTGGAACGCATCAGCGCAGCAGCCCAGGATGAGACCCTGGCCGCCGTGATGGACAGCCCGCGGGTACCTTTCGACGTGAAGGAAGAGCTGGCCCGGGGGCAGTTCAGCGACCTGCACCCCATTGCCCTCAACCTCGCCTTGTTGCTCATCAGCAAACGCCGGCTGGGCCTGGCCCCGGAGCTCGCCCGAGAGTTCGCGGCGCTGGTCGATGAGGCGCAGGGCATTGCCCATGCCGAGGTGACCACGGCGGTGCCCCTGAGCGAGGCGGAGCAGCAGCAGGTGGCGCAGCGGCTCTCGGCCCTGACCGGAAAGCAGATCGTCCTCCGGGCCAAGGTGGACCCGGACATCCTCGGCGGGCTGATTGCGAAGATCGGCGACCAACTGATCGACGGCAGCGCCCGCACCCGCTTGGTCCAACTCCGGCGCACGCTGGTGGGCCAGGCGCGTTAGGGGCTTCGTCAGGGATGAACTGACGGGGAAGACTGCCGCCGTCAACGGCGGGCCCGCCTTTGCGGGCGGTGGGCTGGAACCCATGGGCACGGATAACATCGCAGGTGGAACTCCATCCCCACACCGGTGGGGGTGAGCCGCGCGGAGGTACGACGCAATGGCCATTCGAGCCGAGGATATTGCATCCGTTCTGCGGGAGCAGATCGAACGCTTCGGCGCGGCGGTGACGGCCGTCGAGGTCGGGACCGTCGTGGAGGTGGGCGACGGCATCGCTCGCATCCACGGCCTGCGCGGCGCGCGCTACAGCGAATTGCTGGAGTTCCCGCCCCCGGCAGGCAGCACGACGCCGACGATTGGCATCGCGCTGAACCTGGAAGAGGAGAGCGTCGGCGCCATCCTGCTGGGTGACTACCGGCACATCCGTGAGGGCATGGAGGTCCGGTCCACGAGCCGCATCGCGGAGGTGCCGGTCGGGGAGGCCCTCATCGGCCGGGTGGTGGATGCGCTGGGGCGTCCCATTGACGGCAAAGGACCCATCGTGACCGCCAAGACCCGCCCGGTCGAGCGGGTTGCCCCCAACGTCGTCACCCGCAAGTCGGTGGACACCCCGGTCCAGACCGGCATCAAGGCCATCGACGCCATGATCCCCATCGGCCGGGGCCAGCGGGAGCTGATCATCGGCGACCGCTCCACTGGCAAGTCCGCCATCGCCCTCGATGCCATCATCAACCAGAAGGGTGGCGACCTCATCTGCATCTACGTCGCCATCGGCCAGAAGGCGGCGAAGATCGCCCAGGTGGCGGGCATCCTGGAGCAGTACGGGGCCATGGAGCACACCATCGTGGTTGCGGCATCCGCCTCGGAATCGGCGGCGATGCAGTACATAGCCGCCTATTAGGGGTGCACGATTGGAGAGTATTT
>JACQUQ010000072.1 GCA_016210175.1 Chloroflexota bacterium | reverse complement strand
TGGAGCGGGAGACGAGATTTGAACTCGCGACCTTCTCCTTGGCAAGGAGACGCTCTACCCCTGAGCCACTCCCGCATGTGCTGGAACACTGACGCCGCTGTCCGCTACCCGGTCTCGGGATGCTGGGTGGTGCCGAGGAGGAGATTTGAACTCCTACGCCCTTACGGGCACTACCCCCTCAAGGTAGCGTGTCTACCGATTCCACCACCTCGGCATACGCACGTACTCCCTCTGCCGACATCCCGACAGCTGCGAATTCATTATACGCGTTTCCGCCGGGGTTGGCAAGATCCTCCGGTCGGGCCTTTTTTTTCCGGTTGGAGCAGGCCAGCAGGGTGGCGACCTTGTGGCCGGAGCGAGCGCCGGGGTCCCTGGGAGACCATCTGCGGGCACCGGCCAGCCAGCTTGCCACAGAAGTCGCGGCGCGCGCCCTTGCCACCCCACGGCAGCCACTCGTTTGTACCATGTCAGAGCATAGCCACAGCGTCAACTGACGCCATCCACCTCGGGACGCCGCTACCGGGCCTTCGTCCCGATCCCCATGTGCTGGGGCAAAGGAGTGCGGCATGAAGGCGGTGGTGTACCACGGCCCCCACGACCTCCGCTACGAAGAGGTGCCAGACCCCCAGATCCGGCACTCCCAGGACATCATTGTGCGGGTGACTGCGGCGGCTATCTGCGGCACGGACCTCCATATCTTGCATGGGACGCTCCCCGGTATGAAGCCGGGCACCATCCTGGGCCACGAGTTCGTGGGGGTGGTGGAGCAACTCGGCCCCGACGTGACCTCGTTGCAGGAGGGCGACCGGGTGCTGGTGCCCACGACGATCGCCTGCGGCTGGTGCTTCTTCTGTCGCCGCGGGGACTTCTCCCAGTGTGACAACGCTACCCCGAGCAAGACGCCGGGGTGGTTCGGCGGCCCGGAGCAGGCGGGCGCCTACCCCGGCGGGCAGGCAGAGCTGGTGCGGGTGCCCTTCGCCAACACCGGGCCGCTCGTGATCCCCGATGCGCTGGCGGATGAAGAAGCGGTCATGCTCACGGATGTCTTCCCCGCGGGCTTCATGGCCGCGGAGCTGGCCGGGATACGGCCGGGGGATGTGGTCGTGGTGTTCGGCTGTGGCCCGGTGGGGCTGTGTGCGCAGAAGAGCGCACGCCTGCTCGGAGCAACCCGCGTCATCGCCGTGGATGGCATCGAGGAGCGCCTGGACCTGGCCCGGCAGGAGAACCAGGCCGAAACCATCGACTTCCGGAAGACCGACCCGGTCCAGGCCATCCGCGAGCGCACCGGCGGACTCGGGGCTGAGAGCTGCATCGATGCCGTGGGCGCGGAGGCGGTGAACCGTGAGGGGAAGCACCAGCCGATCCAGGCCTTGCTCTGGGCAGTGGAGGCCGTCCGCAAGGCCGGGACCATCGCCGTGGTGGGGTCCTACGGCCAGGAAGCGGCCCACTTCCCCTTGGTCCAGGCCTTCAGCAAGAACGTGACCTGGCGGCAGGGCGTGTGCAACCACCGGACCTACATCCCCAGGCTGATCGCGTACGTGCTCAGCGGCCAGGTGGACCCCGCTTTCCTGCTCACCCACGTGCTGCCGCTGGATGACGTGCTGGTGGGGTACGATCTGTTCAACCGCCGGGACCAGGGCTGCATCAAAGCGGTCCTGCAAACCGCCCCCGAGGAGCTGGGGTAGCGATGCGCGGGGCATCGCTGCCCCCTGACCGTGGGGGATCACCGGGAGATGGTGGGGCGATGCACAACACCCTCTACCTGCTACCCTATACCGATGTCCCCCTGTGGGTGACCGACCGGCTGGCGCTGGACCTGCCCGAGTGGTTCGACCATCCGGTCCACGTGCTCCCCCACCATGAGCCACCGGAGGAGGCCTACGCGCCCCACCGCGGGCAGTTCCTGGCCGATGCCCTGCTCCAGCACATGAACCACCTGATGCCCAGGGATGCGCTCAAGCTGCTGGGTATCCTGGCCGATGACCTGACCACGCACGATACCCCGTTCATCTTCGGGCAAGGGCAACGCTACGGCCGCAAGGCCCTCATCTCCCTCTACCGCCTGGGGCACCCGGACCTGGACCGCTGCTACACGCGCATCCTGCGGCAGGCCGTCCACGACCTGGGCCACACCTTCGGACTGGAGCACTGCCTCTATCCGGCCTGCGCCCTGCACCCCAGCCGGAGCGTGGCCGAACTGGATGCCTCTCCCCTCGAACTGTGCCACGAGCACCACCGGGCGCTGCGCGCCCGCACCCTCACCCGCCGCCCCTAACCCGTCACCCCAACGCGCACGCGGAGCGCCGCTACGGCCAGATTACCTGGAATACCCGTCGGTACTGCACGCCGCGCTGGAGGGCTTCCTCGCACGTGGGCACCCACACGTCCAACCGGAACTCGCGCCCATCCCAGGCGAAGCGGTCCTCGACCGTGAAGTAGCCCAGTCCCTCGATAAGCAGCTGCGTGCCCAGGGAAAAGATGCTGGCGTCCGCCGCGACCGCGCCCAGGTACGTCCAGCGGCCGCTGGCCATGTGCCCGTGGATACAGTAGTGGGTGATGCGGAAGTAGGGCGCGGGGGAGAAGTCAACGCCCTCGAAGCTGGGGGGCGGCGTCGGGCTGCCACCTTCCACCTGGGTGCCCTGGGGGATGGTGAGGACCTGCCCGGCCTGGATACGGCTGGGGTCGGCCAGGCCGTTGACCTGGACCAGCGCCTGGAGGGAAACCCCGTACTGGCGGGCGATGCGGAAGAGGGTTTCGCCGGGGCGCACGACATGAGCGGTCCCGGCAGGGGTCGCCTCCGGGGGAGACGCAATACTCAGGGAGGGGATGGGATCGACCGCGGCGGGCTGCGCCGGCGGCGCGGATGTGTCGTCCGGGATCACCAGGACCTGTCCCGCCCAGATCAGACTGGGGTCACCGATGCCGTTCGCTGCGGCCAGCGCCTGGACGGAAAGCCCGTAGCGCAATGCGATCCGGAAAAGGTTCTCTCCGGGGGCGACGGTGTGGGTACGCTCGCCTTCGGCGTGTACCGGCGCCGCCAGACCGACCACCTGCCCCCCGAGGATGGTAGCGACCAGGAGCAGCCACCGTAGGGTATACCGCGGCAACCAGCGCCAGCGGGACCGACCGATCTGGTGGTGCTGCGATTGCTGTTTCATGGCCGCATCGTAGCGGGAGAATCCGGATCTGTCAAGCGCTGCGCACCACATTGCGGCGCGCAGCGCGGGTGCGCCGTAGTGCGGCGGCGGACACCCGCGGCACGGCGGAGCCGTAGTCCGGGGCAGGTTGCTGGCCCCACTTCTGGCCCCTCGCCCCATCCCGAAGCGTGATGCACCTGGGTGAAGCCGCTACGTGCCCCTCCCGGCCGAGCGCGAACACGATCTCGAAACCGGCCCGCCGCCACCAAGGAAATCCACGCCACGCCAAGCTCCGTGGCCAAAGAAAACCCCCGCTCCGCGCTGGAGCGGGGGTGCCCGTGGGGTGGGGGTGAGGCCTCCAGTTACCCGATGACGGCGGTCGCCTGCTTGCGGGCCCTGGCCCGGTCTTCGGCCTTGAGCAGCCGCTTGCGCAGCCGGAAGCTCTGCGGCGTGACTTCGACCAACTCATCCTCGTTGATGAAGTCCAGCGCCTGCTCCAGGCTCAGCTTCACCGCAGGCGTCAGCCGCACCTGGATCTCCGCGGTGGAGGACCGCATGTTGGTCTGCTTCTTCTCTTTGCAGACATTCACTGCCAGGTCGGTGTCGCGGGCATGCAGCCCCACGATCATCCCCTCGTACACCCTGGTGCCCGGCTCGATGAAGGTGACGCCGCGCTCCTGGGCATTCGCCAGCCCGTAGGTCACGGCCACGCCATCCTCGAAGGCCACCAACGCCCCGTTGCGGTTGCTGCGGAGCTTGCCCGCCCAGGGGCGGTAGCCCAGCAGCAGGCTACTCATGGTGCCGTTGCCCGCGGTCAGGGTCAGGAAAGCATTGCGGAAGCCGATCAGCCCGCGGGTGGGGATGGTGAACTCCAGGCGTACGCCGCCGCGGCCATCGTGGTGCAGGTTCTCCATCGCCGCGCCGCGCTTGGCCAGCGCCTCGGTCAGCGCGCCGATATAGGTCTCCTCTGTGTCGATCACCAGGTGCTCGTAGGGCTCGTGCAGCTGCCCGTCCACCATCCTGGTGATGACCTCCGGGCGGGACACCTCCAGCTCGTAGCCCTCACGGCGCAGCACTTCGATCAGGATGCTCAGGTGCAGCTCGCCGCGGCCCGATACCAGGAACACGTCGGCATTGTCGGTATCGGCCACGTGCAGGCTGACGTTGGTCTCCAGCTCGCGGTACAGCCGCTCCCGGATCTGACGGGAGGTGCAGAAGCGCCCCTCCTGCCCGCCGAACGGCGAGGTGTTCACGCCGAAGGTCATCTGCACCGTCGGCTCGTCGATGGCGATGGTCGGCAGCGCCTCGGGGGTGGCAGCGTCGGCGATGGTCTCGCCCACATTGACCCCTTCGACACCGCTGATCGCCACGATGTCGCCGGCCAGCGCCTCCGCGACCTCCTGGCGCTTCAGCCCCAAGAAGCTGAACACCTGGTTGACGCGGGCGCGGCTCTGGCGGCCTTCGCGGTCAATACGGATAACGCTATCGCCGGGGTGGACCGTGCCGCGGAAGACGCGCCCGATGGCGATCTTGCCCCGGTAGGTGTCGTACTCCAGCGCCGTCACCAGCAACTGGAACGGCCCGTCCACCTCGACCACCGGCGCCGGCGCGGTGTCCAGGATGGCCCGGAACAGCGGTTCCATAGAGACGCCGGGCACATCCGGGTCAGGGGTGGCCGTGCCGGCCTTGGCGTTGGTGTAGAGGATGGGGAAGTCCAGCTGGTCGGGGTCAGTGGCGAGCGACAGGAACAGGTCCTGGGTAAGCTCGACCACCTCGGCGGGGCGGGCCATGGGACGGTCGATCTTGTTGACCACTTCGTTGGCCTTCAGGCCCATCTCCAGCGCCTTGCGCAGCACGAAGCGGGTCTGCGGCATCGGCCCCTCGACGGCGTCCACCAGCAATAGGCAGGCGTCGGCCATGTTGAGCACCCGCTCGACCTCGCCCCCGAAGTCGGCGTGGCCGGGGGTGTCCACGATGTTAATGCGGACGCCCTCGAACATGACCGCGGTGTTCTTGGCGAGAATGGTGATCCCGCGCTCCCGCTCGAGCTCGTTCGAGTCCATGATCAGGTCGCCCACCTGCTCGTGCTCGCGGAAGACGTGGCTCTGCTTGAGCAGGGCATCCACCAGGGTGGTCTTGCCGTGGTCCACGTGGGCGATAATGGCAATATTCCGCAACGGTCGGATCATGCTTCCTCAGTTCTTCATCAGGTTGACGCTGCGCACAGGAGGGGGCGGTCACCGGGGCGGCGCCGCGGGGAGATGGCGGCAGCATGTCATGCACACCATGCCCCCGTCATTGTACCAGACACGTGGTGATAAGGCGAACAAGGGGAACGGGATCGCTCAGGCCGGTCTGCAACCGGGGTTGCCTGAGCGTGTCGAAGGCAACCCCGGTTCCCTTCGGCAGAGTTTACCCTGAGCGCAGCCGAAGGGCTCAGGACAAGCCTTGCGACACGCTCAAGGAACCGGGGCGCCAACACACTCTGGAGCGTGGGATGCGCTCCCGCTCTCGTGGCAACCGTGCGTGAGGAGGCCCCAACGGCTCCTGGGAGGAGCGAGGTCGCTGGCGTCCCACGGCAAAGAGCGTAACAGTACGACCTGCCCGGTCGCTCCCGGAGTTGACGCCGGCCAGAGGCCGACGTAGGCTGCGACTGGTGTGCGGAGACACCCTAAACTAAAGCCAAGGTGAAACTCGCAGACACCGACCGTGAGGAATGTAGATCCCACCTTGGCTTTAGTTTAGTGCTCTGTCAACCCTCCTTTGAGGGGTTCCACCCCGCCGCCCTGAAG
>JACQUQ010000080.1 GCA_016210175.1 Chloroflexota bacterium | reverse complement strand
TTCAGGGCGGCGGGATGGAACCCATCAAAACAGGATTGACAGGCCACTACGCCCGCGCCCGGATCTGCTCCACGGACTGGGTCACGGTGCGCTCGGTCAAGACTTTGACCAGGTGCCGGCGGAACTCCACCGTCCCGCGCATGTCGGTAATGGGGCGGGCTTCCTCCGCGGCGACCTGCGCGGCGGCAGCGATGGTTTCGGCGGTCGCGGGCTTGCCGATGAGCGCGGCTTCGGCGCGGGGCGCCCGCAGCGGCACCGGCGCCACGGCGCTCAGACAGATACGCGCGTGGGTGAAGGTCGCCTTGGCTTCGTCCAACTGCACGTAGGACCCCACCCCGGCGATAGCGATGTCCAACTCCTTGCGGGGACAGTGCCGGAGATAGACCCCGGCGCTACGCGGCAGCGGGGCCGGGATGAGCAAATCCGTGAGGATCTCGTCGGGCGCCAGGATGGTGCGGTTGGGACCGACGAAGACCTCCTCCAGGGGAACCGTGCGCTGACCGTTGGGGCCGATGATGCGTGCTTGCGCGCCCGCAACGATGAACGCGGGGACCGCATCCGCCGAGGGGATGGCATTGCAGACGTTGCCGCCAATGGTGGCAAGGTTCTGCGTCTGGATGGAGCCGATGAGCGCCGCGCCCTGGGCGAGGATGTTGTACTGCTCCACCACCACGGGGTGGTTGCGGATGGCCCAGCACCTGGTGGCCGCACCGACCCGCAGGCCCTGCCCATTGCGCACCTCAATGCCCTGGATCTCCGGGATGCGGTTGAGGCTGACCACATACTTGGGGTGCCGCCCCCGCTCCTTCATCTGCGGTACCAGATCCGTACCCCCGGCGATGACCTTGCCGCCCTCGCCCTGACTACGGAGGATATTGACCGCCTCGGCGACGGTCGTCGGAGCGAAGTAGTCGAACCTATGCAATACCGGGCCCTCCCTCTTCGCAGAGTGATAAACAACCGACCGCGACAGCGCGCCGCGAGAAAAGAACCTGCCCTCCTGAACGGCGAGGTTGCTGCCTATTGTACTGTAAGCCTCCTTCGGGCACAAGACCCCAGCGCGCCCCAGCATGGCCGTCGCTGCGCGGCAGGGCGCCGCGCCGCACTCCGGGCGGCCACGGAGGGCGACGCCCCACCGAACACCGCCACCGGGCTACCGGTCGCTCCCGCCATCCACCGGCAGCGCGACCCCGGTAATGAAGCGGGCCTCGTCGGAGGCCAGGAACAGGGCGGCGTAGGCGATATCCTCCGGGAGGCCGCCAGCATGCACTGGCTCGGCGCGGGGGGTAATGCGCAGCCGCTCGGGGCCTGCGCTCACGGAATAGGGCAGGAGGGCGTTGACCCGCACGTTCTGGTCCCGGTACTCCTGGGCCAGCCGCAGCACCAGCCCCAGGAGACCTTCCTTGGCCGCGCTGTAGGCCACGTTCCCGTACCGGCGCGCCCGCCGGGACGCCGAGAGCAGCACCGCGCTGCCCCCCCCGCCCCGTGCCATCTCCGGGAGGGCGTGCTTGGTCGCCAGGAAGGCGCCCTTGAGGTTCAGCCGCACCAGGGTGTCCCAGTCGGCCTCGCTGGTCTCCTGGGAGGCAAGGTCCCCGGAGAGGTAGCCCCCGACGGCGTACACCAGCACGTCCAGCCGACCAAAGGCGGCCACGGTCCGGGCCGCCGCCGCGCGAGCGCCCGTCTCCTCCGTCACGTCCGCCGGTAGCGCCAGGGCGCGGCCGCCCTCCCCCGTAATGGCCTCCCGCACGGGCTCCAGGGCCTCGGCCCGGCGCGCGTTCAGGGCGACCGCCGCCCCCTCCTGGGCAAAGAGCAGGGCCACCGTCTGCCCGATCCGGCCCGAGGCCCCACACACCAGGGCCACTTTTCCTTGCAACCGCACCGCTTCGTCGCCCTCCCGCCGGGAGCTTGGCCCACGCTGCACCCGGTCCGCCCCGGACGCGCGCCGCATCCTCCAAGAGCAGGGCGGATGTTGCCCCGGAGTATAGGTCCCGGCGGGGACGCTGTCAACGGCGCCCTGGGCGCTCTCCCCCTCAGCGCATCGACCGTCTGGCCCGGCTTCTCACACCCGATTGACACCCCAGGAACGGAAGCTTACAATAGGGCCAAAATTCGGCTGGTCAGCGCCGGAGGCGCGATTCTGTGCTCGCCACGCGGCGGCGTGGGCAAATCTCCCTGGAGTGGAGCAGCCCGGTAGGAAAGGGAACACCATGTCCAGCAGCAAAGAAGAGTGGCGCCAGCGCACTTACCAACCGGCAGTCACCCGCAATCCTGAGCGGCAAGCCGCGTTCACGACCAGCAGCGGCCTGCCGCTGGAGCCGATCTACACTCCGCAAGATCTGGCAGAGCTGGACTATAACGAAGACATCGGCTACCCCGGCGAGTTCCCCTTCACCCGCGGCGTGCAGCCGACCATGCATCGCGGCCGCTTCTGGACCATGCGCCAGTACGCCGGCTTCGCCTCCGCGGAGGAATCCAACCGGCGCTACCGCTTCCTCCTGGAGCAGGGGCAAACGGGCATCTCCATCGCCTTCGACCTGCCCACCCAGTGCGGCTATGACGGCGACCATCCCATGGCCGAGGGAGAGGTGGGCCAGGTGGGCGTGCCCATCTCCAGCCTGCGGGATATGGAGGTCCTGTTCGACCAGATCCCCCTGGACAAGGTCAGCACCTCCATGACCATCAACGCGACGGCCTCGGTGCTGCTGGCCTTTTACCTGGCCCTAGCCCGACGCCAGGGAGTGGACTGGAACAAACTGGAGGGCACGGTCCAGAACGACCTGCTCAAGGAGTACATCGCTCGCGGCACCTACATCTACCCGCCCAGCCCCTCCATGCGCATCATCACCGACATTTTCCAGTTCTGCTCCCAACATGTGCAGCGCTGGAACACCATCAGCATCAGCGGCTACCACATGCGGGAGGCCGGCTGCACCGCCGCCCAGGAGCTGGGCTTCACCATGGCGGACGCCATAGCCTACTGCGACGCGGCGCTGCAGGCGGGCCTGGAGTTCGACCAGTTCGCGCCGCGGCTGTCGTTCTTCTTCGTCTCCTACAACAACTTTCTCGAGGAGATCGCCAAGTTTCGGGCCGCCCGGCGGCTGTGGGCCCGCATCGCCAAGGAGCGCTACGGAGCGAAGGACCCGAGGTCCATGATGGTGCGCTTCCATACCC
>JACQUQ010000079.1 GCA_016210175.1 Chloroflexota bacterium | reverse complement strand
GCCTCGCGCACCCGAATGTCGTCCAGCGGCGGCCGCTTCCAGTTCAACTGGAAAGGCGGGCCCGAGGGCGCCACCCCAGGCTGGAGCGTGATCTTGTCCCCAAACTCCGCTTTCAGCGCCTTGGCCTCCGACGGGCGCGGCGTGGTGGCGAACTTCTGGAACATGTCGATGCGCTGGGTGCGGAAGGCCGCTATCTTGGACGAGGCGTCGGGCAGGTCAACGAACCGCAGGCCGTCCAGGTACGGCAGCCCCTGCTTGAAAAAGCTGGCCGAGCGCTTGAGTTCCCAGTGACTTCGCTCTGCCGTCGCCACAAACTGGAAGGGGCCTACCCCGTCGATCTCCTCCGGGCGCATGGGACGCCCCTTCCCCGGCCCGTCAATGTCCTCCAGGATGTACTTGGGCTGCATGAACATGTGGGGGTCGGACACGCAGGCGAGGAAGGCCGGCGAGCGGTCCAGGAGCGTGACCACCACCGTGGTCTTGTCGGGGGCCTTGGCCTCTTTCGCCAGGGTCTTCATGCAGCCGGTCCGGAACAAGTTGAGCTTGTTGGGCCGCTGGATCGTGCGGTTGATGTTGTAGGCGATGTCCTCCGCGCTGAAGGGCTTGCCCTTGTGGGTCTGCAAGCCGTCCCGGATCGTGAAGGTCCAGGTCAGCCCATCGGGGCTGGACTGCCACGAGGTGGCGAGGTCGCCGGTGATGGTGCCGCGGTTCTGCATGTCCTCGGCCAGGATGTAGCCGTGGATGTTGCCATGTACGCTAATGGCCGGGCTGCCCCGGCTCAGGTGCGCGTCGATGTGGACCTGGTCGAGGGTCAATGTCTCCACCGCGGTCAGGATGCCCCCGTACTTGGGCTTGCCCTCGTCCTTCGCCGTCGGCGACGCCTCGGTCTTCGGCGCCTCCGTTGTCGGTGCCTCCGTGGTAGGAGCAGCGCCCGTACAGGCGGCGAGCAGCACGGACGCACCCAGGAGCAACGCAACCTTCAGAGTGCGGGCCAAGCCCGGTAACGCTACCATCGCCTTCCCCCTTGTCCTGCGAAAGGTCCGACCCAGCCTGGTGCCGGGACGAACTCGGTGAACGGTTCGGCACGCCTTAGCCCGGTTCTTCCTGTGCAGCACCGGCTCCGGCGATCCGGCCGCCGATGAAGCACTCGGCGATATTCCCGCCCCCGAGGTACAGGTGGCCGAAGATGGAACCCAGCTCTCCTGCGCTGTAGAGGCGCGGGATGGGTTGTCCGAAGGAGTCCAAGATCCGCTGCCGCTCGTCATGCACCGGGCCTCCCTGCGTGTTGGAGACTACCGGCCAGATCTGCACCGCGTAATACGGAGGTTCCTGGAGCGGCATCATCGTCTCCGGCAGCCGGCCGAAGTCGGGATCACCTCCCGCCAGGCACTGGGAGTTCCAGCGCGCTACGGCCTGCTGGACCATGGTGGGGCTGAGCCCTCCCTGGTGGGCGAGTTGCTCCCAGGTATCGGCGCAGGCAATCCAGCCCCGTTGCACTTCCCGCAGGTTGTCCTGGCTCCACTCGTAGATATATTGCGGCTCGTTACTGGCGCCCAGACCGATCGGCCCCATCCTGCGTCCGGCCTCGTCGAACAGCAGGTAGGCGGGGATGGCGGGAAAGTCCTGGATTCGGGTATCGTAGTGCTCCATCGGTCGCGCGCCGGTGTCCTGAAGGTAAATGGGAAACTCGTCCATGAACCGTTTCCCGAGCTTGTTCACGGCGATCCACGGGACCGGCTGGCCCGTGGCCCTGGGGCCGATGACGGCAGTCCGGAAAGCGGTCGGGAAGTCGGGGAACTTGAAGCCATAGGAGCCGTGGTAGTGCCACATGTGCCAGAGGGCGGCGCCCGCCTTCTGGGCCATGAGGATACCGTCGCCCATATTGCCCAGGGCGGCAACGCCGTAGACGGGCTGGGCCGGAAAGTACTGCCGCTTGAGCGCCTCGGAGTGCTCGAACCCACCACAGGCCAACACCACGCCCCGTCGCGCCCGAATAGCCACCGCCCGGCCCTGCTGCCTGGCCTTGAGCCCAACCACCGTGCCGTCCGGGGCACACAGTAGTTCCTCAGCGGCCGTGTCCAGCCACACCCGCACCCCCCGGACCGAGACGTTGTCCGCCACGACTTTATAGAGGCGCGCCCCGCCCCGTAAGCCCTGGCCCCAGGGGAAAGCGGTGAACTCAGGGACCGCAGCGATACGGACATAGCCCAGGCTCCTGGTGCCGGGGAAGGGATAGGGACCGCCCCGACCGTGTTGCACCTCTACCTGGGCGTGGCTGACCGCGGCCAACTCCTCAACGCAGGCCGGGAGCCCCACCATCTCCTGGGCGAAGGCCCGGAGCACGGGGTCTGGGGTCGTGCCGGCGTTGGTGCGCTGGAGGTACTGGAAGGCCTGTTCCGCGTCGTCGGTGATGACGGCGCTCCCGGCGGAGAGCATGGAGATACCTCCAGGGTACGGCATCTTCTCCAGCACGAGCACCTGGGCGCCCCGGTCATGCGCTGCCACCGCCGCCACCCCACCCGCGAAGCCATAGCCGACGACGACCACATCCGTCTCGACGTCCCAGTGGCTCCGGGGCTCGGCCTTCTGCACGGGATCCTCCCTGCGCGGGACCGCGGGTGACCTCCACCGGGAAGCGCGCGCATCGCTCCACACTTCAGCGCGCCACACTCCATCAGGGACGCGGTGCTCGGTCCTGCGGCCCAGCGGCGCGCCGTCCGCCAGCTTACTGGTACTTGGGAGCCCGCCGCTCGGCGAAGGCGCGAGGGCCTTCCGCGGCGTCCCACACCACACCCTTCTTCGCGGGATACCAGTAGAAGAGGTCGCGGCCCAGCGCGTTCAACTCGGCCACCGACATATTGCGGCCCCGGTAGATCATCTGCTTGTGGGCGCGGACCGCATCCTGGCCCAGGGTACACATGTACTCGGCCCACTCCAGCGCCTCGTCCATCAGCTTTGCTTTCGGCACGACCTTGTTCACAAAGCCGATCTCATAGGTCCGCTGGGCCGAGATGCTGCGGCCCCACAGCAACATCTCGCAGACCACCCCCAGGGAGACGAGGTACTCCGGCTGGGCGGCAAAGCCCGCCGGCAGGTTCCACTTCACCTCCGGGATGCCGAAGCTCGCGTGCTCCGCCGCGATACGGACATCGCAGGACTGGGCCAGCATCCAGCCCCCGGCCAGGCAGTAGCCGTTGACGGCGGCGATGGTGGGCTTCCACGTCAGCACGTCGGGGTGCGGGCGCCGCCGGGGAGGGGCCTTCCGGCTCCGATACGCGCCCCCTCGCACGTCGCCCTCGATGTCCTCTTTCATATCGTGGCCTGCGGAGAACGCGACGTCGCCCGTCCCCGTGAAGATGGCCACCCAGAGGTCGTCATCTTCATCGAAGCGCTCCCACTCTTCGGCCCACCGCTCCATGAACTCCGAGCTCATGGCATTGCGGCGCTCTTCACGGTTGATCGTCATGATGTAGATATGATCGCGCTTTTCCGTGAGCAGGACATCCCTCCCAGTAATCATACGTCTCCCTCTCTCTTCCTCTGCTGATGCAGGCCCCTCGCGGGGAGATGGCAGGCCGCCGCTCCCTCACCCCCGTGTCCCCGCTCCCCCATGTGCAGGAGCGGGAGGGGGGCGGGGGGGACCGTGCTGCTCACCGGCGGTCTAGCGCTCTGTCAATGCTCCTGGGGTGGGTGCCATCCCACCGCCCTGAAGGGCGGGCCCGCTGTTCACGGCGGCAGTCTTCCCCATCAGTTCATGCCTGATGAGGCACTAGCGGCCGGTCCAGGCAGCCTTGCGCCGTTCCCGGAAAGCGCGTATCCCTTCCTCGGCGTCGGCGGTGCCCCGGTTCTTGGCGGCCACGAGCATGCCAACCTGGATCGCTTCCGCCAGGTACGGCTGGCGGCTGCCCCGGACGGCGGCCTCCTTGAACAGGCGGATGGGAATGGGGGCGTTGGGGAGGATCTTCTCCTCGACAAACTCAAAGGCCGCATCGAGTTGCTGGCCATTGGGGACGACCTTGTTGACCAGGCCCCAGTGCAGGCATTCCTGCGCCGGGATGCGCGAGGCGGTCAGCAGCCACTCCATCGCCTTGCCCCAGTGGGTCATGCGGGGGAGGCGCTGGGGGCCGCCCAGGGACATCGCGCCGTAGCTCGGCTGCGGGTAGCCCAACTGAAAGTCTTCGGAGACGATGCGGATGTCACAGCCCAGGGCCAGGCTGGCGCCACCCCCCAGGGCGTAGCCCTGGCAGGCCGTGACGATGGGCTTGTACAGGTCGAAGGTGCCGTAGTGGATCGAGGGGGGTTCGGGGCCCGGCCGCGGGTCCCGCTCGCCGCTAATGTCATGGCCCGCGCAGAAGCCGCGGCCCTCCGCCGAGAGCACGGCCACCCAGATATCGTCGTTATCGCGGATCTCGGTCCAGCACTCCAGCATCTCATACAACACACCGTTGTGGTACGAGTTGAGCTTCTCGGGCCGGTTCAACCGGATGTGCCCGATATGGCCCTTCTGCTCATAGATAATCCACTGGAAGGGTCCCGGCATGACGTTCCCCCTTTCCTGAACGTCGTAGTCCCCTCCGGGGGGCCAGTGGCCGGCTTCTCGGCCAGCCTCCACGCCTTCCCTGGCGCCTGCGGCGCACCGCTTCCGGGGAGCGACCGGCCTCCCGGCGGGAAGGCCACGACCGCAGGCGGCCGGCTTGTGGCCTTAGGGTACCAGGACCAGCTTTCCGAAGAAGTCGTTGGACTCCAGGACACGGTGGGCCTCCGCCGCATCCTTCAGGGGGAAGACGCGGTCCACCACGCCCCGCAGGGCCTTCCTTGCCACCCCCTTCATGATGGCCGGGAGGTCCAGTTCCGGGTGCATAGTGGAGCCGATAAGGCTGACCTCGCGCGTCCACAGCTGGCCGAGATGGAGTTGCGTCAGGTGCCCCGACGTCACGCCATTGGTCACCAGGCGCCCGGTCCCCCGCTTCAGGCTCCGGTAACACTGGTCGAACACGCTCTGCCCGATGTGCTCGTAGATGAGATCGACCCCGGCGCCCCCAGTGTGCTCCAGCACCTGCTTGCTGAACTCGGGGTGTTCTTTATAGTTGATGCCAATGTCGGCCCCGAGGGCCCTGGCCTTCTCCAGCTTGGCGTCGCTGCTGGCTGTGGTCAGCACCCGGCAGCCGGCATACTTCGCGATCTGGATCGCTGCCGTCCCCACACCGCTGCCCGCGGCCATCACCAGCGCATCCTCGCCGAAGGTGATACGCGCCCGCACCACGATGGCCCGCCAGGCTGCCGCGTAGACCGTGGGGATGGCCGCAGCCTCCTCAAAGGACATCCAGTCCGGCATCAGGTGGACACGGTCCATTGGGGCCCGCGCGTACTCGGCGTAGGTGCCCCCGCTGCCCACGCCCAGGACGCGGTCGCCCTTCTTGAACCGCTTGGTGTGGGCTACGTAGCTGCCGACGTCTTCGACCTCACCCGCCAGATCGAGGCCCAGCACGTGCTGGGGACTCTGCATGCGCACGCCGTGCGAGCCCTCTCGCCCGAAGACATCCAGCCGGTTCACCCCGCAGGCCCGCACCCGCACCAGGATCTCATCGGGCGCGATAGCTGGCTCGGGGATCTCACCGTAAACAAACTGGTCAGTGCCGCCCTGGGCCGCGATATACGTTGCCTTCATCGTATTCTTTCCCTCTCTTTAATGATCAGTGGCACACAGCATGCGTTCCAGGAACCTGCGCGCGGATGGTCCACCGGCAGTGGGTTCTTATGTCATCTCCACAGGGATACGCGGTTGGGGGATGGTCCCGATAACGCCCTTCACCTCCAGTTCCTGCAATTCCGGTTCGTCCAACCCGACGAGGCCGCCCAGGACCTGCTGATTGTGCTGGCCAAAGAGCGGCGCCGGTGTCCGGGTGCCCAGGGGGGTCTTGGAAAGCTTCCACGGGCGCCCCTGGTACCGGTGCAGCCCTGCGTCCGGGTCCTCGGTCACCTCGAAAAAGCCCCGGTGCTCCAGGTGGGGGTCCGCGAAGAGTTCCGCGACGTTATAGACGGCGCCCGCCGCGAGGCCGGCCTGCTGGAGCGCCGCCATCGCCTCCACATGCTCGCGTTGCAGGGTCCACTCCGTGAGCACGGCATCCAGCGCTTTCCGGTTCTGCCAGCGGCGCTCGCCCGTGGCGAACCGCTCATCCCGCGCCAGGTCCGGCCTGCCGATGGCGGCACAGAGCCGTTGCCACTGCGCGTCCGTTGCCACCGCGATGGTCACCCATTTGTCCCGGCCCTGGCAGGGATAGCACCCGTGGGGCGCCATCCACGGGTGGCCGTTGCCCCACCGGGGCGGCTGGCGCCGGTTCATGGCGTAGTCCATGAAGAGGTCGCCCACCATGGCCGTCGCCATTTCCCGCTGGGAAAAGTCCACGTGCATCCCCACCCCGTTGAGCCGGCGATAGCGCAGGGCGGCGACCACCACGCCGGCCCCCAGGAAGCCGCTCGTCGGGTCCGGGTAGGCGCCGCTGACCAGGTACGGGTGCTCCTCGTCTTCGTAGCCCTTCAGCAGGGTCATGCCGGCGAGGTCTTCCAGGTTGTTGCCGTAGGAGCGGTACAGGGCTTCCGGGCCGACCACGCCCTGGCTGGCGATGGAGACCAGGATGATGCCGGGGTTCGCCTGGCGCAGCGCGGCATAGCCGAGGCCCAGGTTCTCCATGACATCGGCCCGGTAGTTTTCCATGACCACGTCGCTGCACGCCACCAGGCGCAGGAAGACCGCCTTGCCTTCAGGACACGCCAGGTCGAGGGTGATGCCCAGCTTGTTCCGGGCACGCTCATTGATCATGCCCGAGCGGTTCCACGGGCGCTCGCCCGGCTCCCCCTGGGGATACACCCCGCGCGCCTGGATGCGGATGGGGTCGGGGTGGCCCGGCGACTCGACCTTGATGACCTCCGCGCCCATATCCGCCAGGAGCTTGGTGCCAACCGGGCCAGCCATGAACATCGTCAGATCGAGGATTCGCACTCCAGCCAACGGGAGCGGCGGCATGGTCATCTCCTTTGGTCTACGCTGGACGGCGTCACGGTTTGCACATCATCTATGGTGTGAAAAGATGCGCTCTGTATGTCATTCTGAGCGAAGCGAAGAATCCGGAGCTCCCTGGCAACCGGGCACCAGGAGTACGGATGCTTCGGCCGGCGGGCCTCAGTATGACACCATGCACGCCCGGCAGATCTCCAATGTGCCAACATGCGCTAGACGACCCCTTGGGCCTGGAGCCGCGCCAGCGCCTCGCGGCTATACCCCAAGCGCTCTCCGTAGACTGCTGCATTGTGCTCGCCCAGCAGCGGCGCTCGCCCCAGGTTATAGGGCGCTTCGCCCAGTTGGAAGGGGATGCCGGGATACGGGAACGACCCCGCGACGGGGTGCTCGATCGCTGAGAAGAAGCCGCGCGCCCGGTACTGCGGCGACGCCTCCAGGTCGGCCATGGTGGCCATGAAGCTACAGGGCACCCCGGCGGCCTGGGCCTCGTGGTAGACCTGCTCCCGGGTCCGCTCGACCACCCAGGGGAGGATGTACATATCCAGCTCGTCGGCGTGCTGCCGGCGGGCCTGCCAGGTGCGGAAGCGGGGATCCTCCACCAGTTCGGGCCGGCCGATAAGCTGGCACAAGCGCGGCCACAGGTGGGGTTGCACGGAGAAGGCCACGAACCCGTCCTGGCAAGGGTAGTGCGCCTGGGCGTAGCCGCGGCCGCGAATGGTGCCCACATAGTCATACTCGGACAGGCCCTGGATATGGCTGGAGGCGATGGTCTCCATGAGCGAGACATCCACGTGCTGGCCCGTGCCAGTGGCCTCGGCGTAGTACAGCGCGCCCAGGGTGGCGCTGAAGGCCGCGAAGCCGGCAGCGTACTGGGCGACGGCGCCGGGCAGCTTGAGCGGCTCGCGGTCCGGCTCGCCGGTCTGGTACATGAGGCCCCCCAGGGCCATGAAGGTAATCTCGGCGCCCCGGTAGTCCCGATACGGTCCGGTCTGCCCGAAATTCGAGATGGAGGTCAGCACCAGCGCCGAGTTGATCTGCTCCAGGACCTCGTACCCCAGGCCCAGGCCCGGCAGCACGCGGGGGGCAAAGTTCTCCACCACGATGGTCGCCTCTCGGACCAACTGCTTGAACAGTTCCTGGCCCGTGGCGCTCTTCAGATTGAGGGTGATGCCCTGCTTGCCGGTGTTCAGGTAGAGGAAGGTCCCGCTCTTCTCCGGATGCGGGAGGTCGCCGGGGAACGGTCCCAGGCGGCGGGCCCCATCTCCAAGGCCGGGACGCTCGATCTTGATGACCTCTGCCCCCAGGGCGGCCAAGAGCTTGGTGCAATACGGCCCGGCATAATACGTGGTCAGGTCCAGGACCACGACGCCAGCGAGTGCAGGAAGCGCCATCTCTCTTCTCCTCGCCCTCCGGTCCGACCGGTCCGCCACACCCCGCCGGGAGGGGGCGCGGCACGCAGGACCGCGTGCCGCCGGGAGCGCGCTACTGGTCCAGCCACACGTCCCGCATCTGCCAGTTGTTGTAGATGCTGGGGTGCGGCTCGTAGTTCTTGACAAAGGCCCAGTACCCGGCCTGCTGCCAGCCCCAGCTCAACATGACGAAGCCCGCATTGGACACGGCCTTCTTCTCCATCTCCCAGACCACCTTCTGGCGCTCCTTGGGGTCCAGGGTCTGGGACTGCTTCTCGAAGAGGGCATCCAGGTCTTTGTCGCACAGCCGGGAGAAGTTGGCCCCGGCATTGCAGATATACCACTGGCCGTAGACGTGGTCCGGGTCGTCCAGGCTGCCCACCAGGGTCCAGGGCAGCATGTCGAAGTCGCCCTTCTGCCGGGTCTCAAAGGCCATGGCCGCCTCCTGGGGCGCCACTTCGGCGTCAATGCCGATCTTCTGGAGCAACCCCTGGACCACCACCGCCAGGTCCACGTAGCCCTGGGTGCTGCGGGTCACCAGGCGGGCCTTGAAGCCGCTGGGGAAGCCCGCCTGGGCCAGGAGCTCTTTGGCCTTGGCCTGGTTGGCGGCCCTATCCGTGCCGTAGCCGGGGAGCTTCAGCAGCTCCTCATCGGGCAGCTTCCACTTGCCCGACGGGGCCAGGTAGCCCCCGATATCCGCTTCCCCTTCGTAATAGAGCCGGATGAACTCTTTGCGGTCGATCCCCAGGCTGATGGCCTGCCGCACCCGCGGGTCGTCCAGCGGCGGGCGCGTGGTATTCAGGCCCAGCACCTGCATGGAGTAGCTGCCCACTCGCTTGACGATGTATTTCCCCTCGGCGATCTCCTTGGCAAGCTCGCTCCGGTATTCCTTATCCCCACCCCCAAGGTGGAGCTGCGCGGTGCGGACGGCCGCCCGGTAGGTATTGGGGTCCCGGATGACAAAGAACTTCAGCCCGTTCAGATAGGGGCGGCCTTTCACCCAGTAGTCTGGGTTCTTGGCCATCTCCACGCTCACGCCGCGCTGGTGCTCCTTGAGCTTGTAGGGACCGGTCCCCATCGCCTGCTTCTGCATCACTTCCGTGCCGCCGTTCTGCTCGATGAATTCCCTGTCGTAGATGGGGTTCCAGCCCTGGGCCAGGTTATCGAGCAGGGACGGGTTGGGATACTTCAAGTGGAGCTTCACGGTAAAGTCGTCGGGCGTCTCGACCCGCTCGATGGCGGTATAGGCTCCCAGGCGCGGGTTTCGCTCTCCCTTCGGCAGGGGCGAGACCACCCAACTCTCCATGGTGAACTTGACGTCGGCCGCGGTCAGCGGATTCCCATTGTGGAACTTCACGCCCTTAACCAGCGAGAAGGTGAAGGTCTTGCCGTCGGGGCTGACCTCCCACCGCTCCGCCAGCTCCGGGACAATCTTATCGGGCTGGAGCCGGTCAAAGCGGACCAACTGGTCGTAGGCGCTGCTCATGGTGTTATTGGTGTTGACCGTGGTCTCGCGGTACAGATTGTAGCTGGGCGGGTCCTCCGGCTTTTGCGTATGGAGCACGCCGCCGTATTTGGGCTCCGTCTTGGCGGCCGGCTTCGGTTGATCCGGGGCGGCCGGCTTCGGTTGGTCCGGGGCGGCCGGTTGCCCTTCCCCGGTCGGGCTGGTGGGGGCAGTACACGCGCTCGCGATCAAGAGGAAAGCGGAGAATAGACCAAGAAGCGATAAGCGCTGCCGCATCTGCATCGTGGGTCTCCTTCTTCCTATGGGACGATGGGACGAACTCCCGGATCCCAGAGTGTCCGAAGTCACCACGATCCTTGGGGCTAGGGGATAGCCCCGCTGTGCCGGAGGCGCTGCACGGCCTCCGGGGAGTAGCCGAGGGTGTTGAGGACTGCCTCAGTGTGCTCACCGAAGCGTGGGGCAAAGCTGCGCACCTGCCCCGGCGTCTCGGAGAGCTTGATGTGGATCCCCACCTGACGCACGTTCCCCACCTGGGGATGGTCCAGGTCCACCACCATCTGCCGGTGCAGCACCTGGGGGTCGGAGAACACCTCTTCGAAGGTGTACACCGGGGCGGCACAGGTATCGATGTCCCAGAGCAGCCGCAGCCACTCATCCCGCGTCCTGGTCTTGAAGACCGCGGTGAAGGCAGCGATCACCTCCTCGCGCCGGCGCCGCCCTTCGTCGCTGTACTGGTGCTCCGGCGTGCGGGCCTGCGCATCGTGGTGGTAGGAGATGTACTGCTCCAGCCCCAGCGCCCGGCACAGCCGCTCCCAGAACCAGGGCTCCGTGGGCGCGACGACCAGGCGCTTGCCGTCTTTCGTCTCGTAGACGTGGGCAGGACGCTCTCCCCGCTTGGGGGCGAGGCCGGTGGCGAAGTAGCTGCCGTGGCTGGCGGCCACCAGGGCGATCACCCCATCCGCCATGGCGATGTCGATGTGCTGGCCCTGCCCCGTCTTTTCCCTGGCCAGGAGCGCCGTGAGGATGCCAATGGCTGCCGGCATGCTGCCGCCCGCATAGTCAGCGACCAGCACGCCCGGCAAGCAGTAGGGGCCATCGGGCACGCCCATCGTCTCCAGGACCCCGGCAAACCCCAGGTAGTTGGGATCGTGGCCGGGGACCTGGGCATAGGGGCCGCTCTGCCCGTACCCGGAGATGGAGCAGTAGACGATGCGGGGGTTCACCGCGGCGAGGGTGGGGTAGTCCACCCCCAGCCGCGCCGTGACGCCGGGGCGGAAATCTTCCATCACCACGTCGGTTTCCCGCGCCAGGCGATAGACGATCTCCCGCGCTTCCGGCACCTTGAGGTCCAGCGCGATGCTGCGCTTGTTCCGGCCCGACGCATTGAAGGCGGCGCTCCGGATTTCCTCTTCCTCACTGACCTCACCCGCAAAGCGCCGGGGATACTGCTCCACTTTGAGCACGTCAGCCCCCAGGTCGGCCAACAGACGGGTGCAGTACGCGCCAATCGTATGCGAAAAATCCAGGATACGTATCCCTTCTAAGGCCATGACCATTGGCGTTCTCCCTGGGCAGGCGTGAAGCGCCGCACGGCGGCGCTCTGGCTACTGGTCGAGCCAGACATCTCGCATTTTCACGTTATTGTAGGAGCTCGGGAAGACACGATAGTCTTTCACCTGGTTCCAGACCCCGGTCCGCACCCGGCCAAAGTACAGGACGATCATGGCCGACTGGGTGATGGCCTTGCGGTCCAACTCCTGGACCAGCTTCTTGCGCTGGACGGGATCGAGGGTCTGCGACTGCTGCTCGAACAGGCGCTGCATCTCGTCGTCGCAGAGCCCAGTGTAGTTTCTGGGCGAACCGCACACGTAGAATTCCGAGAAAATGCTGTCCGGGTCGTCCAGGGAGAAGCCGTAGCTCCACGGCGACGCGGCGTAGTCTTTCTTGTTGAAGAGGTCGAAGATCGCCGCCGACTCGAAGGGCGTGATATTCCCTTCGACGCCGATCTTGGCAAGCTGGTCCTTGACGAAGGTGCTCAGATCAACGTAGCTGGAGGCATTGCGGGTGGCCAGCGTGACCGAAAAGCCATTGGGATAGCCCGCATCTGCCAGCAGTTGTTTGGCCCTGGCGATCTCGGCGGCTTTGTCGGTCGCGTAGCCGGGCAGCTTCGCCAGCTCTTCCCGCGGCAGGCTCCAGAGGCCGGTGGCCGGCATGTGGCCGCTGACATCGCCATCGCCCTGGGCCAGGACTTTGATGCCCGCCTCACGGTCAATGGCCATGCTGATGGCCTGGCGCACCCGGATATCGTCGAAGGGCTCGCGGGTGGTGTTCAACAGGAAGGTTTGGGGGCTGATGCCTTGCTGCCGCTGGATCGTGATCTTGCCCGCCAGTTCCTTCTCCAGCGCTTGTGCGTCGGAGACGCTCAGGCCATGGATGTGCAACTGCCCGGTGCGGAAGGCGGCCAGGCGGGTGTTGGGGTCCGGGAGAATGAAGTACTTGAGCCCGTCCAGGTAGGGGCGCCCCGGCATCCAGTAGTTCGGGTTCTTCACCAGCTCGATGCTGGTCCCCCGCACATAGTCCTTGAGCTTATAGGGGCCAGTGCCCATGATCTCCTTTTTCATGACCTCCTGGCCCTTCTCCTCCAGGAAGGCCTTGCTGTACATGGCCATGCCGCGCTGCTGCGCGAGGATGGCGAGCAAGGAGGGGCTCGGCTGTTTGAGGAAGATGTTCAGGGTGGTAGCGTCGGGGACTTCGATACGCTCAATCGCTCCCAATGCCGCCCGGCGCGGACTGACCATCCCCTTCGGCGGGGAGATCATCCGCTCCAGGCTATATTTCGCATCCGCTGCGGTAAAGGGGGTCCCATTGTGGAACTTCACTCCCTTGCGGAGGGCGAAGGTATAGAGGCGGCCGTCCTGGCTCTGCTCCCAGCGCTCTGCCAGGTCCCCGACGATCTTGCTCGGATCGAGCGGGTCGAACATGAGCAGGCCATCATAGTTGGGCATAATCGGGCCGATGACGGAGATGGTCGTCTCTTGATGCACGTCGAAGCTGGGAGGATCGCCAAGGCTGTTCACCAGCACCAGGGTCCCGCCCGACTTCGGCTGTGCAGCCTTCGGCTGCGTATCTGGCTGCGGCTGCCCCGGCGCAGCCGGCTGTCCCCCTGGCTGCTCTGCGGGAGGGGACGTCGCGGGGCCGCAGGCCGCCAAGAGCAGCGCCACCACCAACACGATGGGCCAACGCAAGCGCAGCAGTACTTTGCTCCGAGAAGAGGTGTTATCCACTCTATTCATACTGATACATCCTCCTCATCCTATCGTGCCGTGTCTTGCGTGTCCATCATGTGATAGTTGAGGTTATCATGCATCATTGTGATTGTAAAGGCCGGCTATATTAAAGATCGAACATAGCTGCATAATCAATACTTTATATCACACTCGGCGCTCTGCCCAGGCCCCGCGCGACCGGGGGCTTCGGCGACGGTGAGACACCGGTGCAGCTCTCAGGAACAGGAGGGGATGGTGGTGGCGCTGGGGGATTTCAAGGAGATGCGGGGCCTGGCCGGCCTGCTGCGGCCCGACCTGGCTGGCAGCAACCGGCCGTGGAGGTCGGGCACGCGGGCGCGCGGGAAGGGCACCCTGAGGCAGGACGGCGCGGCCCCGGTGGGTATCTGAAGCTCTGGCGGGGAGGAAGCTACCCTACCGTCGTGACCGCCGTGGTCGTCGGCGGAGGGCCGGGCATCCTGGCGGCACCCTAATCCACCGCGATGAGGTCGGTCGGCCCTGGCGCCGTGTGGCCCTGCTCGCAGTTCAGGCCACGCTCGATGAGGTAGCGGATAGCCTCTTCCTCCGTGGCAAAGCCCTTGGCATAGCGAAACGCGTGAATGCGCTCGTGGAGCTCCGGTGGCACCCTGATAGCAAGCTGCGGCTTCTCGATGGTCATCGGCGCGCCTCCCCCGGTACGATCGCGTCTCCGGCGGGGGTACGGACCCGAACGGTCCGCCCCCATGCCTCCGGGTCGTGCTCCCGGACAACCCTGCCCGGCAGGAAACCTCTCCATTGTGTTATGTATTCAGCATACGGCGCTTGCCGACCCACCAACCTGAAATCCCCCTGGAAGAGCGGCGGCAGTGTGGCGGTACCGCAGGGTTCCCTCTCGCGGCAGAGGCATCCGGCGCGCCATTGGCGCCCCCGGTCGCACCGCCATTGCCTCAGCCGGCCCTGCTGGTCGCTGCCTGGGCGCCCCCCGGTGCTCAGGGTTGTCGCCTGCGTCGTCGAGAGCTACAGTACAGTATGGGGAGGTGAGCGGCCCGTCCCCTGGACCGACAGGGCCGGGCGTGGCCGGTCCGGTGGATGTGAACGCGCCTCGGCGGAGGGCTGCGCGATGATCGAACAGACGCAACGGGTTGCAGCGGCGGGCGCGGTGCTGGCAGGCGGGCGCAGCCGCCGCATGGGTCAAGACAAGGCGCTTCTCAGGCTCGCCGGACGCACCCTCCTGGAGCGCGCCCTGGACACCTTGCGGTCGGTGGCGCAGGAGGTGCTGGTCATCGGGCCACCAGAGCGGGCCGCGCTCGCCGGAGGCGCACGCCTGGTGCCCGACGCTTTCCCCGGTACCGGGCCGCTGGGCGCTATCGCTACGGCGCTCCAGGCTATCCAGTCCGACCGGGCCGTACTGGTGGCCTGCGATATGCCTTTCCTGAGCGCGCCGCTGCTGCGGTATCTGGTAGCCTGCTCCGAGGGCTACGACGTGACGCTCCCCCGCACGGCGGCGCACACCGAGCAACTGCACGCGGTCTACCATCGCGCCTGCCTGCCCGCCATCCTGGAGCAACTTGCCGCGGGCGACCTGAAGATCGACCGCTTCTTTGCCAAGGTGCGGGTGCGCTACGTGGACGAGACCGAACTGCGCGCCATTGACCCGGACCTGCGCTCCCTCTGGAACCTCAATACCCCGGAAGATTGGGCCAACGCCCGGCGCATCCTGGCAGACCGGGGGCGGTAACGGACCGGCCCCAGGCTCCACCGGGGGTACGGCCCCCCACGCCCCGATGGGTCAGACGCCTCCCTGTGGCGGCAGCCTGCGGCCCGGTGGTGTTCGGCACGGTCACATAGCTCGGGCGCGCCGGTGGCTGGGCGGCTCCAGGTGCTCCTGGATCACGGGGGCCGCAGCTTCGGCCAGGGCCTGGGCTGCCGGGACGCTGATCCCCTGGCCGCCGAAGGACTCATACCCGATATCCGGGTCAACCTTGATGACGAAGAACCGGTGGTTCCCGAACGTGGGCGCCTGAAGCGTCTCGTCTTCGAACATGGGGATGCGCTCGGTCGTCAGGATGATATACGCGTGCCGGGGGACCATGGCAAACTCCTTCCTCACGGACGGGCGGATGGGAGGCGCCGCGGCCGCGGCGTGATGCCTCCGAGTACAACAACGCACGGACGCCGGACATACCGGCCTGCTCCGCCCTGCCCGCAGCCGGCCCTGCGCGCGGGCGCTCGGCCTCCTGGCATCCCCCGGCGTCCTGGGGTACAATGGGACCGTGGTCACACGACGCTGGCACCTGCAACCGCCACTCCCGGAGCGCCTCGGGGCACGCTTCGCCGCGGCAGGCGTGCATCCCCTGCTGGCGCAACTCCTGTACAACCGGGGCTTCACCGCCCCCCAGGCGGCCCAGGCGTTCCTGCGCGCCGGCGTCGCGCTGGTCCACGATCCCTTCCTGCTGCCGGATATGGACCGGGCCGTAGCACGGGTGCGGCGCGCCATCGCCGAGCGGGAGCCTATCGCGGTCTACGGCGACTTCGATGCCGACGGGATTACCGCCACCGCGCTGTTGGTCACGGGCCTGCGTCGCCTGGGAGGGGTAGCCCGGCCCTACATCCCCCACCGCGAGGCGGAGGGGTACGGGCTGAACCGCCCGGCCCTCGACGCGCTGCACGCCGAGGGGATCGGCCTCGTGATCACCGTGGATACCGGCACCAGCGCCCCCGACGAGGTCGCCCACGCGCGCGCCCTGGGGGTGGAAACCATCGTCACCGACCACCATAGCATCCCGGAGCAATTGCCCCAGGCGGTCGCCCTCCTCAACCCGCACCGCCAGGATACGGCCGCTCCCTATCCGTTTCCCCATCTGACCGGGGCCGGGGTGGCCTACAAGCTTCTGGGGGCGGTGGCGCGCAGCCTGGGCCGGGACCTGGACGAGGATGACTACCTGGACCTGGTCGCCATCGGCACCGTGGCAGACCTGGGGCCGCTCCTGGGCGAGAACCGCTATTTCGTGCGTCACGGCCTGCGGCTCCTCAACACCCCGGCGGCCGGCCCAGGGCCGGGTCCGCGGCGGCTCGGCCTCCAGGCGCTGTTCCGGCGGGCCGGCCTCAAACCGGGCACGTTGACCGCGCGTGATATCGGCTTCATGATCGCCCCGCGCCTGAACGCCGCGGGGCGGCTCGACCACGCCAGCCTGAGCTACCGCCTGCTCACCACGGAGGACCCGGAAGAAGCGTACCGGTTGGCCGATACCCTGGAAGCCCTGAACCGGGAGCGCCAGCTTCGTACCGAGGATGCCCTCGCGCGCGCACGAGAGTTGGTGGGGGATGGTGCCGACCTGCCGCTGGTGCTGGTGGGGGACGCGAGCTTTGGGGCGGGCATCGTCGGGTTGGTGGCGGGGAAGCTGGCCGAGGAGTGGTACCGCCCGGCGGTGGCGCTGGCAGTCGGCCCGGAGCTCAGCCAGGGCAGCGCCAGGAGTATCCCTGGCTTCAACATCGTGCAGGCCGTGCGGGAGTGCCAGGACCTGCTGGAGCGCTGCGGCGGACACGCCCAGGCCGCAGGCTTCACGGTGCGGACCGAGCGCCTCCCTGCGCTCCGGGAGCGCCTCCTTGACGTGGCCGCACGCACGCTGGCGGGTCAGGAACCGGTCCCGGTCCTGGAGGTCGATGCTGCGGTGGCCCCCGACGCCCTGCCCGGCGCGGCCGCGCTGGCCCTGCACGAACTGGAACCCCACGGCCTGGACAACCCCGAGCCCTTGTTCCTAGGGCGCGGGTTGGCGCTGGCCGACCACCGCGCGGTTGGGGCCGAAGGCAAGCACCTGCAACTCAAGCTGCGCGATGCCCGCGCCGTGTGGCGGGCGGTCGGGTTTCACCTCGCCGGCCAGGCCGACCAACTGGCCCCCCGGCTGGATGTCGTCTACACCCTCGAAGTAGATGGCTGGGCAGGACGTGGGACCCTGCGCCTCAACGTGAAGGACTTCCGCCCCACACAGGACTGAGGGATGGTAGCTGCATCCGCGGCAGGAGCGCGGTCCTCGGTCCGCCGTGCTTGCCTCTTTTTTCTCTTCTTTGTCCTCCTCTCCTTCGGCGCGCTGGCCTTGGGGGGATGCGCCCGCGGCGCCCCGGATGCCGCGGCGGGCACGGTTACGGTCGTGCGGGTCATTGACGGAGACACCATCGAAGTGCTCGACCCGCAGCGCGGCCGGGTGCGGGTGCGCTACATCGGTGTTGATACGCCGGAGATCTCCGGGCCGGCGGAATGCTTCGGGCCGGAAGCGCACGCCAGGAACCGCGCGCTGGTGGAGGGCAAGCAGGTGCGCCTGGAGCGGGACACCTCGGACACCGACCGCTATGGCCGGTGGCTGCGGTACGTCTTTGTGGGCGAGACCTTCGTGAACGGAGCACTGGTGCAGGGCGGCTACGCTGCGGCGGTGTGCTATCCCCCCGACCTGAAACGGCAGGAAACCCTGGAGGCCCTGGAGCGGGAAGCCCGCGCCGAGCAACGGGGCCTGTGGGGTCCGGCGTGCGCGGCAGCTCCCCACCGACGGCCCCGCTTTCGGGAGCGTTAGAGCAAGCCCACCGGGTCCACATCCAGCAGCCAGCCGCGGGGCACGACGATCCGCTCCAACAGGGGATGGGGATCGCCCCCCAGGAGCACGATCTGCCAGCGGTAGCGCCCCCGCACCCGCCGCGGATAGGCGGGCACCGGACCCAGCACCGCCACCTCGGCCAGGCCGGCCGTCGCTGCCTCCTCCCGCAGACGACGGGCCAGGGCCTCGGCCTCGTGCTGGGCGCGAGCTGCCCCCGGATGGGCAAAGAGCAGCCGGGCCATGCGCCCAAAGGGCGGATAGCCGTGGCGGCGGCGGTAGGCGGCCTCCTGTTGGGCGAAGGCCCGGTAATCCTGGCGGGCGGCGGTCGTCAGCGCGTAGTGCTCTGGGGTGTAGGTCTGGACGATGACCTGCCCGGCCCAGGGGCCGCGCCCGGCCCGGCCCGCCACCTGGGTCAGCAGTTGAAAGGTGCGCTCCGCAGCCCGGAAGTCCGGCAGGTAGAGGGTGATATCGGCGTTCACTACCCCCACCAGCGTCACCTGCGGCAGGTCCAACCCCTTCGCGATCATCTGCGTCCCCACCAGCACATCCGCCTCGTGGTCCTGGAACCGGCGCAGCGCCGTTTCGTGAGCGCTGCGGGTGCGGGCGGTATCCCGGTCCCAGCGCAGCACGCGCGCCGCCGGAAAGAGCTTCCCTACCTCTTCCTCCACCCGCTGGGTCCCCAGGCCCAGGAACTTGATACGTGGGCTGGCGCAGTGCGGACAGGTGCCCGGCACGGCAACCTGGGCGCTGCACTGGTGGCACAGCAGCCGCTCGCCGACGGAGTGATAGGTCAGGGCCACATCGCAGCGGCGGCAGGTCATGGCATGGCCGCAGTCCCGGCACTGGACGAAGCTGGCCGCGCCCCGCCGGTTGAGGAACAGGATGGCCTGGTGACCTGCCTCCAGGGTCGCGGCCAGGTGGAGCGTCAGCGATCGGCTGAAGATACTCCGGTTGCCCTCCCGCAGCTCGCGCCGCAGGTCCACAATTTCCACCGAAGGCAGGCCGCGCAGCGCTGAGGCGCCTCCCTCCTCAGCCCCCGGCCCCCCTTTCCCTACCTGGAGTTCCGGGGCGGCCAGCTGCGAGGTGAAGGCAGGTGGTGGCTCCCTCTCCCCCTGGGAGAGGGTCGGGGTGAGGGCGCTCTTCCCGGCACCTCCCTCACCCTCCCCCAGAGGGAGAGGGAACGGGAAGCGGCTCCACTCCTGCGCTGCCACCCCGTGCCAACGGTCCGCCCTGGAACTCAGCAGCGGGGAGGGGCCGGGGGAGCGGTGGGGAGATACCCGCGCGGGGAGTTCCAGCACGTGGAAGCGTCCGGCCAGGGCCTGGAGGTAGCTGCCCAGGTCGGGGGTTGCCGAACCCAGCACCAGCACGGCGCCGGTCCGGCGTGCGACTTCCTCGGCCACGCGCCGGGCGTGGTAACGGGGCGCCGGGTCGGTTTGCTTGTACGCGGCATCGTGCTCTTCGTCGACGACGATCAGCCCCAGATCGGCCTGCGGGGCGAAGACCGCGCTGCGGGAGCCCACCACCACATCGAACTCGCCATCATGGATGCGCCACCAGGCATCGAACTGCTGGCCCAGGGAGAGGCCGCTATGGAGCAAGGCCACCCGACCGGGAAAGCGGGCCGCCACGCGCTCGACGGTCTGCGGGGTCAGGGCGATCTCCGGCACCAGCACGATGCCCCGCCGGCCCTGGGCGATGACATGGGCCAGGGCGCGCAGGTAGATCTCGGTCTTGCCGCTCCCGGTGACGCCGTGGAGCAGGAACACCTGCGGCCCGCGAGCATCGGGGGGCTGGTCCAGGGCCTGCCGCAGCGCGGCCCATGCCTGTTCCTGGGCGGCGGTCAGCGTGGGGACAGGGACCGCTGGGCCTGGAGGCCGGACCAACGGCGCGCGGACCTCCCGGACGGCCTCCCAGTGGACCAGCCCTTTGCGCACCAGCCCGGCGCTGACCGCAGCCGTGAACCCGCCCTCACGCAGGGCTGCCCGCGTGAGCCGCCCGCCCGCCGCCTCCAGCGCCGACAGCAAGGCAGCCTGGCGCGGGCTGCGGTCCAGCACGACCGGCGGTGCGGGCGACTCGGTACGGCACAGGACGCGCGCGTGCTTGGGGCCTACCCGGGGGCGCTGCACGACCAGCTCCTTCCGGGCCAGCCCCTGCTGCACCAATTGGTCTACCACCTCGGCGGCGCGGCGGTCGGCAACCCGGCGCTTGAGGTCCTCCAGCTCGGTAGGTCCATGGCGGTCGAGAGAGCGCAGGATACGGCGCTGGCGCGGCGTCAACGTCCCCACCACCCGACCGAACGTCGCCGGCACGGGATGCACCAGGGTGAGGACACGCCGCTCGAAGTCGGGGGGCATGAAGAGGGCGGCCGCCTCAAACAGCGAGGAGCCGTAGTAGCGGCTGATCCAGCCTGCCAGGTCCACCTGCCAGGGGGCCAGGCACGGTTGCCCGGCCACCGCGCCGGCCAGGGGCCGAGGGGCCTCCACCCGGGGCGTGGGCGTGAGGGCAAAGATGAACCCCTGGGCCAGGCGGGTGCCAAAGGGTACCCAGACCGCCTGCCCCACGGCCACAGCCATCCCCGGCGGCACGGCATAGGTGAACGTGAGGTGATGGGGCGTCGGCGCGTTGACGGCTACTTCAGCGTAGCAGGCTGGGAGCAGTTGGAAGGTGGCCGTCATGGGCACCGGCTAGGGAGGGAGAAGCGATCTCGCCCCCGGTCTCCTGCCGCAGGCGGGCGAGGCCGGAGGAGCGATGCCGGCACCGCTCCTCCCAACCTGCTTTCCCTGGAAGGGAAGGGGATCAGGGAACGAGATGGCTGGGCGGGCAGGCGCTCTGCCCCATTACTTGCGGCGCTCCTTGAGCCGAGCCGCCTTGCCAGTCAGGCCGCGCAAGTAGTAGAGCTTGGCCCGGCGCACGTGGCCCCGGCGCACTACTTCGACCTTGTCCACGCGCGGCGATGCCAGGAAGAAGGTCCGCTCCACCCCAATGCTGTTGGAGGCAATGCGTCGTACCGTGAAGTTGGCGCTGGCGCCACCCCGGCGCACGCGGATCACGGTGCCCTCAAAGACCTGGATGCGCTCGCGGCCGGCCTCGACCACCTTGGCGCTCACCCGCACGGTATCGCCGGGATGGATCTCCGGGATATTCGGGTTCGGCGTGAGTTCAACCACGCTCCGGATATCGGTTATCATGACAGGTACCACCTTTGCTCGGACTGGGTACAGCGGACTGCGTCATGAGCCCCCTGGCGGCCCACCCCACGCAGCCCTCAATCTTCATCTCTCCGTACTGGGGTGGCGGGCTGGCCTGCCAGCAAGCGGGCCAGCCCGTCGGGTCCGTAGACCCGCGCGAGAAAGGCACGATCAGCGTTGGTCAGCGGGGCGCAGGCCAGCAGGTCGGGCCGCCGCTGCGCCGTGCGCAGGAGCGCCTGCTCGCGACGCCAGCGGGCTATCGCCCCGTGGTTCCCCGACAGCAGCATCTCCGGCACGGACCATCCCCGGAACTCGGCCGGCCGGGTGTACTGGGGGTACTCCAGCAACCCACTGGTGATGGACTCCTCGGCGGCCGATGCCGGGCACCCCAGCACCCCCGGAATGCGCCGCACCACCGCGTCCACCACCACCATAGCCGGGAGCTCGCCCCCGGTCAGCACATAGTCCCCGATGCTCAACTCGTCCGTCGCCAGGTGCTCCCGCACCCGCTCATCCACCCCTTCATAGTGGCCGCAGATGAGCAGCAAGCGCGTGTACGTGGCAAGCTCGTCGGCGATATGCTGGTGGAAGGGCCGGCCCTGGGGGGTCATCAAGATGATGGCCCGCCGGTCCGGTGGGGCAGGCTCGCCCTGGGCCAGGGCAGCCTCCGCGGCGGCAAAGATCGGGTCCGGCTTCATGACCATCCCCGGTCCGCCGCCGTAGGGATAGTCATCGGTGACGCGGTGCCGGTCCAGGGCATAGTCCCGAATGTTATGGACATGGATACTGACCAGGTCCCGTTCCCTGGCCCTCCGGATGATGCTTTCATCGAAGGGGCCACGGAACATCTCGGGGAACAGGGTCAGGATATCGACACGCACGTTGCTCTCTTTAGCCGCACCCTACGCGCCGGTCGGTGGCTCGGCGGGAGCGTGGTCTCCCACACTGCCGCGGAGCGTCGCCAGGCCGTGGGGCAGCGCCGGGAGGATGGCCTCCAGGCATTCCTGGACCGCCTTGGGGCTCCCCGGCAGGTTGACGATAAGGGTACGGCCTCGCACCCCCGCCACCATCCGACTCAGCATGGCCATGGGCGTCTTCTTCAGGCTCTCGGCCCGCATGGCCTCCGCCAGGCCGGGCACCAGCCGCTCGACCACGTCCAGAGTCGCTTCCGGCGTCACGTCCCGCGGCGCCAGCCCCGTGCCGCCCGTTGTGACGATGAGGTCCAGGCCGCCGGCGTCGGCCCACTCCCGCAGGCGGACGGCGATCAGCGGCCGCTCATCGGGCACGACCTCGTAGCGGGCGATGTGGCAGGGCAGCACGCCCAGCAAGTCGCGGATCACCTGGCCGCTGCGGTCTTCCCGCTCGCCGCGAGCCCCCTTGTCGCTCACCGTGAGGATAGCAGCGGCAAACACGCGTGGCGTCTCCCTTTGGGCGCAGCGGACACAAACAGGGACCGGCCCCGGTGGGCCGGCTGGCGCGGCTTCATCATACCATACCCGCGCGCGCCTTGAAAAGGCACCCATCGCGCAGGGTGTACCCCACTCTTGTACGAGGGCTGGTGGCGAGGGCCGACCTCACCCCGCCCGCTGCTCCCCCTTCCCGCTGCGGGAAGGGGGCCGGGGGGTTAGGTCGGTCTCCACCCCACCAAACTGCACCAACTTCCAGTCACCCCCTCGGTCAGGCACGAGGAGGCAGACGCAACGGTCGGGCACCGGCCTGCCGACCCGCCAGGGCTTCTGGCGATGGGGTGCGGCCCTGCGCTGCGGAATGCGCACCAGTTGCGACGGGAGGGCAGGCTTACCGGAAGCGCTGATGCGTTTTCAAAAAGGGGTGGTGCCACTCAATGGTGCGGTCCGCTCGTGTCGCCAGCGCCAGCGCGGGCTGAGCGGCGCTTTTCCCAGTAATCTCCCCCGGTCACCGCTGGGCCACGGCTGGGGCCGTGGTCGCAGGAGAGCCTACAACGATGTCCCACGAGGCGCTGCTCGCGGTCGCCACCATCGGCGTCCCGTTGCTGGGTACAGCCCTGGTCGCCGTGGCACGGCTCCTGCGCCGCACCGGGCGCACCTTCGCGCGGCTTGGACTGGCGGCGGCAACGCTGGCTGCGCTGCTGGTCGCCTGGCTCTGGGCGGCGGCCCCTCGCCCCCTCTCCTGGCAGACCGGCTGGATCGAGGTGGCCGGGATAGGCGTCGGGCTGTACGTCGATGACCTCAGCCTGCTCTTTGCGGTCCTGGTGACCGGGATCAGCCTGCTCAGCCTGCTCTACTCCCTCCGCTACCTCCCCCACGAACTGGAGGAGCGGCGGGCCGGCGGTGATGAAGCGGTCTACTACGGCTCCATGCTGCTGTTCACCGGCGCGATGCTGGGCATGGTCTTCTCCGGCGACGTGATCCAGCTTTACGTGTTCTGGGAGCTGACCGGCGTGGCCTCTTTCCTCCTCATCGGCCTCCACTGGCAGGACGCCCAGGCGCGCGCCGCAGCGGTGAAGACGCTCCTCATCACGACGGGCAGCGGGGGTCTGGCGCTGCTGGTGGGCGTGCTCCTCCTGGGGGGTGCCGCCGGTACGTATGCTCTCCCGGAGGTCCTGGCGCGGCGGGAGGCGCTCCAGGCGACGCCCGTGTTCGGCGTGGCGCTGGTCCTGCTGCTCCTGGGCGCGGCGGCCAAATCCGCGCAGTTCCCGTTCCACGTCTGGCTTCCCGACGCCATGATTGCCCCGACGCCGGTGAGCGCCTTCCTGCACTCGGCGGCCCTGGTGGCCGCGGGCGTCTACCTCCTGGCCCGCTTCCACCCGGTCTTTGCCGGCGCCCCGCTCTGGGGGTGGTCGGTCGCCGGGGTCGGCGTGGCGAGCATGCTGGTGGGTGGCATCCTGGCCCTGCGGGCACGGGAATTCAAGGCCCTGCTGGCCTACTCCACCATCAGCCAGTACGGTTTCATCTTCACCCTTCTGGGCTACGGCAGCCCGGAGGCCCTCGCCGCGGCGCTGTTCAGCTTCTGGCAGCACGGGCTGGTCAAGGCGGGGTTGTTCTTTGCCGCCGGCATCGTCACCTACGCCACCGGACTCCGGACCTTCGGCGCGGCCGGCGGCCTGTGGGCGCGGCTGCCGGTCGCCTTTGTCATGGCGGCAACCCTGGCCCTCTCCCTGGGTGGCGTTCCTCCCCTGGCGGGGTTCTGGATGAAAGAGGTGTTCCTGGGCGCGACCCTCGCAACGCATCACCTAGCCCTGGTGGTGCTGGCGGTCCTGGCCGGTGCGCTCACGCTCACCTACATGCTGCGCTTCCTGGCAGGCGCCTTCCTCCACGGCGCGGCCCCTCCCCGCACGGAGCCGGTGCCCGCAACCATGCTGGTTGCGCCGGGCGTGCTCGCTGCGCTCACGGTGCTCTTCGGCCTGTGGCCCGGCCTGGCCGGGGCGGCGCTGGTCCAGCCCGCGGCGGCGGCCCCGACCGGCGCGGTCCCACACCTCGACCTGGCCTACCACCTTGACCTGCGGCTTGCCCTCTCCCTGGTCGCCCTGGGGCTCGGCGCTGCGGCCTTCCTGACCCTCCGGCGGTGGGCCGCCCTCATCGATGCCGTCGCCAGGCCGGCGTGGTCGCTGGACCGCCTCTACACCGGGACAGCCGCGGGCGTGGGTCACGCCGGGCGACGTGCCCTCCGCGTGCAGAATGGCTTCCTGCTGAGCTACCTCCACCTCACCCTGCTGGGGCTGGTGGGGCTGCTGGCCTTCACCGGCCTGTTCCTGGCGCCGGTGCTGCCGGTGCCGACACTCACCGGGGGCGCCCCTCTTCTGCCGCGCGGCCCCCTCGATGGGGGGATGGCGCTGTTGCTGCTGCTGATCGCCGTCGGTGCGGTGCTGACCTTCGTCATACGGTATCACCTGCACATGATCCTCGCGCTGAGCGTCGTGGGCTATGTCATCGGCGCGCTCTTCGCCCTGGAGTTCGCCCTGGACGTGGGGCTGGTCCAGGTCCTGGTCGAGACTATCGTCGCAGTGATCTTCGTCATCATGCTCGCCCTGATCCCGCCCGCCGTCCGTCAACACCTGGTCCTGGGCCCACGGCAGCGCCTGACGCTCGTGATGGTGGCGCTGTCGGCCCTGGGTGGGCTGGGGAGCGCCTGGCTGAGCTGGCTCGCCATCACCCACACCCCGGCGGACCCCATCGCACCCTGGTTCAACGAGCACGCCTTTGCGCTCACCCAGGCGCGCGACGTGGTAGCGGCCATCCTGGTGGATTTCCGGGCGCTGGACACGCTGGGCGAGATCACCGTCTTCGCCATCGCCGCGACCGGCGTGTACACCCTGGTCCGCCTCATCCGGGGGGAAGCCGGATGACACCGTTGATCCGGTTGGTGACGCGGGCAACGCTGCTCATTGCCCTGCTGACCTCCATGACCTACCTGGTGGGCGGCGATCAGGGGCCGGGCGATGGCTTCAGCGCCGGGGTGGTGTCGGCCCTGGGGCTGACGCTCCAGTACATCGCCTTCGGCTATCATGAGGCGCGACGAACGCTGCGACGTTTCCGCTTCGAGCGCATGCCCCCGGTGGGCCTCGCCATCGCGCTTCTCGCCGCTCTCCTCCCCGTGGTCACCGGGGAACCCCTGCTCGCCATCCTGGAGGTCCACATGACCGTCCCGCTGGTGGGGGTCGTCAGGCTCACACGGGCGCTGCTCTTCGACGTCGGGATCTACCTGGTGGTGGGGGGAGGCGCTATGACCGTTATCGAAAGCCTGGGGAGGGCCATTGCATGAGCCTGCTCATGGCCGCGACCATCGGCGTGCTGGTCGCCGTGGCCGTGCTCCAGCTCCTCCAGCGCAACGCCGTGCGCATGGTCATCGGACTGTACCTCTTCTGGAATGCGGCCAACCTCCTCATCATCGCAGTGAGCCGCACCAGGGGAGTCCGTGCCCCCTTCGTCGGCGGGGACGCCGCGCCGCTGGCCGATCCCCTAGTCCAGGCGCTGGTGCTCACGGCCATCGTCATTACCTTCGGCTTCACCGCCTTCCTGGTGACGCTGACCTTCTGGCTGGTGGCCCGCGGGAACTCCATCGACGTGACCGACTTCACCGAGGGGCGAGCGTGACCGGCCAGCACCTCCTCATCCTCCCCATCGTGCTGCCCCTGGCGGGGGCCATCCCTGCGGCCCTGCTGGCCGCGCGGGCGGGCGCGTGGGTTGGCCTGGTCACCACGGTGCTGACCCTTGCCGCCAGCGCGGCGGTACTCGCCGCCTCCGTAGGCGGGCCACAGGTCTACTGGGTGGGCGGCTGGGCTCCCCCCCACGGGATCGCCCTGGTGGCCGACCGCTTCAGCGCCGCGCTGGCGCTCACCACCGCGGCCGTCGCTGCGGCCAGCGCCCTGCACACCCTGGTGTCCGGGGAAGCGGTGGCCCATCGCCGCCTGTACCACCCCCTGTTCCTCCTGCTGCTCACAGCCCTCGGCGGCGTCTTTCTGACCGGAGACCTCTTCAACCTCTACGTTTTCATGGAGATCGTCATCATTTCCTCCTTCGCCCTGGTCGCGCTGGCCGACCGGCCGGTCTCGGCGGAAGTCACCTTCAAGTACGCGGTCCTGAGCGCCCTCGGCTCCCTGCTGCTCCTGGTCAGCGTGGCCCTGGTCTACGCCGGGGTGGGCACCCTCAACATGGCAGACATCGCCCAGCGGGTGCGCAACGCGGCCGCTCCCCCTTTCTGGCCCATCGTGGCAGCGCTGATGCTCGCGGCCTTCCTGCTCAAAGGGGCCATCTTTCCGTTTCATTTCTGGCAGCCCGATGCCCACGCCGCCGCGCCGTCGCCGGTCTCGGCCATGCTCTCCGGCATCATGGTCAAGATCGGCTTCTACGGCATCGTCCGGATGGAAACGCTCATCTTCCCCGATGCACCCGTCCTCCTCGTGCTGGCGCCTCTGGGCGGGGCCTCGGCGGTGTTCGGCGGGCTGGCGGCCCTGGCGAACCCCAACCTCAAGCGGCTGCTCGCCTACTCGACCATCGCCAACATGGGCTTCATCCTGCTGGCCCTGGGCTGGGGCGGCCCGGCGGGGATGGCGGCGGCCATGGTCAATGCGGTCAACCACGCGCTGCTGAAGGCCAGCCTGTTCCTGTCGGGGGGCTACGTGACCGAGCGGCTGGGCGAGCAGGCGCTGCCGCGCCTGGGGGGGCTGGCCCACCTCACGCCGGGCGGGACGCTGGCCTTTGGCCTGGGGGCGCTGGCGCTGGCCGGGCTGCCGCCGCTGAGCGGGTTCCTGAGCAAGCTCACCCTCTTCCAGGCGGGCCTGGCCGCAGGGGATCCGGCGCTGCTGGCGGTGGCAGTGGGGGCCAGCGGCCTGGGGATCGCCTATAGCCTGCGGGCGTTCGTGCTGGCCTACTGGGGGGAGACGCCGCCCTGGGCAGTCGAGCGGTGGGCACGACGGGCGGCCCACCGGGGCACCCTGGCAGCGCCCCTCCTGCTGGTGTTCCTCGTGGTTGCCCTGGGCATCTGGCCGGGGCCGTTCATGGGCCTGGCGGCGGCCGCCGCGGCGGAACTGGGGCAGCCGGACATCTACATCACGGCGGTGCTGGAGGGCGGGCGATGAGGATGACGGTGCTGTTGACGCTGGTCATGGCGGGGGTCTGGTGTCTGATGGTGGGGGAGTTCAGCGTGGGCCAGGTCCTCCTGGGACTGCTGTTCGGTGCGTCCCTGGTCCTGCTGACGGGCGCCGGGCGCGGGCGGACGGTCCCGTGGTCGCAGCTTCCCCGACGGACCGCGTTCCTGGCGCTCTACCTGCTGGCGCTCCTTCCGGCCAGCCTCGTCCTGGCGAATCTGGACCTGGCCCGGCGTCTCCTCCGTCCGCACCCTGCCATCCGGCCGGGCATCGTCCGCCTGACGCTGGGCGATGTCGCGGAGGCCACCGCCGCGCTGGTCGCCCACGGGATCACCCTGACCCCGGGCGAACTGGTGCTGGACGCCTCGGCGGATGGCCGGACCATCTACATCCACGTCATTGACGCCAGCGACGTGGAGCTACGACGGACCCCCTCCTGGCAGCGGTACGCCGACGTGCTCCGGAGGGTCTTCTGATGACCGTGCTTGCTCCTGTCTGCCTGGTGGTGCTGGTCGCCTGCCTCATTCCCTGCCTGTACCGGGTCGCGATGGGGCCCCACGCGCTCGATCGGCTGGTCGCCTTCGACCTGGTCGGGGTGCTACTGGCCGCGGTGCTGGCCGTCTTCGCGCTCATCCAGGGCTCCTGGGTCTACCTGGAGATCTCCCTGGCCCTGGTGCTGCTCGCCTTCGTCGCAACGCTCTCCATCGCCCACTACATCGAACGGGGGAGGGTTTTCTGAATGCTGTCCCTGCTGGCTGAGGTTATCGGGAGCTTCCTGCTGGTGGTGGGAACCGCCTTTTGTGTGCTGGGCGTGTACGGCATGCTGCGCCTCCCCGACACCTATAATCGCTTGCACGCCGTGCAGGTCATCCCGACCTTAGGGGTCGGGAGCGTGCTCCTCTCCCTGCTGTTCCTGGCAGAGCCACGGGCCGGAGTGAAGGGATTGGCGACGGCCGCCTTTCTGCTGCTGACGGGTCCGGCGGTCACGCACCTGGTGGCGCGGGCAGCCTACCGCCTGGGCGTGCCGCTGGCGCACCAGGCGGTGCGCGACGACCTTGCCCGGGACCGGAAGGCCGCGTAACACTCCCCCCAGTGGTAGGGTAGCCCTGCGCTGTCCTGCTTCCGCACCGCGCCCGGCACGGCATACTCCGGGCAAAACGTATGAGATTGCCGCAGGACACACCTTTCTCAAGCATGACACGACATAGTTGACGATGCTACTGATGCGAGGTATCCTGTGGCTACGCTCGTCGGTCCTCCCCAGCGGCGCCACGGCAAGACCCCCGGTCGGATAGCAAGAAAGGCACTCTCCCATGGAGCAGGCGGCGCAGGTCAAGCCCAAGCGCCCGCGCTTCTTCTACGGTTGGGTCATCGTTGCCGTCTCTTCCCTAGCCGACGCCACCGCCTTCGGTGCGGGGGGTGCGAGCTTCGGGGTCTTCCTGCAACCCATGGGCGAGTCCCTGGGCTGGAGCCGCACCACGCTCACCGGCGCCGTCACCCTCCAGAGCGTAGGCAACCTGGTGGTTTCCCCTATCATCGGCCCCATCCTGGACCGCTATGGCCCGCGCGTGCTGATGGTGTTCGGGGCGATCGTGGCTGCCATCGCCTATATGCTCATGGGCGGCGTGACGGAGCCCTGGCAGTTCTATGTGCTCTACACCGCCGCCTCGGCCTTCGGGTTGCACGAGGTGGGCTCCATGGTCACGACCACGGCGGTGTCCAAGTGGTTTGTGCGGATGCGCGGTCGTGCCCTGGCCTTCACCATGATCGGCAACAACTTGGGCGCCATTATGTTCGCGCCCCTGGCCGCGTTCCTCATCGGGGCGGTGGGATGGCAGGCGACCTGGGGGGTGTTGGGCCTGCTTGTCGCCGCTACCATCCTGCCCCCGGCCATCCTCTTCATGCGCCGGACCCCGGAAGACATGGGGCTGCGGCCAGACGGCGACCCCCCGGAACCCTATGGCCAGTCCTACTCCACGGCGACGGCCCAGCGCCCCCGCCCGCGCGAGGAACCCCGCTGGAGCGTGCGGGATGCGCTGCGCACCCGTACCCTGTGGATGCTGGTGCTCTCCTTCAACCTGGCCAGCCTGGCGGTCAGTTCGATGGTGTACCACCAGGTCGCGTATTTCCAGGATGCGGGCCTCTCCCTCCAGGCCGCCAGCCTGGTGTTCTCGCTCAACCACCTGTCGTCCATGGGCTCCAAGCTCTTCTGGGGGTTTCTGGCGGAGCGGGTGCCGGTACGCTACTGTATGATGGGGACGTTCCTGGGGCGGACGGCGGGGTTCCTGATCTTGTTACTGGGCACGGGCCCGGAACGCGTCTTCTTCTTCGCGCTGGTCCATGGCTTCGTGGGGGGCGCCATCGGGAACTTGCAAGCGCAGATCTGGGCCGACTACTACGGGCGGTCGTTCCTGGGGTCCATCCGGGGCATCCTGGCGCCCTTCAGCCTGGTGTCGAGCATCGGCGGCCCGCTCTTCGCCGCCTTCATGTACGACCAGTTGGGAAGCTACGATGCCGCGTTCCAGGTGTTCACGGTGACGCTGCTGCTCGGCGTGACCCTCATGTACTTCGCTCGGCCTCCCGGCCTGGGCAAGGGCCAGCCGCAGCCGAGCGCACAGCCCGGCGCGGTGGGCGTCTAGTGTTCTGTCACGGGCGAATTGCAGGGTTGTAGGGGCGGGTTTGAAACCCGCCCCTACCGAGCGGTATCCCTCAAATCACAGATGACCCAACACTAACCACCCCGGTGTTGTTCGGCGCGCTGCGATGCCAGCCGTGCCCACGGCTGGGTGCAGCCATCCTCAGGCACGGCGACCATGTCCGCAACCAGACTGGGCAGGATTCCCCTCCGTCTGCCACTGCTCAGGCGGTGGAGCCGTGTTACTCAACGCAGCAACTCATGCGCGTTACGTCGCGGGTGAATGCTTGGGCCGCCCGCTTGATGCCCTCGCTCAGCGTGGGGAACACGTGGATGGTATCGACCAGGTCGTCTACCGTCAGCCCGAACTTCACCGCCAGCGCCGCCTCGTGGATCAGGTCCGCGGCATTGGGGGCCACGATATGCACCCCGAGAATCTTGGTGCTGCGGGGATGGATGACCATCTTGAACAGGCCCCGGGCCTCGTTGATAGCCACGGCCTTCGGCACGGCGTCCATGTACACCGTGCGGCAGGCGCAGGCGTTAAAGCGCCGCATCTCCTCCGCTTCTGTCAACCCGACCGAGGCCACCTGGGGATTCGTGAACACGGCGCTGGGGATATGGTCATAGGTGATGGTGCGAATCGGGAGGGTGAAGGCGTTTTCCGCGGCCAGCGCGCCTTCTTTTGCCGCTACCGTCTCCAGCGGCATCTTGCCAATGCAGTCCCCTGCCGCGAAGATGTTCGGATTATCCGTCTGGTAGTACTGGTTGACCTGGATGAAGCCGTTCTGGTTGACCTTGACACCGGCCTGGTCCAGATGCACATCGGCGGTGTTGGCCTGGATGCCTGCTGCCAGCAGCAACGCATCGGCCACCAGTTCCTCCACGGCGGGAGCGAGCGAGCGCCGGCGCCGGTCGCTCCCGCCGTGGATGGTGACCACCTTCTTACCGTCCCGCGACTCGACCCCGTCTATGGTGACCCCGATACGAAACTCGATGCCTTCCTCTTCCAGGGCGCGCTGGAGTTCGGCGGCAACCTCGGGCTCGTGCCGGGGCAGGATCTGATCCATGGCCTCCAGGACCGTCACCTTGCTCCCGAAATGGGCAAACATCTGGGCAAACTCAAGGCCCAGCGGCCCACCCCCGATGACGATCAGCGACGCCGGGAGCTGCTGGAGCTGCATCGCTGTGATGTTATTCAGCCAACCCACCTGGTCGAGGCCAGGGATCGGGAGCGGCTTGGTGGATGACCCGGTCGCGATCAGGATCTTCTCCCCGTGGTAGGTCTGCCCGTTGACCTCCACCTCGCTTGGGCCTACGAAGCGGCCCCTGCCCTCTCGCAGTGTGACCGTCTCCAGCCCCGCCAGGACGTTGAGATAGTTGCCCTGGCGGGCTTTGGCGACCAGCTCGTTCTTCTCTCGGATCGCCACCGAGAAATCGAAGGCCGGCGTGCACCCCTCCCCAAGGGCCGCGAACCGCGGGTGCTGGGGAGCATAGAGGTCATCGCCGACGGTCAGCAGGTGCTTGCTCGGCATACACCCAACATTGACGCATGTCCCCCCGATGGGGAGACCACCGTTGATCATCAGCGCGCTCTTGCCCAGGTCGGCAGCCTTGGTCGCCGCGGCGAAAGCCGCCGCGCCGCCACCGAGAATGATAAGGTCAAATGTCGTCATGGCATCCTCCACTCCGCTCTCCGCACGGGACAGGCCCAGCCGCTTCGCCTTTTTGATGACGCTGAGACGCTCCTCTTCCCGCTCACCCCATGCAGCGTAAACCCTAGAGTCAACTTGAGAGTCAAGTACCCATCCGGGCCTTTCGCGTCGACAGGTCGCGGATCTGACGGTGGTCGCAAGGAGGTGCACGGTGCGGAGGGCGCGTGGGGGGAGCGTATGCCATGCTGCGGCGCGAGCATCCGGAGTTGGGCGGTGCGAGTCCGCCTGAGACTGCTCTCACGTTCGTGCGTCGTGGCTCCCGCGAAGACCCGACTCGCCCAGATCGGGTCTCGGATTTCCCCGCGGCGCCCGCCGGAGAGGAGTAAAATGTAAGCAAGCTTACCAAGTTTCGGCCCTGTGGTCTGCTATGCTGGGCACAGTTCTGCCTCGGTCTGCGGCCTGACCGCGCAGCGCAGCACGGCACGTATGGCCGTGGAGCGGTGGCCCAGTGCGGCCTGGTCTCGCGCCGACCGAACGGCGACAGAGGGGAGCGCCCCACCATGACCATGATCTCAAAGGGGATTGCCACCATCACCAGGGGGCTGCGCGAGTCACTGGGACGTTCACCTGCCGCGGAGTCCGCTCCCGCCGGGGCGGAAGCCCCCGCACCGCGTCCGGCGCCGCCAGCGGCGGTGATGGAGCGCCCTGGTCAGCACAAGATCGGCTACCTCCGGGCAATGGACATCTTTCAGGACCTGGGGACGTCTGACATGGACTGGCTGGAGCGCGTGACCACCATGCTCACCGCCCAGAAGGGCCAGGTGGTCTACATGCCGGGCGAGACCGGCGAAGTCCTGTTCCTCCTGAAGAAGGGCAGGGTCCAGATCTACCGCCTCTCCGCGGACGGGCAGAAGCTGGTGATCGGGACGCTGGAGCCCAACACTTTCTTCGGGGAGATGTCGCTGCTCGGCCAGGGTATGTACGACGCCTTCGCCGAGACGGTGGAGGATGCCACCATCTGCGCCATGAGCCGTCGCGACGTCGAAGATCTCGTTGCCCGCAAGCCCCAGGTGGCGCTCCGCATTCTGAGTGTCGTGGGCCAGCGCCTCATTGCAGCCGAATCGCTGCTGGAAGACCTGGCCTTTCGGAGCGTCTCCGCCCGCCTGGCCGCGCTCCTGCTCCGTCTGGCGGAGCATCGCGCAGACTCCACGGTGCGTCTTACCCATCAGGAGCTCGCGGAGATGGCAGGGACCTACCGGGAGACGGCCACGCTCTACCTGAACCAGTTCAAGGCGGAGGGCCTGATCGACCTCCGGCGACGCCAGATCGCCATCCTGAATAGCACCGGGCTCCGGCGCGTGGCCCAGTCGTAGCGGGCCAGAGCGCCCAGGCGCGAGAGGAGCAACGTCGTGGCAGCGCGCGACCCCAGACAAGGCACGGAAAGACTACGCAGGTGGTGGCTGGGAGCGCTCGTGGCTGCCGCGCTGCTGGCTGTGGGGTATACTGCGGCGTCTCCTGTCCAGCGGCCAGCGGCCCCACCTGAGGCAACGGCCGCTGCATCGGGCGTCGGCGATGTGCTCGCCACGCTGCTGGAGTCCGGCAACTTCTCCCGTGCCGGTTGGCGCACCGACTTCTCCCGCCATAGTGTCCCGCTCGGCGAACTCCAATCGGGCGGGCCTCCCAAAGACGGCATTCCGCCGATAGACCGGCCGAAGTTCGTCGCTCCCTCAGAGGCGGCCTCGTGGCTCCAGCCCCAGGAGCCGGTGGTGACGCTGGAAATCCAGGGGGAGGCGCGGGCCTATCCCATCCAGGTCCTCGTGTGGCACGAGATTGTCAATGACGCGGTGGGCGGTGTGCCGGTCGCGGTGACCTTTTGCCCGCTCTGCAATACTGCCATCGCGTTCGACCGGCGGCTGGGTGACCGCGTGCTGGACTTCGGCACCACCGGCAACCTGCGCCACAGCGATCTGGTGATGTACGACCGCCAGACCGAGAGCTGGTGGCAGCAGGCGGTGGGCCAGGCCATTGTCGGCGAGTTGACCGGCGAGCGCCTGACCTTCCTCCCCGCGGCCCTGATCTCCTTCCAGGACTTCCGCACGGCCTACCCCAACGGAAAGGTGCTCTCCCGCGACACCGGCCATTTCCGGGACTATGGCCGCAACCCGTACGTCGGCTACGACGATATCACGTCATCGCCGTTCCTGTTTTCCGGCAAGCCGGACGGCCGCCTGCGCCCGATGGAGCGCGTCGTCACGGTCAGTCTCGGCGGGATTGACCGGGCCTATCCCCTCGGCGTGGTGCAGGAACGGCGCGTGGTGCAGGATACGATAGGCGACACACGCGTGGTGGTGTTCCACGCACCCGGCGCCTCCTCCCCGCTCGATGGACGGGTCATCGCCGACTCGCGGGACATCGGCGCAGTCGGCGTGTTCCAGGCTGAGCTTGAGGGGCGGCGGCTCACGTTCACCGTGCGCAGCGGGATGATCGTCGACCGCGAGACCGCAAGCACCTGGAACATCCTTGGGCACGCCACGGCCGGGCCGCTGGCAGGGAAGCGTCTCGCACCGGTCCTGCACGGCACGCCGTTCTGGTTTGCCTGGGCTGCCTTCAAGCCAAAGACGGAGATCGCTCAGCCGTAGCAAGTCGCGTCGCGCGGCAGCGTGATGGCAAGAGAAGGGAAGACGCTCGATGACTATGACGACCAAGGGCCAGATCGTGGTGTACGGCACGACCTGGTGCCCGGACTGCACCCGCTCCAAGCGCCTCCTTGACCGCCGGCAGACGCCCTATAGCTGGGTCAATATTGAGGAAGATCCGCAGGCCGTCGCCCTGGTGGTGCAACTCAACCGCGGCATGCGGATCGTCCCCACCATCGTATTCCCTGACGGCACGGTCCTGGCCGAGCCGTCCGACCGCGTCCTGGCCGGCAAACTGGAGAGCCTCGGGCGGTAATACCGGTGACACGGTCTGCTGCTGCACTCTCCCTGTGGGCGTCCGTCGTGGAGATGCCCTACCGCGGGCGGCGCGCGGCGTGTCGGCAGAGGAAAGGAGTCGCAGATGACGGAGCTTGAGGAGTTCCGGGCCAGGAAGGACGAGTATTTCCGCCATAGTCACCATTCGCCGCTGACCGAGGAGCAGCGAGCCGTTTTTGACGGCCTGCGCTACTACCCGGAGAACCCCGCACTGCGAGTGCGCGGGCCGCTCGACCAGAATGTGGCACACGCCACCATTGAGATGGACACGAGTTCCGGCGACCACCAGACCTACACCCGCGCCGGGAAGGTGACGTTCCAGGTTGACGGGCAGGAGTGCGTGCTCTACCTGTACCGCCGGGACCATTCCTCGGACCTTTTCCTTCCCTTTCGTGATGCCACGTCAGGAAAGGAGACCTATGGAGGCGGCCGCTACCTGGACATCTCCATTGAGCCTGATGGCCAGGTCCAAATCGACTTCAATTATGCCTACAACCCGATGTGCGCCTATGACGACGGCTGGAGTTGCCCGATTCCACCCGTCGAGAACTGGCTGAGCGTGCCCATTCGCGCCGGGGAGCTGGCCTCTCCATCAGGCCATACGCACGATACCGCGCACACCGCCCTGACCTGACAATAGGTTCTGACGGCGTGGTTCTAGAGTATGTTATGCATCATGATAGTACATGCCTCTTTTTCACTTATACCAGACTGAGCGGCTCCGTACATTTGACCGCCAGCACGTGGGCCAGTCTGCGCTCCTCCAGCCACACCCACAGCCGCCGGTTACCCCCGTCCGCCTCATCGCCGGTTACCCACCGGAAGGGTACCCCCGCGGCCAGCGCCCGCGCCAGCATCCGGCGAGCCAACCCTGGCTCGGTCTGGAAGGCGACCGCCTCCGGCACCCCCGCTTCCCGCCGCCGCTGCTCGTCGGCGGCCCATTCCCTGGGCAGGGACAACACCCGGTCGAGGAACGTCCGCCCCCTGGGGCTGGCATAGGCCGGAACGCCCCCGATCTGGCAGTGCTCAACGCGTCCCGCCGTCCCCGAATACTGCACGCAGCAACCGCACCCCCCTTACCGCACACGACCAGGATGCCTTCCCGCGGCAACAGGCGCCACCGCTGGCGGACGCCAGCCACCCCGCAGTGGGCGGCGTGGACCCGACGCATCTCCACCCGAAGTGCGGCATCCCGTTGCCGCCGTGCGGAGGGCGGGCGGCGGCAACCGGGCAGCGTAGGTGGAGGGGGCGACCGGGAGCACCCGGCAGAGAGGTGATCGCCGCCCAGAATGAGGGAGAGTCATGCAGGTGCGCCAGCACCAAGCGCACCGCCCGCTCCCGCACCTCCGCAGGGTACCGTCCCGGTCGTGGCATGGCTTCCTCCTCTCAAGGGTAGCCTCCACCTTTCCCGGGGC
>JACQUQ010000076.1 GCA_016210175.1 Chloroflexota bacterium | reverse complement strand
CTCCAACACCAACCGCACCGCTCGCTCTCGTACCTCCGTCGGATACCGTCCCGGTCGTGTCATGGCCGCCCCCTCTCTCAAGGATTATAGCCTCCACTTTTCCCGGAGCGGTTCAACGCTTACGTCTCAGTTGAGGTCCCACCACGAGCAGAGAACGCTCGCTCCGGCGCGGGGCGCCGCCGGCTGCACCACGGTACAGGGGCAGGGGGACAGGAAGCTCTCTCCTACACCACCTGCGTCTCCGATGCCAGGGCATTTTCCTTGTCGGGGAAAGGGTCTTCCGGTCCGTTCGCCCTGAGCCAGTCGAAGGGTGAACGGACCCGCCCGCTCATGGTTCGATGGCGCTCACCACGAGCGGGTTTACCCCCCTCTGCGCATTCATTACAAGGCCCTGTCTCCGATGCAGCGCCCTTGACGACCGTGGCGCCGGGCTGCTATGCTCCGGGTGGGCGGCCAGGCGGAAGGCGGACTATCTTCCCTGGAGAGGGCGGGCCCTGCGATTGCCAGCCCGAACACTCGCGATTGCCCTGGCCTGCATGGTATCCTTGGCCGGCCTGCTGTGGCCGGTCCCACCGCAGACGACCGCCGTGGATGCGGCGGGCGCTGGCTACCGCTTGCCCTGGGAGGGCGGCCGTCGGCTGTTCACCCTCCAGGCCCAGCAGCAGGGCAGCCATACCGGGCCATCCCAGCAGTACGCCTACGATTTCTCCCTCGGTCCGTTCGACGGCTCCCCCTTCACCGTGGTCGCCGCGCGGGCGGGTACCGTCCGGGCCGTGCGCCAGAGTTCCGATCCAAGCCCCGACTGCGACCTGCGCTACTACCAGCTTGCCAACTTGGTCCTCCTCGACCACGGCGACGGCACCGGGGCCATGTACTCCCACCTGCTCAAGGGGAGCGCGCTGGTGGTGGTCGGCCAGAAGGTGGCCCAGGGGCAGCCGCTGGCCCGCAGCGACCATAGCGGCTACTGGTGCGGGACCGGCCATCTCCACTTCACGGTCCTGGACCTGAGTACGTGGGCCAGCCTCGACCGTCCCTTTGCCGACGTGGACGCGCAGCGCGACGGCGGCCGCCCCCGCACCGGGCAGTGGTACACCGCCGATAGCGGCCTTCCCCGGACGGCCCAGACCATGGCGCCCCGGGTGTTCCTGCCCTTCCTCGGCCGCCTGCACCGCGGATACCCTCCTTTGCACGAAGGGGAACCGCGCGGCTTTTTTCCAGCGCCGCCCAGGGCGGGCGCGGGAGGGCGCACTACCGCGAGAAATCGTAGAAGGCGGCAGCGTTGCGCCCCAGCAGCAGCGCCATCTCCGCCTCCGTCGGCGCGATCCCGGCGTCCTGCACTTCGGCCGGCGGCTGCTGGAGGCGGGTAAGGTACGGCCCCATGGGCGCTGCCGACGGGCCGGTCCAATCGGTCCCGAAAAGGATGCGGTCCGGCCCCAGCACATCGATGGAGTCCCGGAGGCGGCGGAAGAAGTCAACGGGACGCTTTTCCAGGGCAAGCTGCCACGAGGCGATATCGATAACGATATTGCGGCGCAGCTCGGCGACCGCCAGCATCTCGTGCCACCAGCCGCCGCTGGCGCGGGCTGCCCCCACGCCGCCATGCCCGGCGTGGATCCGCAACTCCGGAAAGTCGATGGCAACATCGTCGAGATGGAGCGGGTGCGCGAACTTGCTGCGCATGGGCATGGCCCCCACCGGGCCGATATGGAACATTACCGGGATGTTGCGCTCGACCAATTTCTCGTAAATGGGATAGCACATCCGGTCATTGGGGTAAAACCCTGCGGGAGGATAGAGCTTGACCGCACGCGCCCCCCATTCCGTGATGGCCCGTTCGAGGTACTGCACGGCATTGGGCCGGCGGGGGTCCACCCCCGCGCCCCAGATGAGGCGGTCCGGGTGGCGCTGTACAGTTGCCGCCGTGCGCTGCGCTTGCTCCTCAAGCGGGACCGCGCTGCCCTGGCCGGGCACCACGAACTCATAGTCCACGCGGAAGATCACCGCCTTCTCCACACCCGCGCGGTCCATCACGGCGAGGAGCGCCTTGGCGTCCGGGTCCCAGGTCTCGTGTACGAACTGGCGGGCTTCTTCCGGGGAGATGCCGCGTGTACGGGCGAGGGTGTGCAGGCTGGCGACTTCGTTCCACGGCGTCCGCCACCCCTCCCCCCAGATATGGACATGCGCGTCGATGATCACTCTACCCTCCCTGTTGTGTGCGAAGATGTCGGCTCGCGGCCTTGCTGTCCGGCGCCGAGCACGCGCCGCAGCACCGGCGAGCGCAGTGAGCGGCGTTCTTGCCGCCTTCGTGCTCCGTCATATGGTGCGTTGCTGGGTGGTCGCCTTGAGCGGAGCGAAGGGGCCGTACCCCACGCGTGACGCCCATCCGCTAAGGGCTGCCCGGCATGGCCGCAGCCTCGGCCGCGGGCACGCTCTCGGCCTTGAGATAGCGGTCGAACCACGCTAACACCCGGCGATAGTACTCTTCCCGCATCCTGGGATGCCCCGCCCGCAAGAACAGGTGGGAGCACTCTGGGAACCGGACGAACTCGACGTCCTTCCCCAAGCGCTTGAGCGCGACAAAGTACTGCTCGGACTGCTCTATCGGGCAGCGCACATCCGCCTCGCCGTGCAGCAACAGCACCGGCGTCTGGACCTGGGCGGCGTAGCTCAGGGGCGAGCGCGCGACGTACCCGGCGAAGGCCACCGCCCGCGGCCCACCCCACTGGATTTCCCCGAAGCTCACCCCGATATCCGACGTCCCGTACATGCTCGCCAGGTCCGTGCAGGGAGCCCCGGACACTGCAGCCCGGAAGCGGTCGGTGTGCCCCACGGTCCACAGGGTCATGAACCCGCCATAGCTATAGCCGTGGACCCCCAAGCGCGCCCGGTCCACCTCGGGGCGTGAGGCCACCAGGTCCACGGCAGCCATCAGGTCCAGGTAGTCCTCCCCGCCCCAGTCGCCCAGCACTGCTCTGGTGAAGGCCTCCCCGTACGTGGCGGAGCCCCGCGGGTTGACCGCCAGGACCAGGTACCCTGCGGTCGCCAGAATCTGGTGCGTCAGGTTGAAGGCATCGTAGAAGGCGCCATGTGGGCCGCCGTGGATATCCAGCACCAGAGGGAAGCGTTGCTGGGGGTCGAAGTCCGGCGGGAGCCAGAGCCGGGCCTCGATGTCCCAGCCGCTGCGCTGGAAGGTGAACTTTTCCAGCCGGGCGGGTGGGTGCTGGGCGAAATACTCCTGGTTGTAGGCCGTCAGGCGCCGCACGGCCCCGCCGGAGACCTCCACATAGTAGAGCGCGCCGGGAGAGTCCGGGGGTGCCGCAGCGATGACGGCGTGCGCCGCCTGCGCGTCGAGGGACAGGCCCGCGGCCAGGAACCCCCCACCCGCAACGGTCCGGACCGGTCCCCCCGCCACCGGCACCTGCGACAGGTACGATTGACCGCGGGCATCGGCCAGGAAGAGCACGTGGCCGTCCGCGGTCCAGCGGAGTTCCGGCTCCGGAACGGTGGGACGAAAGCCGGTGGCGGGCCGCACGGCGTCATCGGTCATGCGCCGGGGAGCGGTCCCCGGCGCGAGCGCGAAGAGCCAGGCCTGCCCGCCGATGACGGCATCGGGGTCATCGGAGCCGGCCACCACCAGCCGGTCCCCGTGCGGCGACCAGGCTACCGCATCGACCAGCGCCAGCGATCCCGACCAGCACTCCGGCTCGCCGCCCTCCGTCGGGACGACATACGCCTCCGTACCCGCCCGGAGGTCCCGGTCCGGACGGCGTCCGGAGAGAAACGCGATCCGCGTCCCATCGGGGGACCAGGCCGGCGCCACGTCATCCCCATCGCCAGCAGTGATCTGGCGGGCCGGCCCGCCGTCAAGCCCGACGGTGAAGAGGTGACGGTGGGCGTCGCCCCGCCAGCCCACGGTATCCGCCCGGTAGCGGATACGCCGCACCACCTTCACCTGTGGCTCCTTGGTCCGATCGTGTCCCTCCGGCAGGCGGTCCGGGTCCACATCCGCCACGAACGCCAGGCGTTGCCCGTCGGGCGACCAGGTAAACTCGGAGATATCGCCCTCGGCAGTAGTGAGTTGTCGGGCCTCGCCGCCGTCCACCGGCATCACCCAGATCTGCCGCCGCTTTTGGGCGTCCGGCCTGAGGAAGGCGAGATGGCGGCCATCGGGGGAGAACCGCGGCTGCGCATCGCGTGTCCCCTGGGTAAAGGAACGCGCCGCGCCCCCGGGCAGGGACATGAGCATGATCTGGGAGCGGGTGGTCATGGCCTCCCGGTCTACCTGCGAGCGGACGAAGGCGAGCAGGTGGCCGTCGGGGGAGAGGTGCGGCTCGGCCACACCGACCAGATGGTAGATGGCAGTGGGATCAATAGGACTCGGCATCGCGGCCCCTCCTCCGGGTGAGCCGTCGCCCAGCAGGGCGGGTGCCCGTATTGTGCCAGGTCTCGCCCGCAAGCTCAAGACGACGCCGACCTCTGCTGGTGCTCGGTCACGGAGAAAATGATGCGCTGTTACCCCGAGCGGCGCGAAGGGTCCAGGCGAGGGCGTGTGTGCAAAAGGGGCCAGGGGTGAGGTTGCCCAATACCCTCGCATTTCCGACCCGCGCGGTATTTCCTTCATGATGTGATACTATGTGGTGTTTGCTGTATAGTATCACTTTTCCTGAGATACATCGGAGTGTTAGCGCATCTAAATTCATCTTAAGATGGTTGACAGCAGGATAGCACAATGCTACCATCCTCCGCAGCCGCTCGGTTGCCAACGCCCGATTGGGAGAAGGAATAGCACGACTTCATATGGTACGACGACGTGAGCTATCCTCATCCGCCACTATGGTGACGAAGGGGGGCTATATCACGCGCCAGGTGGACACCCGGTGATCGGAGCGCGTCTCGCGGGAGCCGTACTGGAAGGACGGCCGCCCAGGGCCAGCGGACCTGAAGACCCACCATGCGCAAACCCAAAACCCCTGATGCGGCATCAGCGCCGTTGACAAGAGGCCGTCTCCGCACCATACTTGGGGGCACGCGTACTCTCCGGGGGGAGAGCGCGGCCTGCTTCCGCCAACTTGGCGTGGGCTCGGTGCGCATACTCACGGGCGTGAGGGCACGGTGAAAAGGATCCTGGTATCTGAGCATAACCGGGTGTCCTATATCTGGCTGGCGCTCATCACGCTGGCCTTTCTCTCCGTGAGCGCCGGCCTCTGGACTACGACCCCGGAGTCGGCTATCCAGTACTGGTACCTCTATTTCTCCCCCCTAGTGCTGGCCGCCCTCCGCTTCGGCCTGCGGGGGGCACTGTTCGCCTCTGCGCTGAGCGTCGCCAGTATCCTTATCCTGTACCAGTCCGCCCAGAACGCGCTCTTGCCAACCCTCCAGACCCTGGAACACCTGGTGGAGACCGCGGCCTCTCCCCGCGAACTGCGCGACCTCATCGTGCGCACCGCGGACGTGCGCGCGACCGATCCCTTCACCAACCTCCTCCGCATCTTCAGCGGCACCGCCCTCCTCGTGGTCAGCGCCATCCTGGTGGGCATGCTCTCCGACCGCAGCCGGGCCCAGGAGGTCGAAAACCAGAGCACGCAGCGCATGGCGCAGCAACTCCGCCGCTTTTTCTCCCCCAACCTGGTGGATGCCCTCCTGACCAGCCAGCAGGGGGTCGGGCCGGGCAGTACCAAGCGGAAAGACCTCACGGTGCTCTTTGCCGACCTGCGGGGCTTCACGGCCATGACGGAGCGCCTGGAGCCCGAAGAGCTTATCCGTATCCTCAACGAGTACTTGTCCACCATGACCGAGGTCATCTTTGAGTTTGATGGCACGTTGGATAAGTACTTGGGCGATGGCATTATGGCCTTCTTTGGCGATCCGATACCCTACGAGAACCATGAAGAACGCGCCATTCGGGCGGCGCTCAAGATGCGCGATCGGTTTTTTGAGCTACGGTCCCGCTGGGTGGCCGAAGGGCGCGAAGCCGTGACGCTGGGCATCGGCATCAACTCCGGCTTCGTCACCGTGGGCAGCATCGGCTCGGCAACCCGCGTGGAGTACACCGTCATTGGCAGCAACGTCAACCTGGCCTCCCGGCTGTCGAGCATGGCCGCTCCGGGGCAGATCGTCACCTCAGCCCGCACCTACTCCCGCATACGCCATCTGGTCGAGGCGCGCGCCATCGGTCGCGTGGAGGTCCGGGGACTGCCCCGCCCGATGGAGGTCATGGAGGTCTTGGGCTATCGGCTGGTGCCGCTGGGGGCCAACGGCGCCAACCGGGAGGACGACCGCCTGGAAGACACCATCAAGCGCATCGTTGAGGACAGCACCTATCGGGCGTGGATCCTCACGAGCCCAGACCAGGCCCTGGCCGACCTGGAGCTTGCCGAAGAGGGGGTTGCCTTGGCCCAGTCCGTGGCCGCCCTCAAGGGGTATCCCCTGTTTTACAATGTGCCTGCTGCGGAGATCATCCTCCTCACCCGCCTGGCGAGCCGGGAGGCCTACCGGGATGGGGTGGTCGTGGTCCGGCAGGGCGACCGCGATACCAAGTTCTTCATCATTTACCGGGGCGAGGCGGCGGTGCTGGTCACCGACGACCAGGGGCGGGAACTCCATGTGGCGACCCTGGGCCGCGGGAACCACTTCGGCGAGATGTCCCCGCTGTACAACGCCCCCCGCACCGCCACCATCCGGGCTGGTGAACGCCTGGAAGTGCTGGCCCTCGATGAGCGCAATTTTCACCAGCTCCTGGACGCCGCGCCCATCCTGGGCGGGAACATCAAAGCCGAGGCCCGGCGTCGGCTGGCGTCGCGGAGCGTGCCGGAGCCGACCTAAGGGACCACCTCACGCCATACTCCAGCGCCCCCCAGGACCATGACCGGGCCCCCACACCACACCCACCTGCACCTCGCCCTCCCGAGCGCAGCGCCGTGCCCTGCCCGCGACGCAATTGCACTGAGCTTTCCCTGGTGATAGTGGCGCGATCTGCCCGCCAGAAGGTGGATCCGACCTTATCTTTTCATTATCGAAGACGATAATAGTCATCGTATTTATCATCATCAAATATTCATGGCATTTTCAGGAGATGCTCTATATTATGCCGTGCTGCCATCGTATGATGGAGCTACCTGGGGGGATAGGTCTCTCATACAGCCGTTCTTCTGGCTGATGAGGGACACCGTGAGGATACGCCGCCGGTGATGCGCAGCCGGACCTCAGGATGCCCACCGCCGGACTACGCTACGGTGCGGTCAAGGTGGGGGCGTGTGTGTGCCCTGGGCAGCAGCGCCGGCAACGGACCTTGCCTGCACCGGTGCCGTCTGGTGCCGCGGAACACCGGCATCGACGCCGAAAACGAACCTATCCAAGCTGACACGGCCTGGCAGGCTTCCCACCAGGCGCAGCAATGCGAAGAGAAAAGAGGGGCGCGATGGCTCGCAGGTCACCCTACCAGTGGGGAGACAATCTGCCGCCAGACTTCGATAAGCCCACGCCGCCAGCAGACCACCCCGCCGAAGCGCCGAAGGTCCCGGCAGCCGCGGGCGCGCGGGATTCGCTGTACGAACGCTATCAACGGCTCCGGTTGCGGGTGTCCCAGGAGCGCCAGAGCCGCCAGGCCGATGGGAGCAGTGCGTAGCCCCGTCACCTCTGGCACGCTGACGGCAGCACCCTGCTATGCGGAGAAGCACCATATACGGAGGCTGCACCCATGACGCAGACGAGACTGCCGCAGCTGGTACAGACGTACCCGCAGCACAACCACCGGTGTTTCCTGTGCAAGCAGGCCTTCCCCTGTGCCGATCCGCGGTGCTTTACGATCCAGTCCAGTGTGTGCGAGACTTGCAAGGGTGGGCGGTCCAGGTAATCGCCCGCGCGTGCGCGTCAGGGCACGCGCCGCGCCGGGCCTGGTTGTTGCCTACCCCTTCCATCATCCATCCATCCCTCTGGCCCCCCTCCTTCCCCACCAAGTCAAGGATCCCGGCGTACCGGACCGCCCCACCATGGGCCGGCTAGAAATAGCCCTTCATGACCAGGTTCAGGGGCGCGGCTTCTGGGGCAAGACGAGCGTGCGGTTCCGATGCCGGGGCGGTCCGGGAGTCTGCGGCAGCAGACCGGTCGGCGGCGGCCAGGCGCACGCGTTGCTGCTGCGCCGCCGTGTGTGCGATCTCCCGCTGGCGAGCTTGCGCCAACGTCCATAGCAGGTGGGGGTCTCCAAACATGGGGGCGCCTCCTCTCAACGTGATGGCGGGCGCCCGATCCGGGGCGCTCCGCGCGAGTCTGAAGCAGGAGACGCTCCGACCTGCGGAAAGGTTCCCGTTCACACCTCCCCGGCTGCCTCCCGATCCCGGTCCACGGCCGCGCAGTCCTGGCAGGCATTGGCCCATACCCCATCCACCTGGACCACGGCTCGCCTGCCAGAGTCCCGGAACACCAGCGGCATCGGTGTCCCGCGGAACACCCCCACTGGCTCGAACACGTGCAGCGGCGCTCCGCAGCGGCAGCAGCGCTCCCAGCATTCCGGGTGCAGGTACACCGGCCTGTCGGCGTGCGCTTGGGGTCGGGGCACGGCCGGGCCGGAGATAGGCTCGCCACAGGGGAAACAGGTCATCGTAGCCCTCCCTTCCGTCAGAAGGGTAGGACAAGCCGGAGGTTCCACGGAAGGGAGCAATGACACCAATGTTCTGAGGGAACTGGAGGGGGCGCAGGCAGCCTCACCAGCGTGGATCGAAGTTCTTCGGAGGGATGACGTTCCCCGGTTGGTGCTGGGCTTTCATGCGCCGCAGCCGGGGAAAGATCTGGGGGCCAACGACCTCCGGGGCTGCGGTTTCCGCCTTCTCCACCCTGTCCTCGGCCCTGGGGGTCGCCAGGGCACGGCCGCCGGCAGCCTTGGCTCGCGCCAGCGCCGCTTCCGCGGCGGCCAGGAGGGGTTCTCGGTCCTCCCCATCATCGGGGTAGACCGCTATCCCTATGCTCAGCCCCAACTCCACCATGCGCCCATCCGCCAGGTCCAGCCGCTGGGCCATCAGTGCCCCCAACAGCCGACGCCCGACCGCCACCCCTTGCTCCCGGTTGGTCTCAATCACCAGGAGCCCTAGTTCGTCGCCGCCAAGCCGCCCGAGCCGGTCCGTGGCACGGGTCTGCCCGCGCACCGCCTCGGCCAGGAACTGGAGGGCCTGGTTCCCGACGCTGCGGCCCAGCTGGTCGTTGATGACCTGCAAGGCATCGACATCAAGGAGCAGGAGGGTAAAGCCCCGACCATAGCGACGCGCCCGCAGGATTTCGTCGTCGAGCGTCTCCAGCCAGGCCGAGCGGCTCAGGGCTCCGGTCAGGGCATCCTGACGGGCCAGCGCCAGCAGGTCACGCTCCCGCTGGCGGGCCACATCGATCTGCCACCCCACGATGCCACCCGTGATGCACAGGACCAGAACACCGCCCAGCACCTGGGCGGCGTGCATCCCGAACTCGGAGGCCCCGCGGATGAAGGTGATCATGGCGGCCGCCACGGTGTCCGGGGCGTCCGGCAGTCGGTCAAGGGCCACCGCTGCGACCGACGAGGGCGATGCGGTGAGCAGTGCGAGCGTCAATTCCCGCACGCGAGCCTGCTCCGCCAGGGCAAAGGTCTGAATCCGCACATCCAGAGCGCTGATGGCGACCACGGTAGCCGCCGTGGCCACCAGTGCGCCCCGCAGGCCAAAGGACAGGGCAGATACCAGGACCGGCGAGAGATAGAGGTACCAGTAGTCGGTCGCGACTACCCCATCATTGACCAGCGCGCTGAGACCGCTGTTGACGCTACAGATCGCCAGGGCGACCAGCACCACACGCGCCAGCGTGAGGCGGTAGCGACCCCGCACCTCTTCCAGGTGGGCGCGCAGCCGAGCCTGCATGTCCGTAGCAAGCGTGGCCTGATGCGGGAAGACGGCAGGTACTGCGCTCATGATCCCTTCTCCCTCCAGGAGCTACCGAGGAGCCTGCCTCAGGCGGACCACCGTCGAGCTGGTCACTGCACGCCACTGGGATCGCCGTGAACGAGAGCTTGGAAGCGGATCGGGGACGGACGACGGTTGTGGGCACGCGCTGAGCCCACCCTGGGCAGGCCGACGCTCTTGACCGCTGCTGGGACCGGGTGGCACACCGTGGGGATAGCGCGACCTGCTCCTCGGCAGCCCTGGCCCCCGTGGGGCGGGAGACCCGTAGCGTTGCGTCCCCGCCTTGCGACGGGCTAGTGTTCTGTCAGCCGTGAACTGATGGGTGAGACCGCCGCCGTGAACGGCGGGCCCGCCCTTCAGGGCGGCGGGATGGCACCCATCACAGGAGGATGGACAGAGCACTAGCCTTGCTCGGGGCCTCTGGACGATGACGAGGCTATCACACTGCAACTCTACCGCGTGGGAGGGCGGTGGCGTAAGGGTCACTGGTCTCGCATGGGCTGGCCGAAAGCCCTGCACCGGCACCGTCAGAAGTACTGGCCCGGAGAATGAGTGCGTTCCCTCGCCTGCTCACGCCCAGCGCACCTCGGCCCTGGGCGCCGTGACGATGGCAAGAGCACCAGGGAGGGAGCGTCACACCGGAGGGCAGGAGAGGAGCACACGCGGCCTCTCCCAGCCCTGTCAACGCCGTCAGCGAGGGCTCCGAAAGCCTTGCTGCGCTCCTCACGTGCAAGCATGACGCCTGCGGCCAGGGGCTAGAAGAAATCGCCGTAGGAGCCATCCACCACGACGTCTACTACCGCTGGTCTGCCCAGCGCGAGGGCATCCCGCAGCGCGGGCCGCAACTCGTCCGGGCGCTCGACCCGCACGCCGTGGATCCCCCAGACCCGCGCCAGCTTGGCCAGATCCAGGACCGGCTCGCCAAAGTCCATCCCCAGGTACTCGCTTTTCCGCCCGCTCTCCCCCAGGTACCGCACCATGTTCATCTTGAGAATACGGTAGCTGGCGTTGTTGACCATGACATAGGTCACCGGGATGTCGTAGTGGGCGGCCGTCCAGAGGGCCTGGTCGGTGTACATGGCATTGCCCTCGGCGCAAAAGCCCACCACGGGCCGGTCGGGGAAGGCCAGCTTGACGCCCAGGGGACCGGGCAGGTCGAAGCCCAGCGCACCGCCACCGCCGCCGAAGTAGGTCCCGGCGTCGAAGTCCAGGAGCTGGCGGAGCGCCGGCCCCCCTGAGGTGCCGCCGCCGCCCACGATGGCGGCACCGCGCGGCAGCATATCCCGTAGTTCCGCCACCAGCCGCAGGGGTGAGATCGGCGTGTGCTCCCACTCCGCCTGCAACTGCCGCTCAGCGGCGTCCCGCATCCGTTGCTTCTGTGCGGCGGTGGCCGACGCCCGCACACGGGCCGCGCTCCGGGCGGCCTCGCCCATCCGTCGCTCCGCCGCTTCCGTCAGGTCGCGCAGTCCCAGCCGGGCATCGCCGACCATGCCGATCTCCACCGGGAAGGTCTTGGCGATCTCCCAGGAGTTCACGTCCAGATGGATGATCGTGATATCGTCTGGCAGGACGGGGGTAGGGTCGTAGATCAGCTGGTTGGTGAGGTTCAGGAAGCTGCCGCCCACCAGCAGCAGCACGTCCGCCTTCCCCAGTTGGTCGCGGGTCCCGGCCATCGCCAGCAGGTTGAACCCGCCCAGGTACAGGGGGTGGCCGGTGTGGAAGCCGGGGTCCGTGCGGCCCACGCTGAAGATAGGGGCGCCCAGGAGCTCCGCCAGGCGGACCAGCTCCGGCCCGGCGTTGCTCAGGGGAACCCCGTCGCCGCAGACCACGACCGGGCGCTGTGCCGCGGTGAGCAGCGCCGCCGCGCGCTCCACGGCATCGGGGTTGGGGCGCGTGCGCCATTCCGTGTAGGAGGTGGGCACGATCCGCATCTCCCCCTCGTCCGAGAGGGTGTTCTGGGGCAGGGAGACAAATACCGGTCCCTGGGGCGCCTCGGCTGCCACCTTGAAGGCCCGCCGTAGCACCATCGGGATATCCTCGACGTGCTGGACCTCGACGCACCATTTGGTATACTGCGCGGCCATCTGCACGAGGTCGCCCCACAGGGCAGGCTCTTGCAGCACCATGCGGGTATCCTGCTGCCCGGCCGTCACCACCAGCGGGGTATGGCCCCGGTAGGCGTTATAGAGCATGCTGATGCCGTTGGCCAGGCCCGGCGCGATGTGCAGGTTGACGAAGGACGGGCGGCGGGTCGCGCGGGCGTAGCCGTCGGCCATGCCCATCGCCACCGCTTCGTGCAGCGCGAGGATGTACTGGATCTGACGGTAGTCCTGGAGCGCGTCCATCAGGGCCAGTTCCGTCGAGCCGGGGTTGCCGAAGATGTACTGCACACCATCCGCCAGCAGCTGTTCCATGACCGCGTTCTTGCCCAGCATCCGAGGCATAGTTCCCCCTCCTTGGCCATAGTCGGCCCGGCTCTCCGGCCGCCGGTCTGCTGCCTCACGCTCGCCCGCGAGCGAAGGGGAGTAGATGGTCAAGGTCGAAATGACGGAAAACACCGCCGCCGTGAACGGCGGGCCTGGGCTACCCCCCGGAAGGCCCGGCCTTCAGGCCGGCATCCCTCTCTGCACGGATGACAGAGTCGTAGGGCAACACGCCGGGGAGCGCGCACTCCCGCCCCACTACCCCAACCCCGCCGGCTGCCGGGTGTGCCAGTCGGTGAGCTGCTGGTAGGCGTGGCCCACCCGCAGCACCGTGGCCTCGTCCAGCGAGCGCCCCACGATCTGCATCCCCAAGGGCAGCCCCGCGGCGCTGAAGCCGCACGGCACCGACAGCACCGGCACCCCCGTCAGGTTGAAGGGTGCGGTGTAGCTCGGATCCCGGGCGGTCGCCGCCGGGTCGAAAGTCGCCCAGGACGACGCGGGCCGGACCGAGGTCGGCGTGATCAGGACGTCCACCTGGCGCAACGCCGCCCCCAGTTCCTCCTGGAACAGGCTGCGGGTGCGCTGGGCCTGAAGGTAGTCGCTGGCGCGGAGCAGGCCACCTTCCAGCAAGCGCAGCCGCAGGCGCTTCCCAAAGAGGTGCCCCCTGGTCTGCAAGGTCTGCTCGTGGTAGGCGTAGGCCTCCGCCAGCATGATGACGGTGTTGGCGATACGGGCCTGCTCCGCGTGCGGAAGGCCCACCTCCACCACGCTCGCGCCCGCGCCCCGTAGCTCCGCGATGGCCTGCTCCACGCCCTGCCGCACGTCGGGGTCCAGGGCCTCATGGTCCAAGAAGTAGGGACGGCACACCCCCAGGCGCACGCCCGCCAGCCCCTGCCCCAGCGTGGCACGGTAGTCGGGCACCGGCGCCGGGCTGGAGGCCGGGTCTTTGGGGTCGTACCCGGCGATGGCCTGGAGCATCAGGGCGCAGTCCTCGGCGCTGCGGGTCATGGGACCGACGTGGTCCAGGGACCAGGCCAGGGGCACCACCCCGGCCCGGCTCACCCGCCCATAGGTGGGCTTCAGGCCGGTGATGCCGCAGAAGGACGCCGGGCCGCGGATGGAGCCGCCGGTGTCGCTACCCAGGGATCCCAGGCACAGGCCCGCGGCCAGGGCCGCGCCCGACCCGCTGCTGGAGCCACCCGGAACGTGGTCGAGGTTCCAGGGGTTGCGGGCCGGGGGGTAGGGGTCGTCCAGGGCCGGGGGACCGAAAGCGAACTCATGCATGGTGAGCTTGCCCAGGTTGACCGCCCCCGCCTGGCGCAGCAGCGTCACCACGGTGGCATCCTCCTCCGGGACCCAGTCGGCCAGCACCGGCGATCCGGCGGTGGTGAGCGTCCCGGCGGTGGCGTACAGGTCCTTGAGGGCGATGGGGATGCCGTGCAGGGGGCCGCGGTCCTGCCCGGCCAGGAGCTCCTGCTCCGACTGGCGGGCCTCGGCCATCGCCGACTCCGCCATGACCGCCAGGTAGGCGTGCAGCCTCCCGTCGAGGGCGTCAATACGGTCCAGCAGCGCCTCGACCACCTCCACGGGGGAGAGGGTGCGGTTGCGGAAGCGGGCCGCGGCCTCGGCGATGCTCAGGTAGCCCAGGTCGGCGCTCATACCCCTTCCTCCTTGTGTGCGGGCGCCGGGGCGAAGACCACCCCCGGCTCGTAGGCCGTCAGGGGCAGGTCCCGCAAAGTCTGGGCCTGGGCGAGCGTGCGCCGCAGCCCCGGCTCCAGGGCCGCCAGGTCCTGCGCCGAAAGGTCCAGCCCGGCCTGGCGGGCCAGGACTTGAAGGGTCTCGGACGAGAGCGGTGCATCGGGTGTGGTCATGGCGTTCCCTCCTGCGCGGTCTTCCTAGCCAAAGGCGTTCGCCGCGGCGTTGGCCCGCGCGTCCCCGCCGCTCAGCCCGACGGGCGCGCCATCTGCCCGCCAGCAGGCCGCCCCGTGCAGCAGCCCCGCCTCGTCCATGCAGATGCCGTTCATGCCCCCGGCTACCTTGGGCACGACCTCCACCCGGTGGCCCATCCCCTCCAACTCCGCCCGCACGCCGGGAGCGATGCCCGGCTCCACCAGCAGGGCGCTGCGGGTGTCGTTCCACACGCGGGGCGCCTCCACCGCCTCCTGGAGGGTCATGCCGTGGTCGATGACGTTCACGATGGCCTGGAGCACGGCAGCGAAGATGCGGGTGCCGCCGGGGGTGCCCAGGGCCATGAGGGGCCGCCCATCCTTGAGGACGATGGTGGGGGACATGCTGCTGAGCATGCGCTTACCCGGCGCAATGGAGTTGGGCTGGCCGGGGTGGGGGTCGAAGAGATACATGGTGTTGTTGAGGACCATCCCGGTGCCCGGCGCTACCACTTTGGAGCCGAAGGCCGAGTGGATGGTCTGGGTCATGGCGACGGTGTTGCCCTCTCGGTCCATGACCGTCAGGTGGGTGGTGCTCTGGGACTCCCCGGTCGCGAGCTGGGGCCGCCCACGGTCGTAGCGCCCGGCCTGCGCCAGGCTGATCTCGGCCCGCCGCTGACGGGCGTATGCCTTGGAGGTGAGGCCCGCCACCGGCACGTCCACCCGGTCAGGGTCGCCCATATAGGCATCCCGGTCGGCGAAGGCGATCTTCAGGCACTCGGCCAGCAGGTGGATCCCTCTGGCGGTGCCAAAGCCCGCCCCGGCCACGTCGAACTCCTCCAGCAGGTTGAGCGCCTGGACGATGTGGGTGCCGCCGGAGCTGGTGGGGGCCATCGAGACGACCTCATAGCCCCGGTAGGTCCCCCGCACCGGGGTCCGCTCCCTGATGCGGTAGCTGGCGAAGTCTGCGCGGGTGAGGAGGCCGCCGTTGCGGGCCATGTCGTCGGCCACTGCCGCGCCCAGGGGGCCGTGGTAGAGGGCATCGGGGCCGTCGCGGGCAATGGTGCGCAGGGTCTCCGCCAGGTCCGGGTTGCGGATGAGGTGGCCGGGGCTGGGGGGCTGGCCGTCCCGCAGGAAGATGGCTGCGGTGGCCGGAAAGCGGGCCAGGTCGTCCCGGTGGTTGGCGATCATCTCCACCAGGTGGGGGCTGGCCCGAAAGCCGTGCTCGGCGTAGCGGATGGCTGGCCGCAGGGCCTCCTCCAGGGAGACGGTGCCAGCGGTCTGGAGTACGTGGCACCAGGACTGCACCGCGCCGGGCACGCCCACGGCCAGGTAGCCCAGGGAGTTCTGGCGGCCCACCGTTTCCAGGGGGTCGGCCCCAGGCTCGACCGTATCAAGGGGCTGGAACATATCGGGGCGGGCCGCCGCGGGCGCGACGGCGTAGTTGTCAATGGCGGCTATCGCGCCGGTGCGGGCGTCCCGCATCAGGACGAACCCGGCTCCGAAGATGCCCACGGACATGGGCTCGACCACGGCGATGGCGAAGGCCGCGGCGATGGCCGCGTCCACCGCAGTCCCACCGGCGGCCAGCATTTCGGCGCCAGCGGCCGAGGCCAGGGGGTGGTTGGTGGTGACGATGCCCCGGCTGGCAACCAACTCCTGCTTCTCCGGGGTGAAAGGGCTCCCGGCCCGGCCTTGCCACGTGCCACGGATGGTGCTCGCCATAGCCCGCTCCCCCTTGGCGGGAACAGGGAACACGGCCCGCGTCCGCCCCTTGTTCCTCGTTCCTCGCTCCTGGTTCCCTTCCGTCGTGTCCGCAGTCTATGCCGTACGGCAGGGGGTGTCAAGGGCGTGGGCGAGCGGTGTGGGAACGGGAGTCTTGTACTCGGGTCCGGCGTCCTGGTGGCCTTGCGCCACGCCGCACACCCGGATTTTACCGCCAGCCGCGCTCCAGCGTTCGATAAAGAGTGCTAGACAGAGAAGCGACCAAGGAGGTACCCGACACGATGGCACAGGTCTTCCGCTGTCCCATGTGCAGAATGGAGTTCACGACCGAGGACACGCTGGAGGAGCACAAGGCGCGCGGGCACGTCTTCCGCTGCCCGGAGTGCAGCGGGGAGTTCCCCACCCAACAGCGGCTGGAGGAGCACGAGCGGAGAGCGCATTAACCGCCCGGCCCATACGCTGGAGCGGGACCGGCTGCCAAGGACGGCCGTCGTGCAGCGTGCTGCCTCCAGACGGGGATACCACGCAGTCGCTCAGGGCCGTGCCCGCTTGGCAGTCGCCCATGATAGCTACGCCGCACGCTACTAGCGGGGGGCGTGCGGCGTAGCGTGCACCGCCCTGAGACTGGTTTCCTGGGGAACCGTGCTCACGGGGGAACCGTTGGGCGGGGCGCCGGGGGAGGTGGGCTATGGAGCGAACAGGACCGTGGATCCGGCTACGGCCCGGGAGCAAGGCCGAGCGCCTGGGTATCGCGGGGCTCTCCCTGCTGGGCGTCGCTGATGCCCTCTACATGCTGGCCTACCATGAAGGGCTGATCGACTCGCTGGCCTGCCCGTTCTTCGGGGAGGGGTGCAACATCGTCGGCCGCTCCGCGCATGCCAGGCACCTGGGTGTGCCCAACGCCGCCGCCGGTGCGCTGGGCTATGCGGCGATGGCGACCCTGGCGCTCTGGGCAGGGGACACGCCGCCCGAACGTCGGCCACTCCAACCGTTGGGTCTGGCCGCGGTCTCCCTGGGGGCGTTCGTGGCGAGCGCCCTGCTGACCTGGGAGCAGGCGGTCAAGGTGAAAGCCTGGTGCTTCTGGTGCCTGCTCTCGGCCGGGCTCACCCTCCTCATTCTGCCGCTGGCCCTGAATGAGGGCCGGGCTGCCCTGCGGTCGGTCCTGGTCCCTACGGGGAACCGACCGAGGACGTCGGCGCCGGGCCGCCTCGGTGGATGATAAGCGCCGCCCGCACCTCTCCCGCCTCGCTGCGCCCGGCACCCTTTCCCGCGCCCAGCTTGCTGGGGCGGGTTTGCAACCCGCCCTTACCGAGCGGTATCCCGCAAACCACGGGTGACTGTGCTTTAGCTCTCCGGCTTCGGCTCGGCGGCACGCCCGCCCAGGGACGCAACCAGGGCGTCCCACCAGGCCCGGCCATACGCCTGCTCTCCCCAGAGGGCTAACGTCGCTTCCGCCGTGGGTGAGAGCGCGCCGTGGTGTTCCGTGAGAAAGGCAGACAGCGCCGCGGGGTCGTCGGGCAGCGGCTCCCAGCCGGCTGTCTCCTGCTCCTGGACGGGCAGCGCTGCCAGGTCAGCAAAGGCCAGAGGGAGGCGGGCCGCGAAGCAGAGGGTGGGGTGCGGGACGCTCCGGTCGTAGACCAACCCCAGGCAGATCAGGACCGTGCGGGCCAGCCCAACGCCGGTCTCCTCCCACACCTCTCGGACCATCGCCCCGGCGGGATCCGGGGTGGCAGGACCAGCCGTCTGCTGCCAATCCACCTCCCGGTCCACGAAACCGCCGATGACATCGTACCGGCCAGTATAGGTATCCACCCCGCGGCGTCGCCCTATCAGGATCCGGCTGTCGGCGGTGATGAGCGCCGCGGCGACGCCCAGGGGGTCTGCCTGCCCTGCGGGGAGCAGCCCGGCGCGCGCCGCAACATACTCCCGATAGTCCGTATCCGCCAGGGCCAGCGTCAAGCCAGCCGCAGCGGGGGTGAATGCCTGTACCCGGAACAACCGTCCGTTATAGAAGGTGCGCCCGGCCCGGTGCGCGGCCCGGCGACGCCGCGCCCACAGCGCCTGGATGCGCCGCTGGACCTCCGGCGGCCAGGGAGGGCGACCAGGCTGGTAGGTCGTCCCCAGCCCGGCAGCCGGGAAGCCGCCCGCGGCCAGCAGTTCCCACTCGTGCACGCCTTCTGCTCTCCCCTGGCTCCCTCCCGGCCGTTCCGTTGCAGTGGGCGCGGCAGCACGCGTTGTCGGGCTTATGGACCCTGCGTCATGGTCAGTTCGTAGCTGGCGGGCTGCGTGGTGACGGGCGCCAGCGCCGCGACCACCAGCACGGCCCGATTCAGGTCCTCACCAAAGCGGGTGATCTCGATAGTGGCCTCGTTCTGCTCGTTCAGGGGTATCTGCCGCACGGTGATGTCTGTGCCAAACTCGATGAGCTGGAGCAGGAAGTACTGCGGCACGTGGTTCTCTGTACGCACGAAGCCGCGCGCATCCCAGCCCCCATCGGTTTCGGCATCGTCGGCGTACCCGATCTCCGGCACACGAATGTCATCGATGGCAAAGCCGTTCTGGTTGACGGCTTCATCGGTAATGTACTCAAAGCGCGCCAGCACCTTTTTCCCGGCAAATGGGGTCAGATCAACCGTCTCCTCGACCCAGCGTGCGGGCTGGCCGCCCCCGCTGGCGCCGGTAAACGCCGGCCCCAGGGCGTTGCCCACGGGGTTGTCGCCGGTGGTGCTGGTGGCGGGCAACGCGGTCCAGGTCTGGCCGCTGTCCTCGGAGACCGTCACGTACGCGTGGTCCCAGTTTTGCTCGATATCGTACCAGGCCCAGAAGCGGAGGGTCGCCCGCGGGACGCCGGTCAGGTCCAGAGTCCGGGTCAGGGTGCTGTGGATGCTATCGCCCCGGTTGCTCCACCACTGCGAGCGTCCGCTCCGGGGGTCATTGGGGAGCAGCTTGACCGTGGTCGGGGCCTCGAAGGTCACACGGACGCTGCTCCCCTGCGGACGTATCTCCAGGTAGTGGGCGGCAACCTGACGGATGGTCGCCGTCAGCGCTTCCGGGCGCGTCAGGGAGCGGGCGGGTTGCGCCCGCACGGCGAGGTCGGCGTAGTGGTAGCGGTCCTCCTTGGCCGGGTACTCGTCCAGGAAGTTGGCGATGACCCAGTCGCGGAACACGTCCACGAAGCGCTCGGCGTACCCCTGGGTCTGGAGGAAGCGGTTGATGCCCTCGATGTCGTCGGCCTGCTCGTCCACCAGGCCCTTGAGCGCGCCGTAGCCGCCGTAGTGCTGTCCCAGGTACTTCATGAACAGGTAGGCCGCCGCGTAGTGCGCGGCGTTCTGGCGGGGCTCCTGCTGCCAGTCCGTGAGCTGGATGTCGGGGTTGGCGGCGAAGATGCGGGACAACCCCACCGGAAACCCCGCCAGGTCCTCGGCGAGCACGGCCAGGCCTTCGTTCACCCAACTCTCCTCCGTGGCGTCGGCGCGCCAGTGGGCAGCGTGCTGGAGCTCGTGCGCCAGCACGTTGTGGTACGCGCGGGTGCCGGGCTTGAGGCTGGCTACGTCGATGTAGATCATCTCCCGCTCGTTGCTGAACGGGTGGACGGCCTTGGGATACTCGTCGGCGGAGCTGAAGTACCCGGCGGCACCCTGGAAACGGGTGTTGAGGATGGTCAGGCGCGTATCATTGTCCACGCCCGGCACCCATTCCGGCCCGAAGTAGCGCGTCACGGAGGGATAGATATTGCCCTCGAACTCCCGGGCGGAACGCTCCAGGTCCTCCTGGGGAATGTCAACGGACTGGTCAACGTACCAGTAGGCATGTGGCGTCACCAGCCGCAGCGTCGCCTCGACCTCGAAATGGCGGTAGGAGTCCAGGTCGGCGACCCAGAAGCGTTCGACATGGCCCACATCGTAGCTCACCGGTTCCGGGTTGACCACCGCCGGGATGGGGACCGGGGAGTGCAGTTTCAGGCGGCGTACTGCCGCAAAGCGGTCGGCATCGGGGGGCGCCGGGATAACCCCCTCCAGCACCGGGGGGCGTTGGCTCTGCGGCGTGGTGGTTGCTTCCGGTGGGCGCGTCGCCGTGGGCGTCGCGTGGGACGAGGTGCCGGGGTCAATGCAAGCAGTAGCGCTGACCAGGGCCAGCGCCAGGAGCCAGAGGACCGGCAGGAGCCGAGCGCGCGGCACGGGAGTCGGCGCTACCTTTCCCTGGGCGCGCGGCCCGGTGAGAGCACGACCAGGTGCCCGGCAGACGCGCCTGCGGGCACTTCGTAGTCCGCAGGCTCCTGGTCGATCAGGGCGGTGTAGACCTGGGTGGTGGTAATGCTGGCGTGTCCCAGGTACTCCTGGAGCTCGCGCAGGTTCAGCCTGCCGCTCCGCAGCGCGTGGGTAGCGAAGCTGTGCCGCAAGATGTGGGGGGTGATGGACTCCGTGACGTTGGCGGCGCGGGCGTAGTTCTTCAAAATGAGCCAGAATCCCTGGCGGGTGAGGCGTTGTCCACGACGGTTGAGGAAAAGGGCCGGCTCATCGGCCTGGCGCAGGAACTTGGGGCGGTGCTCCTCCAGGTACACGCTCAAGCCGTGCGCCACCTCTGGGTCCAGTGGAATCACCCGTTGCCGGGTCGCCCGGCCCAGGCACCGCACGTGGGTGAACTCCGTTTCCAGGCTGAGGTCGTCCACATCCAGCTTGACCAACTCCGTGACCCGCATGCCGGTGGCATAGAGCAGTCGGATCATGGCCTCATCGCGCTTGGCCTCGGGTCCGGGCCGCAGGCTCGGCTGGCGGAGGAGTTCATCCACATCTTCGGGGCTGAGCGCCCGCGGCTGGGGGCGCTCCACACCGGGCGAGGGCAGGCCTTCGGTTGGGTTCTTGCTCACCGCGCTCTGGCTCCGCAGGAAGGTGAAGAACGACTTGACGGAGGCGATCTTGCGGGCGACGGTCGTCTTGGCGTAGCCGCGGTCGCGCAGGCCCAACAGGTAGCCCTGGATATGTCCTACCGTCACGCCTTCCCAGGTGGTCGGAGGGTCGTGAGGGCCGGTGAGCGCGCCCAGGAAGATGACGAACTGCTGGAGGTCATTCCGGTAGGCCGCAGCGGTATTCCCGGAGAACGATTTCTCCTCCACCATTTGGGCGAGGAACTGCTCGATGGCCTGCTCCATAGAATGTCGCTCCGTCGTCGATCTCAAGGATGCCCCCGGTTGGCCCCCGGTTGCCGGGGGCCACAGCTTGACGTCAACCGCACCGAGACGGGCCGGACCAAGAACGGCTCTATTGTAAAGAGCTAGCGGTGCGGATGCAACCCTTTGCCCCGACCGAGATCCCTCGACGAGGAGGACGCTGGCGTGCAATGTGGCTCCGGTGCCGTGCGGGTGGGCGCGGCGCCACGACGTCACCAGGAAACGCCTCCCCTGCTGACCATCTCCCGGTCTGGGTCAGGTGCTTGAGCGGAGCCTGTCCGTCCGGGCTGGCAAGGTTGCCGGGGCGCTCCGCGTGGTGGCGTGACGATCCGCCCTCCTTCTGGCAGAGGACACCTCCCGTACCGCGCCGGGGGCAACCCACAGCTTCGGCCAGGCGAAGGCGCGAGAAGGGGCCCCAGGCCGGCCAGGTCGCCGTGCGCCTACACCCGGATCAACTGGGCGACCCGGTGCTTGTGGTAGGTGGCGTCGCCCAGGTAGCTGTGGAGGGTCCTGGCCTTCTTGGTGAAGAGGTACATCCCGTAGCTCTTGTCCGCGCCCATCCCTCCATGGACATGGTGCGCGTCCTGGGCGCTCTTGGGGAAGCCCTGGCTGGCCACCGCCTTCGCCACGGAGACGGCTTCGGGAGCATCGGCGCGGCCTTCATCCAGCTTCCAGAGCGCTTCGTAGGTGGTCCAGCGGGCGCTGTCGGTGTTGTTCAGGATGTCGATGATGTAGTCCTGGACGCGCTGGAAGGTGCTGATGGGCACGCCGAAGTGGATGCGGTTCTGAGCGTACTCCGCGCTCAGGTCGAACAGGCGCTGCATGCTGCCCACCATGTAGGCGCACAGCACGGCGGTGGCGCGGTCCAGGACCCGCTGGAGGGGCGCCCAGGCGCCGTCTACCGGGCCCACGACCGCGGACGCCGGGACCTGGACGTTGTTGAACGTCACCTGGCACAGGCGGTCGCCGGTCCACCCACTGAGGGCGCGCACGGTGAGGCCCGGTGTCCCGCGGTCCACCAGGAACAGGGTCACGCCGCGCTCCGGGGAAGCCCCCTGGGAGGTGCGGGCGACCACCAGGACTTGGTCGGCGATGTGGGCATCGGGGACATAGAGCTTGGTGCCGTTGAGCGCATACCCGCCCGCACGCGGGGTCGCCTGGAGGGTGATGAACTCCGGGCTCCAGCCGTAGTCGGCCTCGGTGAGCGCGAACGCCAGCCGGCGAGAGCCGTTGGCGACGGACGGCAGGATCTCCTGCTGCTGCGCGGCGCTCCCCGCTTCCAGAATGGCGAGACCTCCCAGCAGGACCGAAGAGTGCAAGGGAGAGGAGATGCCGTAGTAGCCAAGCTCCTCGAAGAGGACGGCGGCATCCGTAAAGCCGTGGCCCGCGCCGCCGTATTCGGCCGGGAGGACCATGCCGACCCAGCCCAGTTCGACCATCCGGCGCCACAGGTCGGGGGAGAAGCCCGTCTCGGTCTCGTCGATCTCCCGGACCACGCGCAGCGGGTACTCATGGGAGAGGAAATCCCGCGCCGCGTCCTTGATCATGGCCTGGACCGGGGTCAAGGAGAGGTCCATTGCGTCGCCTCCATTTCCCAACTATCAGGGCGGGGCTGCCAGGGCGCAGCCTGGGGCGCAGCCTCGTCGTGCGGGTCGTGCTACGGTAGGGACAGTGGTGACACTACCCCTTGGGCGGCCCGTCCACCGGGACCACCCAAGGGGGCACGCCATCCTGCTGGTGGGCTGCTGCACAGGGGGCGCCAGGGCCGCCCTTAGTGCGTGGGGGCCGCCACGTCCCTGGTCCGGCTGAGGCCGACGCGCCGGGCGATGATCACCTTGTCGATCTCGTAGGAGCCAGCACCATGGGTCGCCATGGCCGCGCCCCGCTGGCCGAGCTCGACCCGCCCGTCCAGCAGCCGCCACTCCGGGTCGGTGGTCAGCGCATGCGGCCCGAGCAGGTCCAGCAGGTCGTCAGCCGTGCGGATGCGGGTCTCCCGGCCGAACCAGAGGTTCTGGGGCCCGTGGTAGCTCTGGGGCTGCTTGGTGTGGAACATCCAGAAGGTACGGCGGGCGATGAGGCGGTTAATCGTGGAGCGGATATAGGCATCCACCAGGCGCTCCTGGGCGGCGGCGCCGTGGGCCAGGGAGTGGACCTTGCCTTCCCGCCAGGCCTGCACCAGGTCCCCGACCACATTCTCCCGGCCGGTCAGGCTCCCCTCGGCCCCGTGCTCCAGCTCCAGGCTGCTCTGGGTGACCCGCCAGCCCTCGGTCTCGCCCCCGACCAGGCACTCCCGCGGCACGCGGACATCCTCAAAGAAAATGAAGTGCTGCCCGCCCTTGACGATGAGGTCCTGGTAAACCCAGCTAATGCCCGGCAGGTTGGCGGGACTATAGAACTGGCCCAGGTTGGCGTGCCGGGGGGCATGCGGGTCGGTCACCACCAGGATGTTCAGATAGTCCGGCTCGAAGATGCCGCTGATATAGTTCTTAGTGCCGTTGATGATGTAGTCGTCGCCGTCCTTCACCGCCCTGGTCGTAATGGACGCCAGGTCCACCCCGGAATCGGGCTCGGTCCAGAGCTGCCAGGTGACGGTCTCGCCCAGGAGTATGGGCTTGAGGAAGCGCTGTTTCTGCTCTTCCGTGCCATAGATGTAGAGGGCCGCGATGGCGACGTTGCCGGGGCTGTTGAGGGACGGGACCTTATACCGGGCGAGCTCTTCCTGGATGATGATCTCGTGGTCCAGGGACAGCCCCCCGCCGCCATACTCCTTGGGCATGGTGGGGTAGAACCAGCCCTGGTGGCCCAGCTTGCGATAGAACTCCCGGATCCACTCCCACTGCTCCCGGGTGGTATCCATGGATTCCAGGGGGATCGCCCCCAGCGCCGGGGGCATGTGCGCGTTGGCGTCCAGCCAGTCCCGGACCTCCTGCCGGAAGTCCTCTTGCGCTTTGGTATAGCGCAACTCAAAGTTCATGGCGCTCCCCTTCCGCTGCGAACTCCGCGTCCCACCGCTGGAGGCCAAGTCGTTGGTTCCTGGTGCATCGTCGCCCGGTCGCGCGACCAGGCGCGGCAGTAGCGCCCAAGAGCGCTTGATGGGCCTATGATAGTACCATGGTGCCACCGTGTCAACCATATTGGTCCATAATAATTTATACACGTCCTTGACACAAGATGCTCATGCACGATACCATTCGTGCACGATAGAAAGGGAAGTCTGGCGCTCACGGGCGCCCGGAAGGATAGCGGCTTGGACGCGATCTTCGATTTGCACGTGCACACCCGGGAGGGGAGCCTGGATAGCGATCTGGCGCCGGAGCACCTGGTGGAGGCGGCGCAGCGGCTGGGCCTGAAGGGGGTCCTGCTGGCCGAGCACGATGGCTGGCAACGCCACCGGTTCCAGGCGTTCGCCGCGCAGTACGACCTGGTGCTGGTTCACGCCCTCGAAATCTACACCGATATGGGCCACATCATTACGCTGGGCCTGGACGGGTACCGGCCCGGCATCCGCCGCCTCGCCGAGCTCCGTCGGGTCGTCGAGGAAGTCGGGGGGTTCATGATCCTGGCCCACCCCTTCCGGTTCTTCTTCGGCCCGCACGGACGGGTCACCCGGAACGCCCTCTTTGCCGACCCGGCCACTCTCCCGCAGACCGCAGCCGACGCGCTGGCCCACCCCGCGTTTGCCCTGGTGGATGAGATGGAAGTGGTGAACGGCGGCAATATGGACGAGCAGGAGAACCGGTTTGCCCAGGAGGTCGCCGCGCGGTGGGGACGGCCAGGCACCGGTGGCAGCGATGCCCATTCCCTCCAGGGGATCGCGCGGGGTGCGACCCTGTTCCACGGGGACATCCGCCACGAGCGCGACCTGTTGGACGCCCTCCGCGCCGGGGCCTATACCCCCCTCGAAGGCTTCAACAAGGGGCAGGTCACCTTCTACGGGGTGCCGCCCGTCACGGTGGTGACGGAGGACGGGGTTACCACCTCTTCCCGGATACTCGCCGTTCACCGGAGCGAAGAGCACACCGGCAGCGCACGCGAGGGATGCCCATGAACTTTGCCGTCGAGGACAGCCCCGAGCTCGCGGCGTTCCGGCGGCACGTGGGCGCCTGGCTGGATGCCCACGTGCCGCCGGAGGTACGGATGTCCCGGGAGCGCGCCCGCCGCGCCCCGCAGGCGCGGGAGTGGGTCCGCGGGTTGCAGCGCCAACTGGCAGACCAGGGGTGGGCGGCCCCCTCCTGGCCGCAGGCGTATGGCGGTGGCGGACTCTCCCCAGCCCACGACCGCGTGGTGCGGGAGGAACTGGACGCCCGGCAGGTCCCCCAACTCTACGAAGCCAGCCTTGGGGTCGCGGCGGCCATCCTCTCCTGTGGGAGCGAGCGCCAGCGCCAGCGGTTGGTGCGGCCGCTGCTCCGCGGCGAGAGCGCAGCATGGCGGGCCGTGGGCGAGGCCGACGCAGTGGCCGACCCGGAAACGGTCACGCTCCAGGCGGTGAAGGACGGCGATGTGTACCTCGTCTCCGGTGAGGAGGTATGCTGGGGCGACCCGGATGGGCCTACGTACCTCTGGGTCCTGGCCGTCACGGACCCGGACGCCCCGGCGCGCCGACGCTTGAGCGCCTTCCTCATCCCCGTGGGCCTGCCGGGCCTCGCCAGCAGCGACCGCGCCACCATCGCGCCCGGCGGGCAGCGCACGATGGCGCTGGAGCAGGTCGCCGTCCCGGTCGAGTACCGTATTGGGGATGAGGGCGATGGCTGGCTGGTCGTCCAGAGCGCCTTCCCGGTGGATGGGGACGCCGACCGGGTGCTCCAGGAGCAGCAGGGGTTCGTGGGGATGCTCGTCCGGTATTGCCGGGAGCGGCTCCAGGGCCGACAGCCGGCATACCAGTACTACGAGACGGAAGAGCGGATGGCGGAAGCCTATATCGATGCCCAGGTCCTGCGGGTGCTTGCCCTGCGGAACCGCTGGCGGTCCTCGCAGAGCGAGGCGACCACCTATCACGGGGCGCAATTTGTGCTGCTCGCGCAGGCGATGCGGGAGCGGCTGGCAACTGCCATGGTGGAGGTCATGGGCCCCCTGGCGCTCCTGGACGACCCGGAGTGGGCGCCCATGCACGGGGAGATGGAGGCCTGGCAGCGGGCCAGCCTGCCCGGTGTCAGCCCCGGCGAGCGTGTTGCGGCGCAGCAGCGCGCCATCAACCAGGCCCTGGGTTTTCCCGGCAGCTAGGGCACGGCTCCACACCTCACCTCCAGGCCTCCTCTTCCTTCAACCGGCCCAGGGTGAGCGGCGAGGTCCGTCATGGTCCAGGTGGCGGTACCAAGCCCGATGGGTAGGGGTGGCCCGCGCCAGGCCGACCGCGTCAATAGCGCGGCGTGCTGTCCCGGTACAGCGCCCGCCGGGCGAACTGCCAACCGCCCTCCGTCTTGCGCCACTCATCACGATAGACGCCGGTGAGGAAGAGGCGCGGGACCGCATCCGCCGCCCCTTGATGCGTCACCAGGACCATGGTCTCCGTCATCGCGCGGTCCGGGCCGATCTCCACGAAGACGGTATCCGTCTGGTGGTGGCGGGTCTGAACGGCGGCGAGCCGCACGGTGAAGCTCTGCTCGGCATAGGTCCGCAGCTCCGGCTGCGACACGATGCGCACTACCGGCTCGGTGGTGCCCGGCTGGTACGCCTCCCAAACGCCGTCGTCCATGAAGAGCTGGAGCCAGCCATCCACATCCTTGCGGTCCCACGTATACGCATACTTGCCAATGACGTCCAGTATGGCAAGCCGGTCTGCGATGTTCATAGGGCAACCTCGCCTGTCATACGCTCCCCCAAGCACCCGTCAAGCATGCCGTACCAGCCCCTTAGCTCCCCGCCTCCACTCGCGGGTCAGGGACATTGACCACGAGGATACCGGAGCAGCCACGGGAGACGATGAACTCCACGGGCTCGGTAGCGCTCAGGTTTTCCTCGACGTGG
>JACQUQ010000071.1 GCA_016210175.1 Chloroflexota bacterium | reverse complement strand
GCTGGAGGACGGCGTAGCCGTAGCTGTCCCCCTCGGCCAGGATCGACAGGTCGATCGGGGTCGAGGAAGCGGCTATCAGGTCCTTGTTGATCTCCATGATTTCACACCTCGTGCGGCGCTGATGAACCCGAATCCGAGTGTACCTAGCAGCATTATACATGACAGCGTTAGGTATGTAAAGACCCGCGGGTTCAAGGCGTATGGCCGCGGGGCATTCCCCGTTCCGAGGAAGGGCTGCGTGAGATGCTCGAGATGGTTCGAGAGGACGTGGGCCCGTCGGATCGGTGGGACCTATATGGGGTAACCCGTCGAAGCTTGAGATGTACGCCTGGGGCGGCAGGGGCGCTTCGATCATTGCCGGGCAAGCGGGCGAGTGAGAGGGCGGAGCAGGCGTTCAGGCGGTGTTCTTGAGCGCCGGATACCGCGTGGCGGGGTCCGAGTGGCGGCCTTTGGGACGGCCCGGCGCGCGGCCGCAGGGTTTTGGTGGACGGGCAGGTGAACCCAGCGTGGACGGGAGCGACAGAAAGCGCGCCGCACCCGGCCCGGAGTCAGCCGCTCAGAGCGCTAGCGGCGACTGCCAGGCTCTGCGGTGCCCGTTGCAGCCGGGGAGGGCGGGACCAGTACCACGGGCCGGGCCGAGGCTTGCACCACCCGGTCGGCGACACTCCCGAGCGCGAGATGGCGCACCCCGCCGTGGCCGTGCGTGGCCATGACGGTGAGATCGATGGGCTGCTGCTCCGCCAGGTCCAAAAGCTGGCGGGCCGGATCACCCCGGAGCACCACCGCCTCAGCCGCGACCCCTGCCCCGGCCAGGCGCTCGCACACCTCATGGAGGTAGACCTGGGCGGCAGCAACCGCCTGCTCTTCCAACTGAAGTGGGATGACGGTCCAGTGCGGGCCGAGGGCGTAGTTCAGCGCGGTGGGGACCACCTGGGCCAGGAGGAGGCGTGCGCCCAGGCCCTGGGCCAATCTTTGCGCCAGGGGAAGCGCTGCCTCCGAGCGGGACGATCCATCCAGCGGCAGGAGGAGACGCCGGTACGCGATCTGGCGGACGCGGTCCTGTGGGCGGTGCAACAGCAAGGGTACCGTGCTGGACCGAACCAGGTCGTGCGCCACGCTCCCCAGCGCCCAGCGCCCCAGCCCACCCCGACCGTGGGTCGAGAGCGCGATGAGGTGCGCGTCCCGGTCGTGGGCCACGCGGAGCACGGTCTCCGCCGGGCGGCCGAGCGCCACCTCGGTGGTGACCGCGCACCCGCCGCGCTCCAGCACCCGGCGCTCCCGGTCCAGGGCGCGCGCCAGCCACAGCTGCATCGCCTCAGTGAGCGGCAAGGCATAGTGCTGGTAATAGAACGCGAGGTCCAGGCGCGCTACGTCAATGACGCTCACCAGGTGGAGGCGCGACCCGAAGGCCGCGGCCAGCGCCGTGACGTGCGGGAGGACACGCGCGGCCAGGCGAGAGCCATCGAGCGGGACGACGAGCGTGTGCATAGTGCCGCCTCAAGGGAGGCCCCTTCGGGTTTCCCGGCGGTAGCGACGCGAGGGAGCACTCTCCGGCGCGGCGCCCGTGAGCGCACGCACGGCATCTCTACCGCCACGGGAAAACCCGAAGGGGCCTCCGATCCTCTCTGACCAGGCGCGATCCGGATCAGACGGTACCGGCGCCGACGGACGCCGGCGTGTCCGTGGCGGGCTCCACGCCGTTGCCCGCGGTGGGAGCCGGCGTCGGCTCTGGGACGCCAGTGTCTAGCCCGGTGGCTGGCCCGGACTCCGCGGCGCTCTCGCCGCCGCTGCTGGCCGACGTCGCCCGACTGCGGCGACGGGTGCGGCGGCGGGGCTTGGCCGCAGGCTCTGCTTCGTCCGCGGTGCCGGTCGCGCCCACGCCCTCGGGAGCGCTGGCGGATGCTGCCGGCTCAACGGGAGCATCCGTCTCCGCGGGAGCGGCGGAGGCCACCGGCTCCGGTGCGGCCGCGGCCACGGTTGGCTCTCCCAGCGGGATGCCGGGCTGCTCTTCCACAGGCAGGACGGTCGGCTGCTCAGCCGCTGGCGCGGGAAGAGGGGGCAACGTCGCCGCGGGCGCTTCGTCCACCGGCGCCGAGGGGGGAACGCTCGCTGCTGCCTGCGCCCCGTTCTGGGAAGGCGGCGCGACGAGCGCCTGGGTCGCGGTCTCTGGCGTTGCGGGCGGCCGCGCGGACCGTGCCCTGGGACTCCGTTCCGTCCGCGTGCGCGGCGGCGCAGTCGGCGTCGGCACGTGGTCGGCCGGCCGCTCCGAGGTCACTGCCGGCGCCGGTTCCGGTGCCGCCGGGGGAGCCGGCACCGGCTCCTCGCTGGCGAGCGCCAGGACTTCGGCAATACGGCCCCGGACATTCTCCCGGCGACGCGCCAGCTTGCCCTGCTGTACCAGCAAGGCGATGGCATCCCCGACGGCCTGGCGACGGCGGGCGCTCCCCGGCTCGTTACGCGGCGCCAACGCTTGCAGCACCTGGCGCGGCGTGATCTGGGGATGGCTCAGCACCAGCCCGATAATATGCTCCCCTAGGCTGGCCGTGGAGATGGACGGCTGGGCATGGAACTGGTGCGGAGCGTGCCCACGGAGCGTCGGCTGCGGTGGCGGCGGTGCCGGTACGGGGGGCGGTAGGTAGGTCGGGGTCGCCGGTACGGGAGGCGCAACGGGCGCTTGCACTTGCGGCGGGCTAGGGGGCGGGTTATGGGTGAGGGGCAGGGCCTCGGTCGGTACGTAGGCCGGAGGCTGCTGCCGCTCCAGGCGTCCTGCCCGCTCGTGGCGCTCGGGCCGGTCCGGCATGGGCAGCGGGATGTAGCCATCCGCGCCGGCGACGAGGGAGCGGTTCGAGGCGTCGGGCGTGGCGGCGATGATGACCCGCCGGCCGTGACGCCGCAACGCATGCACCACGGCCATGAAGTCGCGATCGCCACTCCCCAGCACAAAGACCTCTAACGTGGGATCCTCTTCCGCCTGATCCCGGAGGTCCTGGGCCAGGATAGAATCAACCACCGACTTGAGACGGCCGCCGCCGTTGGGCCAGCTCGGGCAGTGGATGAGTTGATAGCCGTATTGGAACAGCTGGATGGGGAGATCGCCGAGGTCATTGCGGCGGTAGTCGGCGAAGGCCCGGGCAATAATGATACGCCCAAAGGCAGCGGCCTCTCGCAGAATATAGGCCGGCGCCTCGGGGGGCAGGTTGGCAATGTCCAAGTTGACGCTGACGCGCGCCTGCCCTTTGGTACTATCGGTCATACATACGTCCTCTGGGTGCACCCCAGCGCCGGTGGCTGCTGCGGGGTGTCCGCCATATAGCTCTTGTCTTTAGTATAGCCCACTGTACCGACCTTGGCAAATCGCACGCCGTGGGGGGCCACACAGCGGTACCGTGGGTGTAGACGCCGGTCGGTGGGCGGCGTCCGTGACGGGCCGGTGCGGAGGCTTCCCGACCGGGTTGCAAGGCGCGCGTCGCCTGCCCAGCACTCCCTGGGCAGGCGACGCGCGCGGGCCTCCTGGAACTCCCAGGAGGCCCGCTGTTTTCGGAGCGAAACCGCGCGTGTCCGCCGGTCCTAGCCCGCCCGCTCGACCACCATGGCGATGCCCTGCCCGCCGCCGATGCACAGGGTAGCCAGGCCGTGCTGGGCGTCGCGGCGTTGCATTTCGTACAGCAGCGTCACCAGGATGCGGGTCCCGCTGGCGCCGATGGGATGCCCCAGGGCCACCGCGCCGCCGTTGACGTTCACCCGCTCCCAGTCCCAGCCGAGCTCACGGCCCACCGCCAGGGATTGGGCCGCGAAGGCCTCGTTGGCCTCGATGAGGTCGAGGTCGCTGATGGCCAGGCCGGCCCTGGTCAGGGCCTTGCGGGTGGCAGGCACCGGGCCGATGCCCATGATCTTGGGGTCCACGCCCGCCGCCGCGTAGCTGCGGATGGTCGCCAGGGGCTTCAGTCCCAGCTCTCGGGCCTTGCGGGCCGAGGTGACGACGACGGCTGCCGCGCCGTCATTGAGGCCCGAGGCGTTCCCGGCGGTGACCCGGCCGCCATCGGACTTGAAGGCCGGCCGCAGCCCCGCCAGCCGCTCCACCGTGGTGCCGGGGCGCGGGTGCTCGTCGGTGTCCACCACCTTCGGCTCGCCCCGCGGCTGCGGCACCGTCACCGGGATGATCTCGTCCTTGAACACCCCATTCTGGAGAGCCGCCCCGGCGTTGGCCTGGCTGCGGGCCGAGAACTCGTCCATTTCCTGGCGGCTGATCTCCCACTGGGAGGCGACGTTCTCGGCGGTCATACCCATGTGACAGTCCGCCATGACACACCACAGGCCGTCGCGGATCATGGCGTCCACCATGGGGGCATCGCCCATGCGGTAGCCCCAGCGGGCCTTCTCCAGCAGGTAGGGTGCCCGGCTCATGCTCTCGACCCCGCCTGCCACCACGAAATCGGCGTCGCCCAGCATGATCGACTGCGCGGCGAGGGCGACCGTCTTGAGCCCCGATCCGCACACTTTGTTGATGGTGGTGGCGGGCACGTGCTGTGGCAGCCCCGCCTCCATCGCCGCCAGGCGGGCGCAGTTCTGGCCTATCCCGGCCTGGATGACGTTGCCCATCAGGACTTCGTCCACCTCGTCGCCGGTGAGTCCGGCGCGCTGGAGGGCCTCCCGGATGACCAGGGCCCCCAGGCGGGGCGCCGGAATGTCAGCCAGGCTGCCGCCATAGGTACCGATGGGGGTTCTCACTGCGCTGACGATGACCGCCGTTTCCATCACTCGGTCTCCTCTTCAACAACTGGGCAGGCGGTTCCCTGGCGGGACCGGATGACCTGCCTCTTCTGCGGTCCAGGCTCGTTGGCGCCAACGTGCTCGTACGGTTCCGTTCTACCTCCTGCTGCGTCACGTCCGGTTGGGCTGCGTGTTAGTGTAAAGGGGTATGCTACGGGTTGGACCTCCACCGCGACGCCGGCCCCGCGCGGTCGCCGCGATCGCTCCGTTAGGTGCCCCGCCAGGCTGCGGCGACCGCCGCAGTGTCCTCAAAGGACTGGAAGCGCACTACCTTTCCATTACGGACGGTTAAGACATGCGCCTCGTCCTGCATGACCTTCCGGCTGTTGCGCTTGATCGTACCCTCGGAATGGACGAGCACGACCACCGTATCGCCCTGGGCGATGAACTCCTGCGGCGCGAAGACCTGGAAATCCAGGTTCTGGCCCAGGATACCGAACCATTCTCCCACTGCCTGCTTGCCCCGGCGGGTCCCGTTAAACGGGATGTCCGATGGACCGGGGATGACCCACTCGATATCGTCCGCAAAAACCTGTAAGACGGCCGCGATATCGCCCCGGCCAAAGGCCGCATAGGCCTGCTGGACCAGTGCGACGTTCTCCTGCTCTGCCATCGCTTCCTCCCTCACCCTATCTGCCCGTGCAGGATGCACCGTCGCTAGATGGCGGTCCCGGCCCGGTAGTCCCCGAACGCCTCCCGCATCACGTCGCAGATCTCGCCCAGGGTGGCATAGGTCTTGACCGCTTCCAGGATGGGCGGCATCAGGTTCTCCGTCCCCTGGGCCGCGTCCTTCAGGCGACCCAGGGCAGCCTGCACCGCGGCGTTGTCCCGGTTGCGGCGCAGGTCGTGTAGCCGGTCCATCTGCACCTGCGCCACCTTGGGGTCCACCCGGAAGATGGGCGTGGACTGCTCCTCCTCGGTCTCAGTGAAGCGGTTCACGCCCACGATGACCCGTTTGCCCTCTTCCACCTCGCGCTGGTAGCGGACCGCGGCCTCCTGGATCTCCCGCTGCATGAAGGTGCTCTCGATGGACGCCACCGCGCCACCCATCTCCTCGATCTTGCGCAGGTAGTCCCAGGCCTGCTGCTCCAGCTCGTTGGTCAGCGACTCGACATAATAGGAGCCTGCCAGCGGGTCGATCACGTCGGCAGCGCCGGTCTCGTAGGCGATGACCTGCTGGGTGCGCAGCGCAATGCGCTGGGCCCGCTCCGTGGGGATGGACAGGGCCTCGTCGAAGCAGGAGAGGGCCATGCTCTGCACGCCGCCCAGCACCGCGGCCAGGGCCTGGATGGCGGCCCGCACGATATTCACCTCCGGCTGCTGGGCCATCAGGGTCGAGCCACCGGTCTGGGTGTGGGTGCGGAGCATCCAGGAGCGGGGGTCTTTCGCCCCATAGCGTTCCCGGAGCAGCTTGGCCCACATGCGGCGCAGCGCCCGGTACTTCGCCACCTCTTCGAAGAAATTGTTGTGGGTATTGAAGATCCAGGAAATGCTGGGAGCGAACTCGTCCACCCCGATGCCCTTTTCCAGGACCGCATCGAGGTAGGCGATGGCGTTGGCAAAGGAGAAAGCGATCTCCTGCACCGCGGTGGAGCCGGCATCCCGGATGTGGTAGCCGCTGATGCTGATGGTGTTCCACTTGGGCACGTTCTGGGCGCAATGGGAGATCAGGTCCGCGGCCAGGCGCAGCGAGGGCCGCGGCGGATAGATGTAGGTGCCGCGGGCCACGTACTCCTAGAGCACGACGTTCTGGACGGTGCCAACCAGCTTGGTGGAGGGGACGCCCTGCTGCTCGCCCACCG
>JACQUQ010000070.1 GCA_016210175.1 Chloroflexota bacterium | reverse complement strand
TCTCGGAGGCGATGCTGGACAGGCTGCTTCTGGACTCGGCGCGTCTTCAAGGGATCGCTCAGGACGTCCGGGCGGTGGCCCGGCTGCCCGATCCGGTGGGGGAGAGCTTCGACGTTCGTACCCTGCCCAACGGGCTGACCATCGGCAAGCGGCGGGTCCCCCTGGGAGTTATCGCCGCCGTCTACGAGAGCCGGCCCAACGTGACCGTCGATATCTCGGTGCTCTGCCTCAAGTCGGGCAACGCGGTGGTGCTGCGGGGCGGCCGCGAGGCCATCCGCTCCAACTCCGCCCTGGTGCGGGTGATCCGGGAGGCCGGCGCAAGGGCCGGGGTACCGGAGGGCGCGGTGCAGTTCATCGACTCCCCCGACCGGGAACTGGTGGGCTACCTCCTGAAGATGAAGGACACCATTGACCTGATGGTGCCGCGGGGTGGCGCCGACCTCATCCGCCGCGTGACCCAGGAGGCGGCCATGCCGGTGGTGAGTGGGGGTATCGGCGTCTGCCATACCTACGTGGACCAGGCTGCCGACCTGGACAAGGCCCTCCAGGTCGTCTATAACGCCAAAGTCCGCCGTCCCACCATCTGCAACGCGCTGGATACGCTGCTGGTCCACCGGGCCATCGCGCCGAGCTTCTTGCCCCGCCTGGCGCAGCGCTGGACGGAGGCCGGTGTGGAGCTGCGCTGCGACCCCGATGCCCTGGCGGTGCTCCAGGAGCACGGCGTCGATGGCGGCGTCCCGAAGACGCAGGGCGCCTGCGCCGTCTCGGTCTTTCCGGCGGCCGATGATGATTGGGGCAAGGAGTTCCTGGCGCTGGTGGCCGCGGTCAAGGTGGTAGACTCGCTGGACGAGGCCATCGCGCACATCGTGCAGTACGGCTCCGGCCACTCCGAAGCCATCGTGACCGAGAGCTACGCCGCCGCCATGCGGTTCCTGGACGAGGTGGATGCCGCGGCGGTCTACGTCAATGCCAGCACCCAGTTCACCGATGGTGGGCAGTTCGGGTTGGGCGCCGAGGTCGGCATTAGCACCCAGAAGTTCCACGCCCGCGGCCCCATGGGCCTGCGGGAAATGACGAGTTATAAGTGGATCATTTTCGGGAACGGCCATGTCCGTCCCTAAGGGTGAGGAGAGGGGAATGCCGGAGTATCGCTTCGAGCGGGAGTGCCGCACCGCCTATTCGGAGGCCTATACCATCCTGGACGACGAGGAGACCATCGGCCATATCGACTTACACTTCACCACGAGCGCGGTGTACGGCACCCTGAGTGTGACCGAGGCCGTCGCGGGCGAGGAGATCCACCAGCTCATCGGGACCATCGACGAGGACCTGGTCATGTCCGCCGACCCCTACCGCACCAACTTTATCGTCCATGTCTACCAGGGGCGTGAGGTAGGGGTGTTCAGCGACGTGGATAGCGAGGAAGAGGAAGACGAGGAGGAGCAAGGGCAAGGTCCCTGGAACGGGCATGGACCATAAGGCCCGGCGGTTGAACGTGCATGCGGAGACGGAGCGCGGCCGTGCCCGTACTCTGCCCGCTCGCAGGCAGCGCACCCCCCGCCGCGGTCGTCAGGAAGCTGGGTGTGGCCGGAGGCCGTCAAGCGTGCAGCAGGGGCGAAGCAGATGAGTATCGTAGCTCGGACCGGCAGGTTTCTGGCCGATGTCATCGTCGGCCAGCACGATAAAGCCAACCGCTGGCTCGCGGTGCAGCGCGTGCTGTTCGGCATCGTGGTGGTCGCGGCGGTTGGGTTCGGTGCCTACTTCTTCGGGTTGACAGCGGGGCAAGGCCAGCTCACGGCGCAACGGACCGAGTATGAGGCGCGCCTGCAACAGGCGGAGGCGGAGAAGCAGCAGGTCCAGCAGCAGGCGGCGGCGGCACAGCGTCAAGCCCAGGAGCAGATCCAGGCCGAGACGCAGGCCATCCGTGCGCGGCTGGCGACCGCCGAGGCGACCAACGGGCTGTTGCTGGCGCGGGGGTGGCTCTATCGGGCCGCGGTGGAGCTGGACCGGCGCAATTTCGGCCTGGCCAACGATCACCTGCGGCAGGCCGCACAAGCCCTGCGGCCGGTCAACCCGGCCGCAGCCGCCGTGGAGCCCGCCAGGCTGCAAGCGCTCCGGACCGCCATCGAGGGCACCAGTGTCCGGGTGGCCGAAGACCTCGAAGTCCAGCGCACCACGGTGCTGCAACTGGCAGAGCAAATGGATACCCTGCTGACGCGGTAAGGCGGAACGCCGGGCGGCCGGCATAGCTTCCGCGGCGGCGCTGTGCTAGAATGTGCCTGTGGTGCGGTCTTGGAGGGAGGCCGGCGCGTACTCCTCTAGAGAGGCTTGTGGCTCACGATGGCTCAGCAGCATGGGCGCCCCGGTGCGACCGGCGGCGATGTGGAGGATGGGTCCCACCGGGAGGGAGCCGCTCGCAACGAGCTACTGCCCCGTGAGCGGCCGGTCGCAGCCCATCCCGACCGCGAGACTATTGTCGTCCTCGACTTTGGCTCGCAGTATAGCCGTCTCATCGCCCGCAAGGTGCGGGAGTGCAACGTCTACTGTGAGATTTTCCCCTTTGATACCCCCTGGGAGGAGATAGCGCCGCTGCGCCCCAAGGGGTTCATCCTCTCCGGCGGTCCCGCCAGCGTCTACGAGCCCGGCGCGCCCCAGGCGCCGGCCTACGTGTTCCAGCACGATGTCCCGGTGCTGGGCATCTGCTATGGCATGCAGCTCCTGGCCCATCAGTTGGGTGGCCGGGTGGCTCCCGGCGCCAAGCGCGAGTACGGCCATGCGCTGCTGCGCCGCAGCGTTGAGGTGCCCCTGTTCCACGGCCTTGCCGATGCCCTGCCCGTCTGGATGAGCCATGGCGATGTCGTCGCGGAGTTGCCGCCGGGCTTCTCAGCCCTCGCCTTCACGGAGAACTCGCCGGTCGCCGTGATGGGGAATCCCCAGGGCATCATCGGACTCCAGTTCCACCCCGAGGTCGCCCACACGCCCCAGGGGAAAGCAATCCTGCGGAACTTCCTCGCCCACATCTGCGGTTGCCGGGGCGACTGGACGCCGGGCAACTTCATTGCCGAGAGCGTGGAGCGCATCCGCGCGCAGGTCGGTGACGGGCGCGTGATTTGCGCGCTATCGGGGGGCGTGGACTCCGCGGTGGCGGCCAGCCTGGTACACCGTGCGGTCGGGGACCAGCTCACCTGCATCTTCGTCAACAACGGGTTGCTGCGCTGGGGCGAGGCCGCGCAGGTGGTCGAGACCTTCCAGCGCAACCTGGGCTTTGACCTGCGCGTCGCGGAGGCCACCGACCGCTTCCTGGGCCGCCTGGCCGGGGTCGTGGACCCGGAGCAGAAGCGGCGCATCGTGGGGGAAGAGTTCATCCGCGTGTTCGAGGAGGAGGCGGGACGGCTCGGCCCCATTGACTTCCTGGTCCAGGGCACCATCTACCCGGACGTGATTGAGAGCGCGGGCGGCGGGCGTGCCGCAGCCCGCATCAAGACCCACCACAACGTGGGCGGGCTGCCCGAGGACATCGCCTTCGGCCTCATCGAGCCCCTGCGCTACCTGTTCAAAGACGAGGTGCGCCGCATGGGCGAGGAGCTGGGCCTGCCGGAGGAAATGCTCTGGCGTCATCCCTTTCCGGGGCCGGGCATGGCGATCCGCATCCTGGGCGAGGTCACGGGGGAGCGGCTGGCGGTGGCGCGGGCTGCCGACCGCATCGTGCTGGAGGAGGTCCGCAACGCCGGGCTCTACCGGGACATGTCCCAGGTGTTCGCGGTGCTCACCGGCGGGCGCAGCGTGGGAGTGCAGGGCGACTTCCGCACCTACGGCGAGACGGTGGCGGTGCGGGCGGTGGTCACCGACGACTTCATGACCGCGGACTGGGCG
>JACQUQ010000069.1 GCA_016210175.1 Chloroflexota bacterium | reverse complement strand
TCCGCGGGGGCCCGGGCGGAGACGTCCACGGAGGTGGTGTACCCGAAGACGTGGTCCAGGGCCTGGGCCTCCGAGACCCGGGTCGCAGCCTGGCCGATGACCACGGCCAGCTCGGCTTCGTGGTGGAAGATGGTCGCCGGGGCGTCGGGGAGCACCACCGTGCCGCCGGGGCCGATGACGGCGTCGGGGTTCTTCAGGAAGATGTCGATCGCCTGGGGCTCCCGGTGGGTCCCTTCCTTATAGTTGCCGATCACGCACAGGATCTTGCTGGGACGGGGCAGGGGAGCCATCAAGCCCACACTTGCCAGAGGGACCCCCGGCTCCTGCGCGACCAGGCGCTCGATCTCAGGGCGCAGGGCTGCAAAGTTTGCGATAATGCCGGCCATCAGCTCCTGGGCGTCGCGCTGAGACACGCTCCCCACGGCCGGGCTGATGTCCACCACGTGGTCGCCCTTGAGGACGCCGGGCTTGCCGCCATTGAACAGGACCAGTTTCACCGCCCGCTCCTTTCTACACCAACACGTACTGGCGCGTGCCCCGCCGGGGTATCGGGGGCCGCTCCGCTGCGGAATCGCCCCTTATGGTAGGGTCGCATGGGGTCCCTGTCAATAGTCCGGCGGTGGACGCGCCAGCAGTTCGGTGGCCCACGGCGGAGTTTGTGAAAAATGCGTCATTTCGTCGGCCGCGCTATTGCATGTGCTTTGCCCAATGCCCTATAATAGAGATACATCGCCACCGGGTGATTCACGCGCGCTAACTACCCCGGTGCGCTGTCTTCTCTATGCAAGATTTGGGCATGCTGTGCCCTGGAAGGAGAGGAACAAAGCTGTGGACGATCTTTTGACGGTGTTGGAAGTCATGAACTATCTGAAGGTATGCCGTGCCACCGTGCAGCGTTGGTGCAAAGAGGGGAAGCTGCCGGCAGTGAAAATCGGCAAGGAATACCGCATCCGGCGCAGCGATCTGGAGCGCTGGTACGAGACCCTGTTGCAGGATCGGACGGCGGTCGAAGTCGGCATGCGCTAACCTCCTGCCTTCCCAGTTCCTCACATGGCGCGAGGCCTCCCCGGTGCCGAAAGGCGCCAGGGTATGCTCTGGTGTCTACCGCTCAGTGTTGCCCATAGGCGTCGTGGTTGCGCGGGGGTCGTTCCTGCGGCCCTCGCACCGGGTAGACTGCATCGTCGCTGACACGGTGCGGCCTGATTGCTGCGGCGCGCGGGCCTGCGGTGGTGAGGAGGACGTCGGTGCTGAGCGGATGCGGTCCGCGGGGTCGGCTCTGCCGCACCCCTGCTCGGCCGTTCCACTGCACGCTGGGACCTACAGGTTTCCGGTAAGGGGTCCGTAGCACAACGGACCCCTTCTGTTTTGGCACCCCGACCGGGTGCGGCCCTCCTGCGGTGCTGAGGTCCGCCGCCCGGTTCCGTCTCCCGTGCTCCGACGCGAGCGGGCGCCGCTGCCGCACGTGGGTGCTCTTCCCTTCCCGTGGCTCCTGTAGTAAGATGCGTATTGCGGAGGCCGATGGACCCCATCACGGTTTTCTATCACTGCGGCAGGGGCGCCACCGGACCGGGACAGCCGCCGGGCCACCGCCCGCAGGCAGTGAGGAGGCAGGGATGGAGATCGGGCAACTGGAAGCCTTTATCCAGGTCGCCAGCCTCAATAGCTTCAGCCGCGCGGCGGAGGCATTATACCTGACGCAGCCCACCGTTACTGCCCGCATTCAGGCTCTGGAGCGGGAACTCGGTGAGGAGCTATTCGAGCGGGCCAGCCGGGGAGTACGGCTGACGGATGCCGGACGGGCCTTTTGGCCCTATGCCCAGCAGGTCCTCCAGGCGCTGAAGGATGGGCAAGCGGCGCTGGAGGCAGCCCGGCGCGCCACGCGTGGACGCCTGGACCTGGGCGTGGCACGGGTGATCAGCATCTATGTCTTACCCCGCATCCTCCACGAGTTCCGCCTGCGGTACCCCGGCGTGGATGTCTCCGTCAAGACCGGCCGCTCTCACGAGATTCTGGAGATGGTGCTATCGGGGGAGGTCCAGCTTGCCCTGACCCGTACCCTGGCCCACCCGGAGATCGCCTCGCGCCATCTGTATGACGAGGAGATCGTGCCGGTGGTCTACCCCGGCCACACCTTTGCCCGTCGGTGCGAGGCCAGTATCTTCGACATTATCTGTGAGCCGCTCATCCTGTACGATGCCGGCTCAACGTATTACGTCACGATTACCGACCTGTGCCGGGAAGCGAATATCCTGCCCAACGTGGTCATGAACCTGGACAGTGTCGAGGCGACCAAGAAGATGGTAGAGCTGGGGCTGGGGATCTCCTTCTTGCCGCGCAACTCGCTGGAACGGGAACTGGAGGCGGGCACGCTGGTGGCTATCCGGGTCACGGAAGGGACCGCGGTCAAGCTGCCGACGTCCGTCAGCTATCGTACCACCAAGCGCATGGGGGCCATCGCCAGCGCATTCCTCCAGGTGGTCCAGGACCTCTTTCCGTGGGCGGAGGCGCCGTCGCGGGGGGTGAGCCACGTTACCTCGCACCAGTGAGGCAGCACACCGGGAGGGGAACTGACATGCGGGCGTTGCCTGCGACCCGCTCAGGCAACGCCCGCTCCCTTTGACGTCGCGCAGGACCTGTCGTTCGACCCGCTCAAGGAACGGGCTGCTCCCATGCCGCTGCAAGGGTGTGTGCGCAGCCCGCATCTCCCGGCCCCCTTCCCGCGCCGGGAAGGGGGAGCGCCCGCCTCCCCTCCCCCGTCTTGGGGCGGGGCCGGGGGAGAGGTCGGGACTACTTCCCCAGGCTCTCAGAAACTCTGCTCGTGTCCGGGCGCAACGTGTCCTTCCCGCAGGCGGCTCTGGTACCACCGATCGAGGTCTTCCCGGCGGATGCGATATTCTTTGCCGATCTTGGCGGCCGGAAGCCACCGCATGCGGCACCACCGCTGAATGGTCGCCCGGGACAGCCGCAGGTAGTTCGCCATATCCTGCACCGAGAGCATCTCGTCTGCCACGACCCCGCACCTCCCCTCGCGCTTGTGTGTCCGGCTTTTCTTTTCGGAATACGCATCGTTTATTCTAACATAACGATGCGACAAGATCACCCGTTAAGCGGTTGCTCCTTGGCCCAGGGTCCGGTGAACACCGGGGGGACACCTGAACCACGGCTGGCGCGCCAGAACGACCGCCTGACGCTGGTCAGGCGAGTCACCGGGCCAGGAAAACAGGGAGCGTTCCCTTTGGAGAGAGAACGCTCCATCGTGCCCAGAGGGAACGGGTCGTGGGCCATGCGCCGCGGCTCGGCGCCCTCTCGCAATTACCGCCCCGGTCGGAGACCAAGGCGATGCGTGGTCAGGGTGCTGGCGGCGTCGTGAAGCTCCACACCGGTCCCCAGTCTACCGGGACCCCATCGCCCTGGACCCGCGGCCGCACCCGCCAGTAATAGGTCGTCTGTGCCGCCAGCGGTGGCGTCGTCCAACTGTTGAGCGGACTGGTGCTGCCCCCGTGGACCAAGTTCCACCATACGAAGCTGGTGGCGGTGGTCGGGTCAGCGTCGAAGCGGGTATCCCCGCTGACCTGCACCTCCCAGTAGAACAGGCTGGGGTCGGCGTGTTCCCAGCGCAGCGTCTGGGGCGCGCTGCTGGGAACGGTCGCGCCCGCGGCCGGGTGCGTCGGCCTCAGGCCCGCGCTGGACGGGGCCGGGGTGCGGTAGGTACGTGGTAGGGACCAGGGTCCCCAACTGGGGTCGTCCTCCGGGGCGAAGGTGGCCTTCGCCGTGGCCCGCACCCGCCAGGTGTAGCTCATGCCGGGCAACATGATGTAGTTGCCCTGGCCCAACACCGGCGGCGGGACGGTGTAGCTGGCCGCGGCCACCATGTCCGGGTCGCCGATGATGAGGTTCAGCCCCGGCCCGTCGTTGTTGGCGGGGATCACCTGGATCTGGTACTGGGTGGTGTTCGGGGGATTGGTCCAGCGAAGGGTGGCCCCCATGCCGGGCAGGGCGCTCCCCTCCGCCGGGCTCACCAGCGCGGGGGCTCCCGTCAGGGCGCGCGCCGCTTGCAAGGCCGCCAGCGCGTTGACCCGCCCGGCGCCGAAGGTGGGGTCCTGCCCCGGCGGGCCGAGGTCCGCCGCGGTGGAGGTCAGCACCTGGGCGACCTGATCGTTGGTCAGGGTGGGGTTCACGGACCAGACGAGGGCCGCTACCCCGGAGACGTGGGGCGCGGCCTGGGAGGTGCCGGACTGGACGCCATAGCCCGATGGTTCCTTGGTGCGCAGGGCGGTGCCCAGGATGCCCTGGGCGGGGTTGGTGCTGCCGGGAGGGTCGCCGCCCGGTGCGACCAGGTCCACGTAGTCGCCGGTCTCAGAGTAGGAGGCGTGCCCGTCCTGGGCGTCGGTGCCACCCACCGCGAGCACGTGGGGGTAGGCCGCAGGATAGATGGGCGGGTTGATCTTCCCGTCGCACTCCGTGCCCTCGCTGTAGCAGTTGCCCGCCGAGGCGATGACCAGCGCGCCCTTGCTGTAGGCATAATTGACCGCCTCCTGAAGGATGATATCGGGGTCAGGTCCCCCCAGGCTCAGGTTGATGATCTGCGCGCCCTTATCGACGGCGTATTTCATGCCATTGGCGATCAGCGTTTCGGTGCTCTCGCCTTTGTCATTGACCACTTTCACCGGCATGATGCGGGCGCCCCAGGCCACCCCGGTGACGCCGGTGCCGTTATCGGAGGCCGCGGCGGCGATGCCGGCCACGTGGGTGCCGTGGCCGTTGTCGTCCATGGCGTTGGCCGAGTTGTTGGCAACATTGAAGGGCAGGACGATCTTGCTCTGGAGGTCCGGGTGCGTGAGGTCGATGCCGGAGTCCACGATGGCGATGATGACCTCGCTGCTGCCGGTGCTGATATCCCAGGCGGCGGGGGCGTTGATCTTCCCCAGCGCCCATTGCTGCATGAACCGGACATCATTGGGGATCCCGTGGACCCGCACGACCCGGTCCACCTGGGCGGAGGCAACCCAGGGATGGTCCTGCAACTGCGCCAGCGCGTCCGCTTCGCTGCCCGGCGCCACCTGCACCAGGTAGATGTCCCAGTCGGCGAAGCGACAATGGACCGTACCCCCGACGGTCTCGGCGACGGCAGCGGCCTGCGCGGTCTCGAATCCTGGTCGCAGTTGCACGATAACGACGCCGGGGACGTAGGACCGTGGCTCGTCAGCGGGCGTCACCGCGCCGGCGCGTGTGGACAGGGCAGGGGGCAGGCAGGGTGCCCCGTCCTCGCTGGGGCGGGCTGCCTGGGCGTAGGCGGGCGTGGAGGGTGGGCCGGACGGCGCCGTCGGTCCGCTGAAGCTCAGAGCGGCGAACATGACCAGGAGCGCGCGGAACACAAGCCTGGACATAAGGCCTCCTCTCACGGCGAGACGGTGCAGGATGAGTCCGGCAGCCCCGTGAACGGGAACTGCGCGATAATGGTGTCCTACCTTCCCGCACTATAGCGGATGGAGGGAGCGAAGGGAAGAGGGGAACCCGGATCCGCCTGGCGACGTTTTCTATTCGAGTACTGCGGTGTTGCCACGGCCGGGGATCGCCCGCTTTGCCCAGGGTGGGCCGGACCAGCCTGTGCAGGGCGGGCGCCTGCCCCATACCGTATCCGGTACGCAGGGAGGTGCGGGATGTCCACCGGTCAGCAGCTTGCCGTGTTCGAGGCTCACCCCTGGGAGCAAGAGTACCTGATGGCCCGTCTGCGCGACGTACCGCTGCGGTGCTTCTCCGGGCCACTCGACGAGCAGTCCGCGCCCGACGCGAGCGAGGCGCAGGTGGTCTCGGTGTTCATCCGCTCGCGCCTCTCCCGCGGGGTGCTGGACCGGCTTCCCAACCTCCGTCTCATCGCCACGCGGTCCACCGGCTTCGACCACATCGACACCGAGGCTGCCGGGGAGCGCGGCATCGTGGTGAGCAACGTGCCCGCCTACGGCGAGAACACGGTGGCCGAGCACACCTTTGGGCTTATCCTCAGCCTCTCCCGCAAGATCCTCCAGGCCTATCAGCGCACCCTGCGGGGGCACGTCTCGGTGGAAAGCCTGGAGGGGTTCGATCTCAAGGGGAAGACCCTGGGCGTGGTCGGGGCGGGGCGCATCGGGCTGCACGTCATCCGCATCGGCCGCGGCTTCGATATGCAGGTGCTGACCTACGACGTCCGGCCCCAGCCCTTACTGGCCGAGGTGCTGGGCTTCACCTATGTGCCGCTCGAAGAGCTACTCCCGCGGTCCGACATCGTGAGCCTGCACACGCCCTACCTGCCCCAGACCCACCACCTGATGAACCGGGAGCGGTTTGGGCTGATGAAGCGGGGCGCCCTCTTCATCAACACCGCCAGGGGCGGGCTGGTGGATACGGCGGCGCTCATGTGGGCGCTGGACGAGGGTATCCTGGCCGGGGCTGGCCTCGATGTGGTAGAGGGGGAGGAGTTGGTGGCAGACGAGCAGCGCCTGCTGGCTGAGCCGGGCGCCGAAGACCAGCTTCGGATGCTGCTGCGGCACCATGTGCTGCTGCGCTACGAGAACGTCATCCTCACGCCCCACATCGCCTTCTACAGCCGGGAAGCGGTCCAGCGTATTCTGGACACGACGGTGGCCAATATCCGCGGCTTTCTGGCCGGGCAGCCGCAGAACGTCGTGGCAGGAGGGGTAGCGCCGTGAGCCGTATGGGGAGGAGCGAGGGAGGAGTGACGAGCAGTGGTGGAGTTTGCTGGTGAGCGAGGGACCTCACCTCCCGGCCCGCTTCCCTCGCAGGGAAGCGGGACACCCGATGCCCCTTCCCGCCGCAGGCGGGCGGGGAGAGGTCCGTCCTTGCCTTCAGCCTGATGACCACATTGCCGCTGCTGGTCACACCCGGTTGGGTCGGAGTGACGACGTGCAGGAGGGTATCGCCGATACCTACGGAGCGCTTGCGCAGCCCCAGGGGAGCTACCAGGATGATTATTACCCTTACCCCGAACCCGGCGGTCGATCATACCAGCATCGTTGATTGCCTGAAGGTCGGTACGGTCAATCGCTTCCAGTACTCGTACCTGGACCCAGCCGGCAAGGGCATCAACGTCTCCCGGATGGTACACCGCCTCGGCTGGCCGACCATCGCCTTTGGCTTCCTGGCCGGGGAGTTGGGGGTCATCGTGGAGAAAGCCTTGACGGACGAAGGCGTGGACTACCATTTCGTCCGGATCCCCGGCCAGACGCGCCTGAATACGACCATCGTCGAACGGACCAGCGGCACGGCGACCAGCCTCCACGGTCCCGGCCCAGCGGTCGATGGCGAGCACATCGCCCGACTGGAGAACCTGCTCCGGTTCTGGCTCCAGGCCGGCCGGGTGCTGGTGTTGGCCGGCAGCCTGCCGCCCGGTGTGCCCACCGACATCTATGCCACGTACCTCCACCTGGCCCACGCGAAGGGCGTCAAAACCATCCTTGATGCGGATGGCGAGCCCCTCCGTCGGGGTGTTGCCGCGCGGCCGTACCTCATCAAGCCGAACGTCGCTGAGGCAGAGCGCCTGCTGGGCCGAGCGTTGCCCGACCTCCCGGCAGTGGTGGACGGCGCCAGGGAGCTGGCGCGCTGCTTCGGGGCCATCGTAGTGATCTCCATGGGGGCGCAGGGAGCGGTCTGTATCCAGGGTGAGAAGGGGTGGCACGCCGTGCCGCCCGCCGTCGAGCGACATAGCACGGTGGGGTCGGGCGACGCCATGGTGGCGGGGCTGGCCGTGGCGCTGGCCCGCGGCGATAACATCGTCGAGGGACTGCAAATGGGGACGGCGGCCGGAGCAGCGACGGCGATGACCCCTGGAACGGCCCTGGGGACGGTGGAGGATGTCGCGGCGCTCCTCCCGCGCGTTGAGATAGCGGAGTTGAGGTGAGCAGAACGGCGTAACGCCGGGTAGCTCGCCCAGAAGCCGAGGACGGCGATGACGAACACTGGACCCCAGAATACCGGCGCCGGGCACGTGCCGCTGCTCCCGTCGCAGTGTGAGGCCGTGGGGGTGTCGCTGCCGCCGCGCCTGGCGCGGCCGTTCCGGATCATTGCCTTCGACTGGGATGGCACAGCCGTGATGAGCCGGGAGGAAGACGCCGGCCCCGTGCGCGCCCTGCTGGAGCGGCTGCTTCAGTTTGGGGTCACCGTCCTGGTCATCACCGGCACCAACCTTCCCAACCTCGACCGCCAGCTCGCGGCGGCCATCCAGGGTCCGCACAAGCGCCACCTCTTCCTCTCCACCAATCGCGGCTCGGAAGTCTACGGGTTCGATGCGCAGGCGCGCCCGGCGCTCCGCTGGCAGCGGCAGGCGACCCCGGAAGAAGACCGTCTCCTGACCGAGGTCGCCGACGCCGTGCGGGATGCCGTGGTGGACAGGACCGGCCTGGAGGTCCGCGTGGTCTACGACCGCCTGAACCGGCGCAAGATCGACCTGATCCCCCTGCCGGAGTGGCGTGATCCCCCCAAGTCGGCCATCGGCGAGTTGGTGCAGGCGGTGCAGGCCCGGCTGGCAGGTGCGGGGCTGGTCGGCGGGCTGCGCTGGGTGTGTGAGCGGACGGAGCGGATCGCCCAGGAGAAGGGGCTGCACGATGCCCGCGTCACCACCGATGGCAAGTACGTCGAGGTGGGCGTGACCGACAAGGCCGACGCCATCACCTGGATGCTGCGCGAGCTGGCCCAGCCGCAGGGCATCCCGCCAGGGGATATCCTGATCGGCGGTGATGAGTTCGGGCCGCTCGCCGGGGTCGCCGGGAGCGACGCGAAGCTGATGACGCCGGAAGCGCGTGAGTCGGTCTTTATCTCCGTGGGCCGGGAGCCTGGCGGGGTGCCACCGGAGGTCATCGCGCTGGGCGGTGGGCCGGCCCGGTTTCGCACGCTCCTGGCCTGCCAGGTCGCCCTCTGGGAGCAACGTGCCCAGGGAGGGCATCGCGACCCGGTGGGGGCGGAGGTGCCCCTAGCCTTCCCGATCACGCCCACCGCGGACCCGGACTGGCTTCTCCGTGAGGAGGGCTTCAACCTGGCCCGTGAGCACGAGATCGAGTCGCTGTTCACGGTGGCTAACGGCTCCATTGGGACGCGCGGCTCGCTGGCGGAGGGGAGCGCCCTCTCCGCGCCCGCCACCTTCGTGGCCGGGGTGTTTGCCGTCCGTCCGCAGTCGGACGCCATTCCTGAGCTAGCGGTGGCGCCGGACTGGATGCGGCTGCGCGGCGTCATCAACGGGCAGGCCCTGACCCTGGAGGAGGGCATCCCCCTGGAGCATCGCCGGGTGCTCGACCTGCGTCAGGGGCTCCTCTGGCGGGAGTGGCGTCACCGCGACCCCAGCGGCCGGGTGACGCGCGTCCGTGGCCTGCGACTGGCCTCCCTGGCCGACCGGCACGTGCTCCTCCAGGCGGTCGTATGCACGCCCGAGAACTACAGCGGCCGCCTGCTCCTGGAGAGCCGCGTGGAGCCGCCGGAAGACCCGAACGGGCTGTATACCGCGGCCTGGTCGGAATTGCTCCCCGTCCCCTCGGCGACGGGACCACCAGGGAGCGTGACGCCGACTGCGGGGACGGTCGCGCTGGCGCTGCGCACCGCAGACACGGGCATCACCGTTGCCTTCGCTACGGTGAGCCAGGTGCGGACGGAGGCCGGCGAGCGCCTGGTCCCGGAGGTGGAGACCGGGGACGGCTGGTTCGCCGAGCGCTGGGATGCGGACGTGGAGATCGGCAGGACCTACCGCCTGGACCGGTTGGTGGTCGTCTCCACCTCGCGCGCAACGGCGCAGCCGACGGAGGTCGCGGCCCGGCGCCTGGAGCGGCTGCTGGCCGCAGGGGGAGACCGGGTGATCCAGGAGCACGTGCAGGCCTGGGCAGCCCGGTGGCGTGCGGCCGAGGTGGAAGTGGAGGGCGACCCGGACGCACAGCGCGCCCTGCGCTTTGCTCTGTACCATCTTATCAGCGCGGCCAATCCGGAGGACGAGCGGGCCTCCATCGGGGCACGCGCCCTGACCGGGGCGGCCTATATGGGCCATGTCTTCTGGGATACCGAGATCTACCTGCTCCCGTTCTTCGTGTTCACCGATCCCCCGGCAGCCCGCGCCCTCCTCATGTACCGCTATCACACCTTGCCCGCGGCGCGGGAGAAGGCCCGCGCCCTGGGTTACCGCGGCGCGCTCTATGCCTGGGAGTCGGCCGACCGCGGCGAGGAGACCACCCCGCCCCTGGTGGTAATCCCGGACGGTGAAGTGGTCCGTATCCTCACGGGGGAGCAGGAGCATCACATTGCTGCCGATATCGCTTACGCCGTCTGGCACTACTGGCAGGCCACCGGTGATGAGACGTTCTTACTCAATGCCGGGGCAGAGATCCTGCTGGAGACGGCCCGGTTCTGGGCCAGCCGCGGCCGGATGGAGGCAGATGGCCGCTACCACCTCCGACAGAGCATCGGGCCGGACGAGTACCACGAAGACGTGGATGACAACGCTTACACCAATGTGATGGCCCAGTGGAGCCTGGAGCGCGGGGCGGAAACGGCCCGTCTGCTGTCAGAGCGCTGGCCCCAGCACTGGCAGAGGCTCGCCGCGCGCCTGGCGCTGGCAGATGAGGAGCCGCGGGAGTGGCGGCGCCTGGCGGAAGCGATGTACACCGGCTACGATCCGCAGACCGGTTTGTTCGAGCAGTTCCAGGGCTACTTCGACCTGGAGGACATCGACCTGGCCGCCTACGAGCCGCGCACGGTGCCCATGGACGTGCTCCTGGGGCGGGAGCGGACGCAGCGGTCCCAGGTCATCAAGCAGGCGGATATCGTGCTGCTCCTTGCCCTCCTCTGGGACCGCTTTCCGCCCCAGGTGCGCGCGGCGAACTTCCAATACTACGAGCCGCGTACCGGCCACGGCAGTTCCCTCAGTCCGGCGGTGCATGCGCTGGTCGCCGCTCGCCTGGGCGACGTGGCGCTGGCGGAACGCTACTTTCGCCAGACCGCGGACATCGACCTGTCCAACACTATGGGCAACGCCGCCGGCGGCGTGCATGTGGGGGCGCTGGGCGGGCTCTGGCAGGCGGCGGTCTGCGGCTTCGCCGGGATGCGGCTGCGTCCTGATGGGCTGGCCTTCGATCCTCATCTCCCTCCGGGGTGGCGTAGCCTGCGCTTTCCGGTGCAGTGGCGTGGCCGGAGCGTGCGGGTGGCGGTGAGCCAGGAGCCACCCGCCGTCGAGGTCCTGCTTGAGGGGGAGCAGGCCATGGTGCTCGCGCTGGTGGATGGCCCGGAGGTCGTGGCGGATCCCGGCCGCCGGTACGTGGTCCGGCGGGAGCGTCACGGGTGGGGACCGTGGCAGGAGGTGCCGGCGTAACGACGCCCTGGTATTCTGTCAGCCGTGAACTGCTGGGTACCGGCCTGAAGGCCGGGCCTTCCGGGGGTAGCCTAGTGCAGGATCAGGAGACGTTTTCGGCATGGGCAACCGGTAGGGGCGCATGGCCATGCGCCCCTACCACCG
>JACQUQ010000073.1 GCA_016210175.1 Chloroflexota bacterium | reverse complement strand
GCCCTGGAGGAACCGCTGCGGCGCATCGCCATCAACGCGGGGCGTGAGGGGTCGGTGATTGTGGATGCGGTACGGCGGCTGCCTGCGGGGCAGGGGTACGATGCGGCGCGGGACGAGTATGGGGACATGCTGGGGAAGGGGATCATCGACCCGGCGAAGGTCACGCGTGCGGCGCTGGAGAATGCGGCGTCCATTGCGGCCATGGTGCTGACCACCGAGACCCTGGTCACCGACATCCCCGAGAAGCAGGAGCCGGCGGCCGCGGCAGGGCACGGCCATTCCCACGGCATGGAATACTAACGCGGGTGGGTGAGCCGCCCTCACCCACCGGCCCCCTTCCTTCGCAGGGAAGGGGGCGGGCCCTGGTCCCTCCCCAAGACGGGTGATGCACATTGGGGAGGGGCCAGGGGAGTGGTTGGGCAAGCTGGTCCCGGCTGACGCCGGGACCAGCTTGCCCCGATGCTCAACGCGGTGTGGCACGACCTCTCTGCACGATTGGCCCTCGTTTTCCCCGATGGGAACGCCACGGCGGAAAGTGGGGGTCACTCGTTTATTTCATAATATGTTATTTTTCTTATTTGTGCCCGGACGGTGGGACGGGAGAAGGGAGGGAACAGCGTGAGGATCCTCCAACTTGCTCCCATCTGGGAGACGGTGCCTCCACCGGCCTACGGCGGCATTGAACTGGTGGTGAGCCTGCTGACCGAGGAGCTGGTGCGGCGGGGGCACCAGGTCACGCTCTTCGCCTCGGGGGATTCGGTTACCGGCGCGGATCTGCGGTCGGGCTACGGGCGCAGCCTGCGCGCCATACGGGATGACGTGCCGGAGCCAGACCACCTCGTGTGGTTGCACGCTGCGGCAGCCCTGGTCGAGGCAAAGGATGGCTACGACGTGATCCATAACCACGCTGGGGAGTTGCCGCTCCTGTTCAGCTCACTGGTCCGCACGCCGATGCTCACCACCTTTCATGGGCCGCCGAGCCCGTATCTCCCGCAGATCTGGCCCTACTACCACGGCTTCTACAACAGCATCAGCGACGCGCAGCAGCGCGGCTATCCTGCGGAAGGCTACCTGGGGACCATCTACCACGGCATCGATGTGGACACCTTCCCCTTTGACCCGGAGAAGGAAGAGTACTTGCTCTTTCTCAGCCGGGTATCGTTGGAGAAAGGCCCGCTCCAAGCCATCGAGGTCGCCCGCCGGCTGGGCAAGCGCCTGATCATCGCCGGCAAGGTGGACTGGCGCGACCGGGACTTCTTTCTCCGGGAGGTGGAGCCGCTCCTGGACGGGACCCAGGTCTGTTTCGTCGGTGAGGCCGACGGGCGACAAAAGCGTGAACTGTACCGCAAGGCCCGCTGCCTGCTGTTGCCTCTCCAGTGGGACGAACCCTTCGGCCTGGTGATGATCGAGGCGATGGCCTGCGGGACACCGGTGCTGGCCTTCCGACGCGGGTCCGTGCCGGAGTTGGTCGTCCACGGGAAGACCGGGTTCGTCGTCGATACCCTGGAGGAGTTGGTTGCAGCAGCACAACGGCTGGATGAGATCGATCCCGAAACGTGTCGGCTGCACGTGGCGCAGCACTTCTGCCCTGCGGCCATGGCGGACCGCTACCTTGCGGCGTATGACCAGGTGCTGCGCTATCGCACGCGGGAGGCCATGAGCGCCGCTCACGGCGAAACCGTCCCCGCCGCCTGACCTGGCGTTGCTGGGCGCACCTGCGCCAGCAACGCGTACCGTCACGTAAGTTTCTCCCTTGGCGCTCTTGACAGGACTACCGTGCATACGTATGTTCATACTATGCTGGAGGTCGCTACTGACCGGCGCCAGCGCGGCCATCGTATAAACTTTCCAGGGCGGCCGGGCGCACTACCACGGCGGTGACATGCCCAACGGTATCGCCTCGTTCCGGGAAGGTGCGACAATAGCATGGTAGCGGGCCGCACTCGGGCGCGGCGTTGAGACACAGCGCCACGCTCACGGGCACAGGGGAGGGGAGCAGCATGGGTGAAGGAGCATCAGGCACGCCGGGCCGGGACACGGCCCGCGCCGTCCTGGAGGCGCTACGCGCTGCCCGCATCGATCCGGGCAGTGAGGTGAACGTGCGGGCGACCGGGGGCGTAGTCTCCCTGTACGGGGCAGTAGGGAATCACCGGCAGAAGCTCCAGGCCGAGCGGGTGGCCGCGGCGGTGCCCGGCGTCCGGGCCGTGGTCAACGAGCTGCGGGTGGTCCCCCAGGTGCCCCGCAGCGATGACCAGGTGGCGAGCGACGTGCGCGCGGCGGTGGCCGCCGACCCGCGCTGTGCGACCCTGCGGGTGGAGGTCCAGGTGCAGGATGGCGCGGTCTTCCTGGTCGGCGAGGCGGGGAGCCTGCGGGAGCGCGCCGCCGCGGAGGAGTGCGCCTGGTCGGTACGCGGGGTGCGCGAGGTCCACAATGTGCTGACCATCGGGAGCGGGCTCCATCCCTCGGACGCCGAGCTTGCCCGGGAGATCGCGACCCAACTCACCCACTGCTTGGGCCTGGCGGAGCGGCAGCTTGAGGTCTCGGTCCACCACGGCGTCGCCTATCTCCTGGCCATCGTCCCGACCGCGGACCACCGCTGGCGTGCCGAAGAAGCGGCGCGCTGGCACCGTGAGGTCGTGGGCGTGGTCAACCAGTTGGAAGTCGTGCGGGGACAGGCGCGGGTGTCCCAGCTCCCGCCGGGGACGCTGGTCACGCTGGTACTTTTGCCAAATATTTCGCCATACCACAACGCTTCTCCTTCAACGTAGTTATGGTATAATACAGCAATACGTCTCGTGCTCACTGGCGCCAGCGCCGGGGTTTGCCCGGCGCCCGCGCCGACAGCGCGCAGGTATTCTCTCTCCTGGGATGTGCTTTGGTACTCCATCGCGCCGACCAACCCAGCAGTGCTCCCGCTCCTACCGCGCCGGCCGCGGGCACGGCGTTCGTGGAGCCGAAGCCGCTTGCCGACATCAAGGATGCCCTCGTCATCAAGGAGGGCATCCTCTTCCTCCTGACCGACAGCGCCGGGAACGTCCCGCCCAACAACCTGAGCGGCTACGGGCTCTATCAAGAAGATACCCGCTACCTCTCCGGCTACGCGCTCAGCCTGGGGGCCGTGCGCCCCATGGTCTTGCTGTCCACCGCGGAGTTGGGCTACAGCGCCGAGCAGGACTTGACCAACCCCGACATGCTCAGCCTGGATGGCCGGCACATCCCCGCGGAAACCCTCGAAATTCGACGCCTGCGGGTGCTCCACGGCTGCCTGTCGGAGATCATCTATGCCACCAGCTACAACATCTTCCCGGCGTCGCTGGAGTTGCACCTGACCTTCGACGCCGACTTTGCCGACATGTTCGAAGTCCGGGGCTGGAACCGGGAGCAGCGGGGCGCCTACTTCCCGCCCCAGGTCTCCGAGGATGCCGTGGTCTTCGCCTACGAGGGCCTGGATGGGCGCCGCCGGGAGACCAGGGTCAGCTTTTCGCCCGCTCCTAGCGCCTTCTACGGCACCACCGCGGTCTTCCGCCTCGACCTGGAGCACCGCCGCACGAGCACCATCCGGCTGACGGTGAGCATGGACGGCCAGGAGGCCATCGAGCCGCTGCCCGACGCCTTCGAGCGGCTGTTCTCCTCCTACCGCGCCTGGCAGGACAGCTGCGCCCGGGTGTGGACCGACAACGAGTTCTTCAACAGCGCCATTGAGCGCGCGCTGCGCGACCTGCGGATGCTACGCTCGGACCTGGGCGAAAGCCAGTACATCGCCGCCGGAACGCCCTGGTACACCGCCCTCTTCGGCCGGGACAGCCTCATCGTGGGCATGCAGTACCTCCCCTACAACCCCGACATAGCCCGCGGCATCCTGCGGCTCCTGGCGACCATGCAGGGGAAGGAGCTGAACCCGGAGCGGGACGAGGAACCCGGCAAGATCCTCCATGAGCTGCGGGTGGGGGAGATGGCGCGCCTGGGGGAGATCCCCATGACGCCCTACTATGGCACGGTGGACGCCACGCCCCTATTCTTGATGCTGCTGAGCCAGTACTACCAGTGGACCGGCGATGTGGCGTTGGTCCAGTCGCTGCTGCCCGCGGCCGAGGCGGCCCTGACCTGGATTGCCCGCTACGGCGACCGCGACCGCGACGGCTACGTGGAGTACCTCAAGTACTCTCCCAAGGGCATTGCCAACCAGGGCTGGAAGGACTCCTGGGACTCGGTGGTCCACGCCGACGGCACCCTGGCGGAGCCGCCCATCGCGCTCATTGAGGTGCAGGGCTACGTCTATGCCAGTAAGCTGGGCATGGCCCTGATCTACGATGCGCTGGGCCAGCGGGGGCGGGCCGCCCAGTTGCGGGCCGAAGCCCAGGCCCTCAAGAAGCGCCTCAACCAGGACTTCTGGGTGTCGGAACTGGGCTTCTACGCCATGGCCCTGGACGGCCACAAACAGCCGGTTGCCTCCGTGTCGTCCAATCCGGGCCATGCGCTGTGGACGGGGACCATCGACGCCGGCCGGGTCCCGGAGGTGGTGGACCGGCTGCTGGGCAACGACATGTTCTCCGGCTGGGGTATCCGCACCCTCAGCAGCACCAACCCTCGCTACAACCCCATGGGCTACCACCTGGGCACCGTCTGGCCCCATGATAACGCGCTGGCGGCCCTGGGCATGAAGCGGTACGGCTTCGAGCCGGAAGTGAACGAGATCGCCACCGCGCTGTACGACGCCTGCCGCTCCTTCGACTACCATCGCCTCCCGGAGCTGTACAGCGGGGCCCAGCGCACGGGTCACGACTACCCGGTGCGGTACCCGGTAGCCTGCCGTCCCCAGGCCTGGGCCGCGGGCAGCCTGCTCATGGTGCTGCAAGCCATCCTGGGCCTGGAGGCCGACGCGTTGAAAGGCCGCCTGACCGTACGGCGGCCGCGGCTGCCCCACTGGCTGCGGGAGGTGGAAGTGCGGAATATCCGGGTGGGCGACGGCGCAGCAGACCTGCTGTTCCGCAAGCGGCGCGGGGTCACCAACGTGTCGATCCTGGGGGCGCGCGGCGGGCTGCGGGTCTCTGTCGTCCACTGACCAAAGCAGACTGAGGAATGAGGGCTGAGGTGGATTCCCCACGGACGGGAGCACCCCAGCCCTCATTCCTTTGCTTGTTCAGGCAGCCCTCTCGGCCCATGCCGCCAGTAAACCGCTTGCGAGATACCTCCAATATTTTTCATGAGAACTTCAATAGGTCGGATATGCTGAGATCAGGGTCATTTAGAAGTTGCGGGGGTGTGTGGCAGAATGTAGAGAATGAGACCGCCCAGCAGGAGGGACCTGCGATGCCGAACGCCATGCCGCCCCTGATCGAGGTAGTGCGCCCAGTGCCGGACCCCCGCCGGAGGAGCGGAGTGCGCCATCCCGCCGCCGCCGTGCTGGCGCTGGCCTGCACCGCCAGGTGGTGCGGCTACCGGTCCTACCACGCCATCGCCGCGTGGGGCCGCAACGACGCGGAGCCGTAGCTACGCGCCCTGGGCTGCACCCGGCAGACGGCGCCCTGCGCCGCCACCTGCTTGCAGGCCTTCCGCAAGCTGGACCGGGAACCGTGCGCGGCGGTGCTGGCCGGGTGGGCGGCGGCGGT
>JACQUQ010000065.1 GCA_016210175.1 Chloroflexota bacterium | reverse complement strand
GTCCAGGGCCGAGACCGGCTCGTCGCAGACGATGAAGCTGGGGTTGGCTGCCAGGGCACGGGCGACCCCGATGCGCTGGCGCTGGCCGCCGCTAAACTCGTGGGGATAGCGACTGGCAAAGTAGGGGTGCAGGCCGACAATGGTCAGCAGCTCTTCGACCCGCTCCTGGTACTCCCGCCCCTTGGCCAGACCGTGGATCTTCAGGGGCTCGCCGATAATGCTGCCACAGGACATGCGGGGGTTGAGGGAGCCATAGGGATCCTGGAAGATGATCTGCATCTTGCGCCGCATGCGCCGGAGCCGCTCGCCCTGGATCTTCGCCAGATCGATGTAGTCGTTGATCTCCTCGTCCCAGAAGTTCACGCTGCCTGCGGTCGGCTGATACAGCCGCAGGATGGCACGTCCGGTCGTGGTCTTGCCACAGCCGGACTCGCCGACCAGCCCCAAGGTCTCGCCCTTGCGCACGTAAAAGCTGATATCATCGACCGCCTTGACGTCGGCGACCTTCCGCTCGAAGATGATGCCCCGGGTCACCGGGAAGAACATCCTGAGGCCTTTCACGTCGAGGAGGACCTCACCCCGCTCCTGGGTGCCGCGGCCTGCCTGTGTCTGCTGCTGTGTCATGGCCTACCTCATCCGCCTTTCGTGTCGCCTACTTGGTCACGCTATACACGGGCTCGGAACCACTCCGCACCGCCCCCGTGACGACGTCCACCCAGCAGGCTGCTCCATGCTTCTCGGCTACCTTGAAGAAGGGCGGGTATTCCACCGCGCACTTTTCCACGGCGAAGCGGCAGCGCGGCCGGAAGGGGCAGCCCGGCGGGACATTCACCAGATCGGGAGGCATGCCCTCGATGGGGTCGAGCTTCTCTTTCAGCGCCTCATCCAGGCGGGGGACCGACTTCAGCAGGCCCAGGGTGTAGGGGTGGCGAGGATTGGCGTACAGCTCGCGGGCCGAGGCGGTCTCGATGATGCGCCCGGCGTACATGACGTTGACGCGGTCGGCGTAGCGGGCGACCACGCCCAGGTTGTGGGTAATGATGATGACAGCGGTGCCCAGCTCTGCGGTCAGGCGCTTGATCAGCTCCAGGATCTGGGCCTGGATGGTGACGTCCAGTGCGGTGGTCGGCTCATCGGCCAGGAGCAGCTTGGGGTTGCAGCTCAGGCCCATGGCGATCATCACCCGTTGTCGCATGCCGCCGGAGAACTGGTGGGGGTAGTCATCCAGGCGGCGGGCGGCCTCCGGGATGCCCACCATTTGCAGCAGCTCCGCGCTGCGCTGCCGGGCCTGACGATTGTTCATGCCCATGTGCAACTGGAGCGCTTCGCCGATCTGCTGGCCGATGGTCAGGACGGGGTTGAGGGAGGTCATCGGCTCCTGGAAGATCATGGCGATCCGGTTGCCCCGGATGTGCCGCATGTCATCTTCGTTGAGCTTGAGCAGGTCGCGCCCTTCAAAGAGGATCTCGCCACTGACGATCCTGCCCGGCGGCCACGGGATCAGCCGCATGAGGGAAAGGGCGCTGACGCTTTTCCCACAGCCGCTCTCGCCTACCAAGCCAAGGACTTCACCCTCTTCGAGATCGTAGGATATCCCATCGACCGCCTTCACCACCCCTTCCTGGGTGAAGAAGTAGGTTCTCAAATCACGAACCTGGAGCAGCGTGCCCATGTGTCTCCTTTTCCCCTGCTTGTCCATGGCGCGGCCGAGTCGGGCGTCGGCAACCAGGAGCGGTCGGACGATCGGTGTGTGGTACGCCTCCGTAGGATCCCACGTATGAAAAGACCGCCAGCACGAAGCAGGCTTCTTGCACCACCCCAGCACGGGGCGAAAGCTTGCAGGCGGCTGACGGCGCTTGGGACGACGATAGGGCTGAAGGAACCTGGGGAAGAGGAGACTCGAACTCCTACGCCTTGCGGCACATGATCCTAAGTCATGCTCGTCTGCCAGTTCCGACACTTCCCCGCGCAGCCCGTATCGGCATAAGGCGTGGCGGCATGGGCCCGGAACGCAAAGGAGCCCAAAGAAAAATGGTGAGCCGCAGAGGACTCGAACCTCTAACCGGGTGATTAAGAGTCACCTGCTCTACCAGTTGAGCTAGCGGCCCGCCAGTTCTAGTATACGCTACGCCGCCTGTTTGTACAACCGCGAAAACGTAAGCGGAACTCTACCATAGCTTCTCCGCAAAGTCAAGCGCTTTACCTCGTCTTTCCGGAACTTTTCCGCCGGGGGAGGGATGTGCCCGGCCCGGCCACGGCGCCCTCCGGTGGTCGGGACCAGCAGCCCGCTCGTGGCCGGCCGGGGCCACGGTCCGCAGCACACCGCATGGTGCCGCGGGAGAGGAACCAATACTGGCGCGAACCGTTCTAAGTAGTACCTTCGCCGGGTTGGCGCTTCCCTAGAGGAGCCTGTCCGCATGCGACACTCCGGGCGCCGTCGGGCGCCGGCTGCCCGCCCGCCACGACTCCGGCGCAGTCGGGAGGATAATGGAAAACCAATGACTCGCATCGGGCGCTTGGTCGCCGCGATCCTGCTCCTGGGAACCGCCATCACCACCGGGTGGGGCACCGCGCTCGCCTTTGGGGTGGTGCGGGAGTTCAACGACGCGCTCGCTTCCAGCGACCTGACGGCGGGGCGGATGCCCCTGAGCACCCAGATCTTTGATCGCCACGGACGCCTGCTCCACGAAGTCTTCAGCGACACCCGGCGCACCTACCTGCACCTGGGCGACGCTGCACCCTTCCTCATCCAGGCGACCATCGCCACTGAGGACGCCAGCTTCTATCAGAACTGGGGCGTCAGCCCGCGGGGCGTGGCCCGCGCCCTGTGGAACAACCTGTTCCACCCGGACGATCTCCAGGGCGGCAGTACCATCACCCAGCAACTCATCAAGAACACCATTATCCCGGAAGCGGAGCGCTACGAGCGGTCGGGAGAGCGGAAGCTCAAAGAGGCCCTGCTGGCCGTCCTGCTGACCTCCCGCTATCCCAAGGAGCAGATCCTGGAGTGGTACCTGAACCAGGTCTTCTACGGCAACAACAGCTACGGCATGGAAGCGGCGGCCCAGGCCTACTTCGGCAAGAGCGCACGGGACCTGACCCTGGCCGAGGCCGCCATGCTGGCCGGGTTGCCCCAGGCGCCCGCCTCCTATGATCCGTACACCCGCCCCGACCAGGCCAAGGCCCGCCAGGAGACGGTCCTGGGCCTGATGGTACGCCACGGCTATATCACCGAGGACCAGGCGCAGGCCGCCGCCGGGGAGTCCCTCGACTTCCGGCCGCGCCGGTTCGCGATGGAAGCGCCGCACTTCGTCATGCACATCCGGGAAGCGCTGGAAGCGCGCTACGGCCCGGACGCCCTGTACCGGGGTGGGCTCCAGGTAACGACCAGCCTGGACCTGGACCTTCAGCGCCAGGCCGAAGCCATTATCCGCGAGAAGGTCGACAGCCCCGCCTACCAGCAGAGCAAGGCCCGCAACGCCGCCCTGGTCGCACTGCGCCCCGGCACCGGCGAGGTGCTCGCCCTGGTCGGCAGCGCGGATTTCGAGAACGATGCCATCAGCGGCCAGATCAACATGGCCCTGGCCGAGCGTCAGCCCGGCTCCACCTTCAAGCCCATTACCTACGTGACCGCATTCATGAAGGGCTGGAACCCCGCCACCAGGGTAGAAGATAAGCGGACCCCCTTCCCCGACGGCAGGGGGGGGCAGTGGATCCCCAAGAGCGCCGACGGCAAGTACCGGGGCTGGGTCTCGGTGCGCCAGGCCCTGGCCATGTCCCTGAACGTCCCCGCCGTCTTGGCGCTCCAGCACGCCGGTCTGCCCCAAACCCTGGATACGGCCCACCGCATGGGCATCACCACCCTGCTGCGGAACGATTATGGCTTGGCCCTTACCCTGGGCGGCGGCGAGGTCAAGCTCTTCGACCTGGCCTACGCCTACACCGTGTTTGCCAACAACGGCATGCAGTCCGGACAGCCACGCCCGGCCACCCAACTGCGGCCCGGCATGCGCGAACTGGACCCCGTGGTGATCCGCAAGGTAGCGGCGCCCAACGGAAGGGTGCTGGAGGAGTTTACCGAGCCCCAGCAGCGCCAGGTGCTCCCCGCCCCCCACGCCTACCTCATCACCGACATCCTGGTGGACGGCGCGGCCCGCGCCGCGTTCTTTGGCCGGAACAGCCCCCTGGACCTGCCGGACCGCCCGGTGGCCGTCAAGACCGGCACCACCGATGACGCGCGCGACGTCTGGACGGTGGGATACACCCCCGACCTGGTGGTGGGCGTGTGGGTGGGCAACACGGATTACACGCCCATGGTCAACGCCTACGGCAGCTCCACGGCCGGGCCTATCTGGAACGCCTTCATGACCGCGGCCCTCCGGGACAGCCCACCCGCGGCCTTCGTGATGCCGCCGGGGTTGGTGCGGGCGCCCATCTGTCAGTCCACCGGTGCGCCGCCCAGCCGTCGCACGTGCTCCGACCTGCGAGAGGAGATCTTTGTCCAGGGCGCAGTGCCCACGCCCAGGAGCCAGCCGCAGGTGGCGCAGATCGAGGAGGCACTGAAGGAGATCGAGGACTTGCTGGCACAGGGGCAAACGGTGCGCGCCCGCCGGCAACTTGGGGAGCTACGCAAGGAGATCGAGGACCTTCAGCGCGCGGGCAAGCTCGGCAGCGACCTGACGAAGGAACTGCTGGCCCGGCTCACGGTGCTGGATGGCCGTGGGACACCTACGGCGACCCCCGCCCGGACGGGAACCCCTCAGCCGAGCGGCACCCCCACGAGAGCGACGACCCCCCAGCCCACCGCAACCCCGGCCAGAACCGGCACCCCCCAGGCGGCGGCCACCCCGACCACGACCGCGACGGCGCCCGACCCATCGCCTACGCCCGCCACCACGCTGACGCCTTCCCCTACGCCGACGCCCTCAGCCGCCCGGAGCGGCACCGCGACCGGGGCCCGCAACAACGTCCAGAGCCACCGACAGTAGACCAAAGGCGTTGCCTGAGAGCTTGTGAGCAAATCCGGCCGGGGAGCCGTTCCTTAGCCCTTCGACTGCGCTCAGGGTAAGCTCTGCCGAAGGGAACGGCGGTGTCCCTGCTGCTGGGCACACCTCTCCCCCCGGCCCCCTTCCCGCGGCGGGAAGGGGGAGCGGTTTCCCCCTCTCCGCTTCGGAGAGGGGGCTAGGGGGAGAGGTGTGCCAACAGGCCGCTACCGGCCCTGCTTCAGCGCCCGGACGAAGACCTGCACAATGTTCCCCAGGCGGCTGCGGTCGGCCATGAGGACCACTACCGTCAGCGCCAGGTAGATGCCCACATAGACCCAGCGGATGGTCGGGTCGGTAAAAACCAGTTGCGTGCTGAAGAGCACGAAGAGGAGCGTCGCCTCCCGCAAGGTGACCCGCAGGTTCGCCAGGATAGCGATGGCAAAGGCTGATTGAGCGGCGGTCAGCACAATCTCCTCGATCTGGTGGCTGTCTAGGGGCAGCGCCCCCAGGCCCCCCAGCCCCGCGCTGTAGACCACGGGCAGGGTGCCCACCAGCAGGGTCCACTGGTTCACCTTGGAGGAGATGAGCGCGGCCAGGCCCTTCACCGCGTGGCCCCGCCAGGCGAACAGGAAGGCCACAATGACCTCGGGCGCCTCGGAGGCCAGGGGCGCCAGCCACTGGATCAGGAAGAACTCGCTGACCCCAAACTGCTTGCCCGTGCTGATAAGGTTCTCCGCGAAGGGCTCCGCCGACGCCAGGATGACCGCAGCGGCGAACAGGAACAACACCAGTACCGCCAGCCGCCGCTGGATGGCCGGCATCATCCCCAGGGTCAGGGCCGGTCCCACCAGTTCCGGCTCCTCGGCCTCAGCCCGGGCGATAATGCTGATATAGGCCACGAACAGGGCCACAAACACCAGCGTATCGAGGAGCGTCAGGCTACCCTTCCAGGGCACGATGAACGCGTAGGCGGTCGCCAGGGTCAGGAAGACGATCTCGACGCTCAGTCCCTCCCGGATCTCCACCGCCCGCTGCCGGAAGCGCCACCAGTACAGGAACACGATCATCGACCAGGCGACGCCGATGAGCAGCCGGTTCGCGCCGGTCATGTTGGCGGTGGCGAGGGAGGCGTAGGTATTGGTCTCACCGGGAGACGCGGCAGCGAACAGGCCTGCTTGCCAGGCGAGGTACATATCCACCGCATATTCGGGGAGCACCGCAATCAGGGCAAGGAAGGCGATAGCCAGCCCCTGGGAAATATCCATCTCTGCGGCTTCGGCGGCCCAGGAGAGAATGAACGCCGCCCCCACCACCGCCGCGCCGAAGATGGCCGCGTTCAGGGGCGACGCGAAGGGATGCACCTGGCCGCTCAGCCGCAGGTAGAGGCCCGGCAGGGTCACCGCCGCGGCCAGGGCGAAGATCAACAGGTTCAGCCGGTGGCTGACTCCGACCCGGAGCGAGGTCTCCAGGATCCGCGCCTGGTACTGTATCCGCTCCGAGCGGGGGCGCGCCGGTGCCGGTGGCGGCCCACCGTGAGTCCCCTGCTCATGCAAGGCGCGCTGGCGCGCCCGTCGCTCCTCGCGTCGGCGGGTCAGTTCCGGTTCGATAGGCTCCGTGGGCTGCTGTGGCCGCCCGCGGCGCCGAGGACGCTGCCGTTCTGCCACTGTCCTGTATCCCCTTCTCGCGTGGTATTAGATGAACAGCCCCCCGACGGTGAAGACAAAAACGATCACCGCAATATACCCATTCACGTTGAAAAACGCCAGGTTGAGATGGGAGAGATCGTCAGCCCGCACCAGGCGGTGCTCATAGATGAGCAGCCCCGCGGCCAGCGCCAACCCCACCCAGTACAGGACGCCCAACCCCATCAGCACGCCCAGCACACCCAGCAGCGCCACCGTCGCCACGTGGCACCAGGTCGAAACGGTCAGCGCCGCCGGGATGCCAAACCGCGAGGCCAGGGAGTGGGTACCGTAGCTGCGGTCGAAGTCGAAGTCCTGACAGGTATAGATCAGGTCGAAGCCGGCCACCCACACCGCTACCGCCAGTCCCAGGATGATAGGCTCCCAGGCCAGTTCCCCGGTCACGGCGACCCAGCCGCCCACCGGCGCGCCCCCATCGCCGATGCCGATCGCGAAGTGGTAGAGCCACGAGTGCCGCTTCAGTAGAGTGTAGCCGCCCAGCACGACCGCGGCAATGGGCGAGAGCCAGACGCACAGAGGATTGAGCATGGCCGCGGCGAAGACCATCACCGCCAGGCTGGCGAGGCTGAAGACCAGGACATCCCGCGGCCGCAGGCGGCCCTGGGGCAGCGGTCGTCCCCGCGTGCGAGGGTTCTGCCGGTCTTCGCGCCAGTCCAGCAGACGGTTCATGCTCATGGCGTAGGTGCGGGCCGCGGCCATCGCTACCGTGATCCAGACGAACTGCCAGAAGGTGGGCAACCCACCGGCCGCCAGCACCATGCCCAGGTAGGCGAACGGCAGGGCAAAGATGGTGTGCTCGAAACGAACCTGTGCGAGCAGAATGGGGAATTTGCGTCGGACCTCAGCGAACATTGCCCTCACTCAATCTCCAGCCCCAGGCTGCGCCACTTCGCATCCACCTTCGCCGTGATCTCCGGGCTCATGGTGATGTCATCGGGCCAGGGGCGGGTGAACCCGTCCAGCGGTCCCTTACGGGTGGCGTCAATGCCCACCTTGGCCCCATAGGCGAACTGGTCCGCCGCGTGGTCCAGAGCATCCAGGGGACCGTCCACCACCACCATATCCCGGCGCGGGTCCACGTTGTTGCACACCCGCCAGGTCACCTCGTGGTAGTCGTGGACGTTCACATCCTCGTCCACCACAATGATGGCTTTGGTGAGGATCATCAGCCCCAGGCCCCAGATGCCGTACATCACCTTGCGGGCTTGGCCGGGATACGACTTCCGCATGGAAACGATAAGGAGATTATGGAAAATACCCTCAAAGGGCATATCCATGTCCACGATCTCCGGGTGGATCATGCGGATGATGGGGAGGAAGAGCCGCTCCGTGGCCTTGCCCAGCCAGTCATCCTCCATGGGGGGGCGCCCCACGATGATGGAAGGATAGATGGGGTGACGCCGGTGGGTAATGGCGGTCAGGTGGAAGACCGGGTACTGGTCCGGGAGGGAGTAGTAGCCGGTGTGGTCGCCGAAGGGTCCTTCCAGCCGCCGCTCCGCTGGGTCCACGTAGCCCTCCAGCACGATCTCGGCGTGGGCTGGCACCTCCAGGTCCACCGTCTTGCACTTCACCAGGTCCAGGCGCTCCCGGCGCAGCCAGCCCGAGAACACGAACTCGTCCACGATAGGTGGCAACGGGCAGGAGCCCGCGTAGAGGGTGGCCGGGTCCGCCCCCAGGGCGATGGCGACCTCCATCCGGTCGGCGTGCTGACGCTCCCGTTCCCGGTGGTGTTCGGCCCCGCCCTTGTGGATCTGCCAGTGCATCCCCAGGGTGCGGTCGTCATAGACCTGGAGCCGGTACATCCCCACGTTGCGCCGCCGCCAGTGGCGGGGGTCCCGGGTGATCACCAGGGGCAGGGTGATGTAGCGTCCGCCGTCGTCCGGCCAGCACTGCATGATGGGCAGCCAGTCCAGCGACGGCGCGTGCGTCTCCACCACTTCCTGGCAGGGAGCGTCCTCCACCAGGCGGGGCGCGAAGCGGGCCAGTTCGCTGAGTTCCCCCAGCTTCTTCAGCTTTTCCAGGAAGGAGGCCGGTATATCCAGGTCCAGCAGGCGGGCCACCCGCTCGCCCAGGTGGTCCAGGTGGTCCACGCCCAACGCCCAGGCCATGCGCTCCGGGCTGCCGAAGGTGTTGATGAGCACCGGAACGCGGTAGCCCTCCACGTTCTCAAAGAGCAAGGCGACATTGCCCCGGCGCGCCTTACTGACCCGGTCGGTGATCTCGGTGATCTCCAGGTCGCAACTCACCGGCGCGGCAATGCGCCGGAGCTGGCCGCGCTGCTCCAGGAGTTTGATGAAGGCACGCAGGTCGCGGAAGGCCATGCTGGACTGCTTCCCTCTCAGCCGTCAGAGGCCCCACGTGGAGGTCCCTGGACCGGACACGCACCACCGGAACGACGCATCACGCGTAGGCGTTGCGCTCTGCTACGTCCCCCAGGTAGGGGAGCTTGTAGCGCTCACGCTGGTACGCCTTTACCATGAGGAACACCGACACCCCGACCAGCACCAGACCCAGCAGCCCACTGATGGTACGCGACAGGGCCCAGAGCGCGGTGCCAATGAAGGGCAGGATGCTCAGGATATTCCCCAGCACGTTGACGACGGTGTAGACACCCAGATAGGCGATAAAGAGCAAGATGGACTGCCAGGCGTGGAAGCGCACGAAGCGGTCGTGTTTTTCCAGCACCAGGAACAGCACACCGGTCACGACCGACAGCGGATAGCACAGCACGCCGGCTACCCGCGGGTCGAGTCCGGTGCCGGATCCCCCGGTATACATGGGCACCCCTCCCCACCGACGTGCGGCATGTCAGTCATCTTCCCACGGCGGGCTTATTATAGCATGTCTCGCCGCAGGTGTCCGGGATGCCGCGACGCGGGGGTGTGACCAGAAGGTGTACCAGATGGGAGGCGAGGACGGACCTCTCCGCCGCGGAGAGGGGCGCGGAGTACTCCCCCTTCCCGCTGCGGGAAGCAACTGTGGTTGGGGGAAAGGAGAACCGGACCTACCCCACGGGGTGCAGGCCCACCTGCTCCTGGCGCTGCTGACGCAGCACCCCGTTCAGATAGGTGAGCAACTTGCGCATGCAGGCCGTCAGCGCCACCTTAGCGCGGGCGGGGTGGTGCGCAGGCGGTTGCGCTCGGCCACCAGCATTTCCTGGACCTGGGTGCGGCGGGTACGCCGAGCCTCCAGTTCCTGGGTCTGGGGGTCGGGCGGCTGGTAGCGCGGCGGCTCCAGACTCTGGGCGTAGTGGGCCAACACCTGGGCGCGCTGGCAGCGGTCTTGGCCAGCCGCCCGCTGGCCTGGGCAAAGTGGCGGGCCTGGCGGGGGTTGATGTGGGCCACGGGGACCGCGGGTGCTGGAGAGGGTGGTGGGCTACTTGGAGAAGAAGCTCAAGCTGAAGGTGAACCGAGCAAAGACCGGGGTGGCCCGCCCGAAGCTCCGTAAGGTCTTGGGGTTCCGCCGCTGCAAGGACAAGGCGAGGGTACGCATAGGGCTGGCGCTGAAGGTCATAGAGCGGGGTAAGACCACACTACGGGACCTGACGGAAGCGCATCGAGGAAGCTGGGCGATGCCGGAAGGGAGGGGCAGGATATTGCACACCCAGAAGGGACCCTGGCGCAATGCGGGGAGTCCACCAATGCCGGCGGTGCTCACCAAAGCCTATTGGCGAGGGTTGGGCCTGCTGAGCCTGGCAGAGACGAACCGCGCAACCCGGAATGCCTGGCGAACCGCCGGATACGGACCTGTAGGTCCGGTGGTGTGAGCGGCGGGTGGGGCGATCCACCCGCCTACTCGATCGGGGGTGTGCTGCATGATGGAGGTTCGCTCTGGCCGGGGGGCGCGGTCCCTTCCTTAGCGGATGACGAAGGCCAGCGCCACCATGAGCACCAGCAGGATCCCGGAGATCACCGCAATGCGGACCAGGTCGCGGCCAACATAGGAATAGTCCTGGATTTCTCCTGGCCGCGGCGCGGACCGTACCGGTGCGACGGCCGGGGCCACGCTCGCCGGCGCCGGTTCGAAGTGCCGCTCCAGGGGCGGCCTCGCCGTCGGCAGGTTGGGCACCCGGGTCTTCTGCCGGGCGCGCTCGGCGCGACTCGGTCGGATCTTGTGTTGCTGACTCACCGCTTCCTCCTCTCGGTCCTATAGCATAGTAGGAAACGAGCACCCTCCGGTGCTGCAACAGGCGCGGCCCGCGGGTGGGGCAGGCTCGCCGCCCGGCTCAGTTCCTCCACAGATGACGGATACGGCTGAGCGCCCGCCGGACCTCGCCGGCCTGCGACGCGCCGGGGGCCAGGGCCAGGAAGCGCTCCAGGTCCACGGCGGCGTAGGCCAGGGCACGGAACCGGAGATGTAACAGCCCCCGCTGCCGCAGTTGGGCCAGCGCATCGGGGTCCAGAATGAGCATCTGGTCCAGCGTCGCCAGGATCTCTTCGTGGTCCTGCGCCTGCTCGTAGATCGCCAACAAATTATTGAGCATGCGGAAAAGGATCTGCCGCTTGGTGACGGGCTGGAGGAACTCCGGCCGAAAGGGGAGGTTCTCCCCGTGGAGTTGCTGCACCAGGTGTTGGCAATCTTCTACAGTGAGCGTGCGGCCGCCGTGGAAGGGGTCCAGGTATAGCTCGCCCTCGGCGCCGTGGTACACCACGATGAAGTGCCCCGGCAGCCCCACCCCCGCCAGGCGCAGCCCCAGCCGCCAGCCTACCTCCAGGTAGACCACCGACACGGTAAGGGGAATACCCGTGCGCTGGTCCAGCACCTGGTTCAGAAAGCTGTTGCGGGGGTCATAATAATCGGCGCGGTTGCCGCAGAACCCCTCCTCCGCAAAGAGGACCGTGTTGAGGGCTGCCAGCCGCTCCGCGTCACTGGGGGCAGCGTCCAGCCGGGCCGCGCAGCGGCGCGCCAGGTCGTCCAGGCGGGCCAGGTACTCCTCGATCGCGTACTCCGGGTGGTGCTCCTGCGCGATGATCAGGGCGGCCCGCGCGAGGTCCACGCGTGCTTCCGGCTGCTGCACCGTGCGCGCGAAGCTCTGACGGAGCCACTGCTGTTGGACCATACTGCCCTCCAGGACTGAGGGATGCGGACTGAGGAGGGGTAACCGGGGCGTCCACCGCGCCTCCACCGTTTCCCTCGGTCCTTCAATGGGTGATGATGCCGCCATCAACATTGAGGGTCTGGCCGGTGATAAAGGCGGCCTCATCGGAGGCCAGGAAGAGCACCGCCGCGGCGATCTCCTCCGGCCATCCCAGACGGCGCAGGGGCGTCTGGGCGGCGAAGCGCGCCCGGAACGCGTCGCTCATCTGCTCCGGCTTGGAATCGATCATCCCCGGCGCCACCGCGTTCACCCGCACGGCCGGGGCCAGCTCCAGGGCCAGGCGCTTGGTGAGCATCAGCACGCCTGCCTTCGAGCTGGCATAGGCCACCGAGACGTCGTAGCCGGGGTCAGGGCTGAGGCCACCCCCCGAGGCCAGGTTAATGATGACCCCGGAACCGCGCTGCACCATGCCCCGCGCCGCGGCCTGGGAACAGAGGAACACGCCCTTCATATTGATCCCCTGGATGCGGTCCCAGAGCGCTTCCGTGACCTCGAAGAGGGGCGCCGGGCTGAAGACCGCCGCGTTGTTCACTAGGATGTCGATGCGTCCCCATTCCCGCTCCACCTGCGCGATCATGGCGGTGACGTCAGACGCCAGGGAAACGTCCGCCGGGACCGCCAGCGCGGGGACGCCCAGGCGCCGGGCTTCCTCGGCGGTACGCTCAGCGCCTTCCCGCGTGGCCATATAGTTGATGGCGACCGCGGCCCCTTCGCGGGCGAACGCCAAGGCGATGGCCCGACCGATGCCCCGGCCGGCCCCTGTCACCAGCGCCACCTTGCCCGCAAAACGCCTGCCTTCCATCCCGGCCTCCTGCGCGCTGCCGGTCCCATTGTAGCAGAATCCGACGCGGCGTGCCCGGACTTCGCCCTCGTTGGGGAAACACTACCGCGAGGGATACTTCACCGTGCGGCAAGACAGCATGTCTAAGTCTGCTCGTGATCCAAATTGGACGAGGGTAGTTCATAGTCATGATGTGTGGCGCATGATGGTCCTTGACAGGTAGCACCAAGAAAGCTACACTGCGGCTACCGTTGGAGAGGTGAGTGATGGTTTGCAGGGAGGAACGGCAATGCTCGGCAACAAGATCGGCGACCGGCGTGGGAAGATCACCGGGCAGCGGGTCTTACCTTCGGACGGGCACGGTCCCAAGGTCGAAACCTCGTTCCAGCAGAGCGGATCGTTCATGGGTGTGGAGACGGCCGAAATGGGAACCTATTGGTCGGTAGTCCGCCCGGATGGCACGCTGTACGGCGAGGGTCAGGGCGTCCTCATGGGACAGAACGGAGAAATGGGCACCTGGGTCGGGCAGGGCGCCGGCAAGATCACGGGCCCGGGTGGCGCCGTCAGTTTCCGGGGCGCCGTGTACGTGCAGTCGTCATCCGAGGCGTGGTCTGGTCTCAATGCCGTGGCGTGCGTGTATGAATACGAGACGGACGCGAACGGGAACACCCGCACGCAGATCTGGGAGTGGAAGTAGCCTGGCGAGCCAACGTCGTCCCGGGGCCCGGTGGTGCTATGCTACCGGGCCCCGGCGCGTCCACAGCAGCTTGCCCGCTGCCCCACGCTCGTTTACAATCGTGGCAACAAGGCATGTGGATGTCCCCTCCGCCGGAGGGCCAAGCCCCTAGCGCAGGACTTGGCTCCCTATGCGAGCAGCCCTCGCCATCCCTGGTGGGGACCCAAAGAGAGGAAGCATGGCCGACCAGCCGCAAGAGCAGCGCCGCTACTACCTGAAGTACGATTTCTACAAGCTGGACCCCGCCTGGCGTCGGCTGCCCCAGGAAGAGCGCCGGGCCGCCGCTCAGGAGTTCCTCACGCTCGTAGAGTCCTTCAGCGACTCCATGATGATCCGGAGCTATACCTGCCTGGGCCTGCGGGCCGATGTGGACTTCCTGCTGTGGAAGGTGAGCGACCGCCTGGAGGCGTTCCCGGAGATGGCGGCACGCACCAACCTGAGCGCGATGGGGCCGTATCTCACCCTGGCCCACTCCTTCCTCTCCATGACCCGGCGCTCCATCTACGTGGACAACCACCGCCACGAGGGCCAGGAGGGCACCCGCACCACGGTGCGCCCTGCCGGGTCCAAGTACTTTTTTGTGTACCCCTTCGTCAAGACCCATGAGTGGTACCAGCTCCCCATGTCGGAGCGCCAGCCCATGATGGACGAGCACATCGCCATCGGCCACAAGTACCCCAACGTCCGCATTAACACCAGCTACTCCTACGGCCTGGACGACCAGGAGTTCGTGGTGGCCTTCGAGGCCACCGACCCGGCGGAGTTCCTGGACCTGGTGATGGCCTTGCGGGAGGCCAAGCAGCGCCCCTACACCGAGCGGGATACGCCCATCTTCACCTGTATCGCCCAGGGCCTCAAGGAGATCCTGGAGAGCCTGGGGGGATAGCGCCGGCCGAAGACGCGGCCCTAGCGTGGGAACGGCGGACCATGACCCTCCGGATGGTGACGGGGACGGGGGGCAACCGAGGCCAGACGAGAACAGCCCTCTTCCCCTCCCTGTGCGGCGCATCGGCCAACAGGGGTAGGGCGGAGAGGGCTGTTGGCGTGCAAACGTCGGCCCCACCCGGCCCCGGTCGCCCAGGAAGCTCCGGGGCGGGTCAGGGTCCCGGTTGGTCACGGCACCACCGGGGTCAGTAAGCGCCCCGGCCGGTGATCACCGCGGGGATGGTCCGCAGCAGGATCTGGAAGTCCAGGGAGAGGGACCAGTTCTCGATATAGTAGATATCCAGCATGACCATCTCATCGAAGGGAAGCTCGCTGCGGCCGCTGACCTGCCACAGGCCGGTCATGCCCGGCGCGACCTCCAGCCGTTTCCGCTGCCATGCCTGGTACGCGGCCACCTCCGCGGGCAGGGGCGGGCGCGGTCCCACCAGGCTCATCTCCCCGCGCAGCACATTGATGATCTGGGGAAGCTCATCCAGGCTGGTGCGCCGCAGCCAGCGGCCCACCCGCGTCACGCGCGGATCGTCGCGCAGCTTGAAGAGCGGTCCCGACGCTTCGTTGCGCGCCTTCAGGCGAGGGAGGAGCGCTTCCGCGTCCTGCCGCATAGAGCGGAATTTGCAGGCCTGGAAGAGGCGACCGTTCTTCCCTACCCGCGCCTGACGGAAGAGCACGGGACCGGGAGAATCCAGCTTGACGGCCAGGGCGATGGCGCCCCACACCGGCGCCAGGACCACCAGCAGCACCAGGGCCACCGCGACATCGACCGCCCGCTTGATCAGCAGGTTGGCCCCCTGGATGGTCAGGTCCTTCATGCCGATGACTGGCAGGCCCCGCAGGTCGTCGATATCGGTCCGGCCCAGGCTCAGCTCAAAGAGGTCAGGCACGAACTTGAAGGGCACGCCCACCCGCTGGCACTGCTCGGTCGCGGCAGCCACCGATGTGTGCCCGTGGGAGGGCAGGGCGATGATCACCTCGTCAACCGCGTAGTCCTGCACCACGTCGGCCAGCTTATCCAGGGTGCCGAGGCAGCGGAAGCGGCCGAGGTCGCCTACTCCGGTGTCGCGCACGAAGCCCACCAGCCGGTAGTCCAGGCCAGGCTCCGTGCTGATGACATGCATCACCTTCAGGCCGACCTCCTCGCCGCCCACCACCAGCACCCGCCGCACCCCGAGGCCCTGGCGGTGCAAGGCCGCCCGGACCACCCGCAGCGCCAGCCGCTCGACCACCAGGAGCGCCACGATGAGCGCCCAGGCCATGAGGAACACCGCGCGGGAGTAGGCAAGCCCGCGCAGCAGGAAGAACCCGCCGAACAGGACCACCATGCCGATGCTGGTCCCGGCCAGGACCTTGCCGCCCTCGACGACGAGTGCGGTGCGCGGGGTGGCGCGGTACAGGCCGTAGAGGCTGTAGCAGGCCAGGAGGATGACCGAGAGGGCTGCCTGAATGGGAAGATAGACGTCCAGTTGGACGTAGTTGACCTCCGCTACTTCGCCGCCCACGGCCAGGTCGTAGCGCAGGCTGTAGGCGATGACGAAGGCGGCATTGATCAGGAGCAGGTCCAGGGCCACCGTAGCGGCGCGCAGGAGGCGCTGGAAGCGGCGGTAGCGGGCGCGGCGCTGACCATTGCGGCTGGCTGGCGGTGGGGGGGCGGACAGTACCGTAGCTTTCACGGTCTCCACGACGGGCACATCCCTCTAGGGTGGGGACTGGCCGCGCTCAGGGTGCTCGGCGCAGGTTCGTGCCGCGCCGCAGGGCTTGGGGGAGCACTGATGCGGACCTGCCTCTACTGAGTGGGGATTGTACGCCATCTGCACGGAGGGGGCAAGATCTTTCCGACGGGCGACCAGGGCCTTTTCGCTTTCCTGACTCGGCATAAGCGTCCGCTTGAACCGCCCCGGGTTTGAGGGAGGGTTCGATTATTGGGTCCCGGCTACCACCGGGGTGAGTGTAGCAGACCTGCTCGCCTCGTACTCTGCCGGCGGCAAATAGCCGATGGCGCTGAACAGCCGCCGGTGATTGCACCAATCCACCCACTCCAGGGTCGCCCATTCCAGGTCCTCCCTGCCGCGCCACGGGCCGCGGCGATACACCAATTCCGCCTTGTACCGCCCGTTCACCGTCTCGGTCAAGGCATTGTCATAGGCATCACCGCGGCTCCCAACCGACGTGGCGATGCCAGCTTCCGCCAGCCGCTCGGTGGAGCGGATCGGGAGGTACTGCACGCCGCGATCGGAGTGATGCACCAGCCGGTCGAAGGGTCCCGTGCGCACCCACAGCGCGTGCTCCAGGGCAGTGAGCACCACGTCCGTGTGCCGCGAGCGGGCGACGTGCCAGCCGACGAGGTAGCGGGAGTAGGCATCGATAATGAAGGCCACATAGGCAAAGCCGGACCAGGTGCGCACGTAGGTCAGGTCGGCCACCCACAGGCGGTTGGGCGCGGGAGCCTGGAGGTCCCGCCGCACCAGGTCCGCCGGCCGCGGTGCTACCTCATCGGGAATGGTGGTGCGATGCCGTCGCCCGGGTACTCCCCCCTGGAGCCCCAACTCCCGCAGCAGCCGTTCCACCGTGCAGCGCGCCACCGGGGTACCTTCCCGCGCACCAGGTTACCCCGGTGCTCCGCCTGCGTTGCCCGCCGGGCATCCCCCCGGCTCGGCAGGTACCCCTGCTCCGCCGCCTGCTCCGCCCGCTGCTCGTCCAGGTACACCGTCAGGCAGGCCACCAGCGTCCAGATGCGCAGCACCCCCGCGGCACGGCGCACCTGGTAGTGGTCGCTCCCCAGCAGGTCCTTCAGGTTCTCGAACCAGACCTCCACCGCCCAGCGCTGCGCCAGCACCGGCACCAGTTCCTGCGGGTCGTCGCTGCCCAGGCTGCTGGCGAAGTACCGCACCTGGCTGACCGGCCCATCCCGCCGCTGATGTCCCAGCCCCGCCGCAGCGCCGCCCGCCAGACCCGCCCGCACAGGTACCAGCTGTCCACCAGCACATGGGTGGCGGTGTGGGGGGCCGGCGTGAACTGCTCGATGGCCGCCACCGCGCTGCGGAAAGGGCGCCCTGCCCGCACGCAGGTCTGGCGCTGGCAGTACCGCTGCGGGGCCAGCGGGCCGATCCGCCCCAGCAGCAGGTAGACCCCACCGAACAGGCTGTGCCCAGGCACCTGCCTGCCCTCGGTCCCGGAGTAGTGCCGGCCCAGTCCGCCCATGCGCTTGCCTCGGGGCTTGTGGTGGGTGGAGTCGTCCAGCGCCAGGTAGCCGGTGACCTGGGTGGCCCGGGGCCGGCCGCGGCGCCGGGGCCGGGCATGCTCCGCCTGGACCTGGGGCGCAAGCTGCTCCTGGAAACGGGCCAGCCAGACCCGAGCCAGCGCTGCGGGCGACCAGGGCGAGCAGGCCAGGAAGCGGGACCGGACGGACAGGCTGACCGGCTCCGCCACCTGCCGCAGCAGGCCGCTGAGGGTCCGGCGCTCTTCACACTGCACCAGGGCCAGGAGGACGGTGACGAAGTACCTCCACTGGGGCCGGGTGCAGCAGGGGCGCAAGACCTCGGCGAACTGGACGAGGCGCGCAGTGGCGTAGCTCCGGCGAGTGGCGCGACAAACAGACCCCGCACAGGGGCCAGGGAAGACCATCCAGGGGTCCACGAGAACGGGGCACACGACGGGGTAAGCGGCTCATCTTAGCCACCTCCTGCTGATATTTCCCACGGGCTAGGTGAGATGCCAGCAGCATAGATCCCCGTCATCCAGCATGTCAAGACGCGAAAAAGCCACCCCCATCAAAAGGGATGGCCTTTTCGCCAACTGGAGGGGTGCCGGGGACCCCGAGCCCGAGGACCCACCTAGCCCAATGAGAACCGCAGGAGAGGCGGTCCCCGGCCTTGTCCCCCCGATCATAACGTCTTGCCAACCCGAACGCAAACCCTCCCGGCGAGGCGTTATGAGTCAACCAGAAGCAAGGTGGAGCGGGAAATGGGACTCGAACCCACGACCCTCTGCTTGGGAAGCAGATGCTCTGCCAACTGAGCTACTCCCGCTCGTCACTCCTCACTGTTACTATACCTTATCCTGGGATAATGGTCAAGGTCCTGCCCTCGAGCGGGTGCCCGTCAAAGTTTTGGGACGGGGTGTAGAATCGGGGCAAGACTGGGACGGGAGTGGGGCGATGCAGACCGACGACCTGGAAGGGAAATGGCGTGCGCTGACGACGGAGTTGACGCGGAGCATGAAGCAGTGGCGGATGGCACACCCCCGTGCCACGCTGCGGGAGATTGAGACGGCCCTGGACGAACGCCTGACCACAGTGCGGGCGCAGATGCTACAGGACAGCGCCAGTACCAGCCCGCTGATGGACGTGCAGGCGGCGCAGGCGGCCGGGGTGGCCGTGACCTGTCCCGGCTGCGGGCAAGCGCTGGAGGACCGGGGGAAGCAGCGGCGGCAGTTGACCACTCAAGGGGAGCAGGCCCTGACCCTAGCAGGCTGCGGAAAAACCCCCTGGGATGGCCATAATTGATACAATATCGTGCCTAATTGAGACGAAAAACTGGCCCCAAACAGGGTATTTCCGCACCCTGCTAGAGCGCAGTTATACGGTCTGTCCCGGCTGTGGCGCTGGGCTTTTTCCCCCTGGATGACGAACTGGCGTTGCTGCCAGGTAGCCTGACGCCCAGTCTGGCCGAGAGCCTGGTGCGGCTGGGGGCGGAAGTGCCCAGCTTTGAGCGGGCGGCCTTGCTGCTGGAGCACTTCACCAAGGTGCGCTTGGGGGAAGCAACGGTGCGGCGACGGACGGAACAGGCCGGGGCAGCCTATGTGGCGGTGCAGACCGCTGAGGTGGAACGGCTGGAACGGGAGCAGCCTGGGGAGCCAAGCGGACCGGCGCTGCTCCAGGTGAGTGTAGCTGGGGCAATGGTGCCGCTGACGGGCGGGCAGTGGGCCGAGGTCAAGACGCTGGCGGTGGGCCAAGTGGAGGGGCGGCAAGACGCCACGGGCGCGGTGGCGGTCCAGACGTGCGAGTTGAGCTACTTTTCCCGCCTGGCCGACCACGAGACCTTCCGACGGCTGGCCTGGAGCGAGTTGCACCGGCGAGGGATCCAGCGCGCTGGGCGGGTTGCGGGGGTGGTGGACGGCAGCGACTGGTGTCAGGGCTTTCTCGACTATCACCGGCCGGATGCGGTGCGGATTCTGGACTTTCCCCATGCGATGGAGCACCTAGCGGGGGCAGGGCAAGTCGTCTGGGGGACTGGGACCGTGCGGCTGGTGGACTGGTTGGAGCAGCAGGCACACCAGTGGAAGTGGGCCGATGCCGCCGACGTGCTGGCGGAACTGGTGCTGCTGCCGGTAGCTGCGGCCCGCGCCCCCGAGCAGGCGGCGCTGGTGCAGGAGGCGACGCTGGACTATCTGGCGAAACGCTGGGAGCAGGTGCAGTACGCCGACTTTGTGGCGCAGGGGTTGCCGATTGGCAGTGGCATCGTGGAGAGCGCCAACAAGCTGGTGGTAGAGTGAGGTGTACCCCGTTGTCTAGACAGCAAAACCAGG